>DATELP010000025.1:0-27199 GCA_035276425.1 Pyrinomonadaceae bacterium
GCAAGAAGGACTGACGGTTACCGAAAAATTTTAAATCCAGCAGTCAGGTGGAGATTTTAAATCCAGATTTCAAATCGGATTTTATTTCACCCTCCCTCAGACCGTTGCTTTGCGGCGGCTGAGAGTGCAGCGAGCCTCGCAACCTTCTGCTGAAAGCTTTCGCCGGGGACCGGACCGGTATCTGTTACACCGCAATAAGTAGAGCGCTTGAATAAGCTGCGATCCGCGTTGCCGGTCGGTTTGTGAGCCGGGGATGAAGAAGCTGCCGCGGGCGCCGGCGCCGCAATTTCAGCGGATTGAACGACCGAGTCCGATGCGGGCGCGCTAGCGACAACGGCTGATTCGGTAGCCTCCGCGACTTCACCGCCGCCTTCTTCCGAACGCTGCTTCGCTGCTGCTGAAACCGCTTTCAACCGCGCGACCTTCTGCTCGAAAGTCTCACCTGCGACCGGACCTGTATCTTTCACGCCAACGTAAGTCGAACGCCGGAACAGTTGCCGATTCGGATTCTCGCCGAGAGTCTTGTGCTCGCCGGCTTTCGGCGCGGGCGCGGCAGGTTTCGGAGCAGCCGCGGCTTTCGGCGCAGCGGGCGCTGCCGCTGCTGGTTTCGCAGCCACGGGTTTCGCCGCGTGCGCGCCATGACCCTCGACCACGGTCTCGACCATCACAAACACGCCGCGCTCAGCATCTTTCTTAATCACCGGCAGCGTTCCACCCGCCGCCTGCAACAACGCACTCAATTCGTTTTCAACAAACCGCACCTGCTTATTCGGATCGCGCACGTGGCCCAACGGCGGACCCATGTAAAGCGTCCCGCACGTCTGACACTTGGAAAGCACGTCGTCGCCGCGCAAGTGCACTTGCGACGGCTCACCCGCCGTGCGCAACTGCTTCAGGTGACCGTTGCAGAGTTTTCCCTTCTCGTTTTTCTCGTTGCAGACGGTCTGCGCGTTGGTGATTCGTTTCGGAACCGCGATGGTTTCGGTGGTCGCCATGGTGGTGGTGGGCATTGTACACGAAGTCGGCCACAGAATTGCACGGACAAACACAGATCGGAAAACCAGTGTATGCTCGGGCGCGTGTTGCAAAAGCTTATGGCAAAGGTTTGGCGCGCGCTGCCGACGCAGATGCGCCTTTGGACTCTGCGCGCCACTCATACGCGCTTCACCGTCACTGCGGCCGCGCTGATCTTCAACGACGCCGGACAAATACTACTTCTCAAACATCACTTTCGCCCCGGCAGCGGGTGGGGCATTCCCGGCGGCTTCCTCGAATTCGGCGAACAACCCGAACAAGCACTCAGACGCGAGCTTCGCGAAGAGCTTGGTCTCGAAGTGAACCAGGTTGAGATCTTCACCGCACGTTCATTCAAACAACCATGCCAGGTCGAGGTCGTGTTTCGCTGCCGTACGAATGTTCAAGTCGCACAGATGAAACTGCGAACAATAGAAGTGGAACGCGCCGAGTGGTTTTCAGTGAAGAATCTGCCGCCCGGTTTACCAACCGATCAACAACTTCTCATCGAACGCGCAACCTCGTATGGAGCAAATGGCCGCGATTGATGTATGCTCTGCGCGCAACTAGCCCAAACACAAACTGGAGAACGACATGGTCGAGCTGATCCCTTCCCAAGAAGCTGTAATGCAGATTCTGAAACGCACCGGCGCGTTTCGCGAAGGTCACTTCGTTTATCCCAACGGCAAGCATTCGCCACACTATTTTCAAATGCCACTCGCCTTTCGCTACTACGACACAGCGCGCGTGTTGGCAGTGGCGTTGAGCCGAAAGTTCCGGCTTGAAAAAGACATCTCCAGTCAGTTGCCAAAAGTCTCGGTCATCAGTCCGAGTTCGGGAGGAATTCCGGTCGCCTTCGGTGTGCGCGACGCGCTCAACGCGGAACAGATTTATTGGGCGGAACAGGAGCACGGCAAACGCACGTTCCGGCAGTACGTCAATCAGGGTGAGGTGAATCCGTGCATTATTGTCGACGACATCATCCGCAGTGGAAACGCGATCGAGGAGACAGTGGAGTTGGTGAAGTCGCTGGGCGCTCCGATCATCGGTTGCGGCGCCATCGTTCGATTTGAGTCAGCGCAAAATGAGATGGAGGGCGGGCCGATTCAGTCGTTGGTGAATTTTGATGTGCGGATGTATGACAGCGGAGACGACTGCGTCGAGTGCAAACAAGGAGCACCAGCCGAAGACGTTCGTTTTTAGCCACGAAGAAGCACAAAAGTATTTTATGTGCTTTTTTGTGGCTTAGATTTCGTGACGGTTGGCGAGCGCCTTGTCCATTGTGACCTCATCGACGTATTCGAGGTCGCTGCCCACCGGCATTCCCATCGCAATTCGCGTTACGCGTAATCCCAAAGGCTTCAACAAACGGCTGATGTAATTCGCCGTGGCCTCGCCTTCTGTCGTCGGATTGGTGGCGAGTATCACTTCCGTCACCTTCACGCCATCGTTATTTTCCGGTTTCAGTCGCGGCAGGAGATTCGCGAGGTGCAGTTCGCTTGGTCCAATGTGGCGAATCGGCGAGAGACTGCCGTGCAACACGTGATAGACGCCTTTGAAGCTGCGCGTCTTTTCCACGGCCACCAGACTATGCGGCTCTTCCACGACGCAGATCACCGAATGATCCCGGCTCGGCGACGAACAAAACCGGCACGGATCGACTTCCGTCAGGTTGTTGCAGACGGAACAAAGCACGATGCGCTGTTTCACCTCGCGCATCGCGGTTATCAGTCTCTCCAGATCGACATCGGGAACGCGCATGATGTGAAACGCAAGACGCTGCGCAGACTTGTGTCCGATACTCGGCAGGCGTTTCAGTTCGTCGATGAGTTTGGTAACTGGTTCTGCGTATTCCAACATACTTACGTTGAGCCTTGTACTTTGAACTTCGAACTTTGTTTTTGGTTGATAACTGCTCGGCCTTACAAAGAACAAAGCTCAAAGTACAAAGTTCCTTGTTCTAACCGAAAAGACCTCCAAGCCCGGGCGGCAACATTCCGCCGATCTTGCCTTTCAACGCTTCATCCACCTTACGATTTGCTTCGTTCGTCGCCGCTACGATCATGTCCTGGAGCATCTCGACGTCGCCGTCTTTCACTGCTTCCGGATCAATTTTCAAAGAAACGACTTCGTGATTGCCTTTCATCTGCACGGTGACGACACCGCCACCCGCTGAAGCATCGACGATCAGCTCTTCCATCTCTTTCTGCATTTTTTCCTGCATCTGCTGCGCCTGCTTCATCATTGCCTGCATGTTGAATCCACCCGGAAATTTCATTGCCACACCTCTTTGTAAGAATTGACCAAACTCAGCAAGAACTGAAGTGCCATCCTAGCCGTCAACAGCCTGCGAGTTCAAGCATCCACAGATTACAAAGATTTTTATACAATGAGCGCCCCATGACGCCCCTCAACACAGACACCGATCGGACGCTGACGGCGCGGATCAATCTTTACTACGACCTGCACCGTCCCTCAACCACGCCCGCGCCGTTGCTGATCGCGTTGCACGGCTACGGCGCAAACAAGCGGCAGATGATGCGCGAGGCGCAGTTGATGGCGCCCGAAGGATTCGCGATCGCCTCGTTACAGGGCTTTCATCAACACATGAAAGAACCATGGGTGCCAGGTGGACCACTGCGTTTCGGTTTTGGCTGGTTGACTAATTTTCATCCCGAAGAATCAGTGGCCATTCATCATCAGGTTTTACTGGATCTCATCTCGCAGTTGATCGAAGAGCGTGTCGCTGACTCAACTCGGATCTATCTTGTGGGTTTTTCGCAGTCGTGCGCGCTGAATTATCGCTTTGCGTTCACGCATCCGGAACGTCTTAAGGGAGTGATTGGGATTTGTGGCGGTATTCCAGGCGACTGGGATACAAACCACGGATACCACGGATCGGAGCTGGACGTGTTTCACCTCGCGGGAACAAAGGACGAGTTCTACACACCCGAACGCGTGCGTGATTACGAAAAACAACTCGCATTACGTGCCCGCCGTGTCACTTTCAAAAGCTACGACGCAGCGCATGAGACCATCCCAGAGATGCGCGAGGACGTACGGCAATGGTTGCTGAACTAGAGCGCGACGTTGAGGCGCGCAGCGCAGCCTTCAAAAAAGAACTCGGCCTGTTTGATCTCGTGTTGGCCCAGGTCGTTTTTGTCGTCGGCACGATCTGGGTCGGCTGGGCCGCGAAGCTCGGCTACGATCAAAACGTCTTCTGGTTACTCGCAATTGCCACTTACTACCTGCCGCTCGCCGCAGTCGTCATTTTTCTCAATCGTCTTGCGCCGCTCGAAGGCGGTCTCTACCAGTGGGCCAAGCTGGCCTTCAACGACTTCGTTGCGTTCATGGTCGCGTGGAATCTTTGGGTGTTTGCGATCTCGATTCTCGCGGGCATCGGTCTGGTAGTCACCACCAATTTCTCTTACGCGATTGGACCAGCGGGAGTCTGGATGCGCGAACACTGGATACTGATAACCGCGATCAGTTTCCTGCTCGTGATTGGTGTGGTGGCGGCCTCGTTGCGCGGCCTGAAGGTCGGCAAGTGGGTGCAAAACGCCGGCGGCGTGATGCTCATGATCACGTTTGCGGCGCTGATACTCCTGCCGCTGCTCGGTTTTGTTCGCGGGACCGTCGGTGCTTACCGGCCGTTTGTTTTTCAGATTCCAGCGTTAACGGCCTACAACATCAACGTTGCGAGCAAACTCGCACTCGGCGGACTCGCCGGATTCGAATACATCGCGATTCTCGCGGGCGAAACCAAAGCGCCGGCGCGAAACTTTGGCCGCTCGGTGATCATCGCCGCGCCAATCATCGCGGTGATGTTCATTCTCGGTACGAGTTCGGTGCTCGCGTTTGTTTCGCCTGACAAAGTAGACCTCATTAGTCCGATTCCGCAGGTGCTGACGATTGGCTTTGGTTCGTCTGGCTGGGTGGGGACGATCGTTTCGATCGCTATCTTAGGCGTCGTCGTGCGGCAGATCGCGTTGATGAGTATTTACTTTGCCGGTAACACGCGGCTGCCGATGGTTGCGGGTTGGGATCGTTTGTTGCCCGCGTGGTTTACGCGACTTCACCCGAAGTACAAAACACCGACGAACTCGATCCTGTTTGTCGGTGCGGTGACGTTGGTGCTTGGTTTGTTGAGTTTGACCGGCGTAGGCGCGCAGGAAGCGTTTCAACTGCTCGACAACGCGGGCGGAGTTTTCTATGCCTCAACTTACCTCGTCTTGTTTGCGATACCGCTCGTGGGTATGAAAGGGTTTGGCGTGCGTGCGCCGTGGTGGTTGAAGGTCGCGTGCGCGTCGGGGTTTATTGTTTCGGTGGTCTACATTTGCTTCACGATCATTCCGATCATTTCTGTCGAGAGCCGGGTGACTTTCGCACTGAAGATCGTTGCGACGGTCGTGCTGGCGAATGCGCTCGGTGTGACGATTTACACGTTGGGTAAGAGAAGAGCCTGAACCTAAAACCAAACACAAAGGAGTTCTCCCATGAACATCAACTTCGGACGTGTGATCCTGGGTGGGTTAGTTGCGGGGCTGATTCTCAACATCGGGGAGTTTGTGCTGAACGAAGTCGTCTTTGTGAAAAAAATGGAAGAGATGCTGGCCGGATTGAACACGCCGCGGCCCGGCGTCGCTTTCATCGCCACCGCGACCGGCATAACGTTTCTGCTTGGCATCGTGATCGTTTGGATCTACGCGATGATTCGTCCGCGTTTTGGGCCTGGTCCAAAGACGGCGATCGTGGCGGCGTTTGTGGCGTGGTTTTGCGTTTACTTTTATTGCGGGATTTTGAACTCGACGCTGTTCGGTATGCCGGCGTCGCTTATGCTTATTGGCATGGTTTGGGGATTTGTTGAATACACACTGGGAGCGCTTGCGGGCGCATGGTTGTACAAGGAATGACAAAGCTGGCGGTTGTTAATTGTTCGCAGGTTGTAACGCTTGCCGGGCCGGCGCGGCCGCGTGTTGGACCAGAGATGCGCAAGCTTGGAATCGTCGCGCCCGGTGCGTTGCTGATTGATGGGCCACAGATTGAACGGACTGGCACGGACGAAGAGATCCAGCGGCTGATTGATGGTGATACTGAAGTTGTCGACGCGGGCGGGCGCGTGGTTTTGCCGGGGTTTGTTGACGCGCACACGCATCCGGTGTTTGCGGGAACGCGTGTTGACGAGTTTGAGCAGCGGATCGAGGGCGCGACTTATCAGGAGATCGCCGCGCGCGGCGGTGGCATTCAGTCAACGGTTAATCGAACACGCGCGGCGAGTCTTGATGAATTGGTCACGGTTGGGAAGCGTTACGCCTCGTGGTTTTTGCGCGGCGGCACGACGACGGTTGAAGCAAAGTCGGGCTACGGGCTTTCGCTGGAAGACGAGATCAAGATCCTGCGGGCGATCAAGCGGTTGGATGACGAGACGCCGCTTCGTTACGTGCCGACGTTTCTCGGCGCGCACAGTGTTCCGCCCGAATACAAAGCGCGGAGGGATGCTTACGTTTCGTTGTTGATTGACGAAATGTTGCCGCAGATCGCGCGGGAGAAGCTGGCGGAGTTTTGCGATGTATTCTGCGAAAAGAACGTGTTTACGGCAGATGAATCGTGGAAAATACTGAGTGCCGCCCGCTGTCACGGATTGGGAATCAGGATTCACGCCGATCAGCTTTCGCTCGGCGGCGGCGCGAAACTCGCAGCGGAGCTTGACGCTGTGACGGCCGATCACCTCGAACACACTGACGCTGACGGCATCGCGGCGCTCAAATCAGCGGGCGTACAACCGGTGCTTTTACCGGGTTCGGTTTACGCGCTCGGATCGTCGCGTTACCCTGCTGCGCGCGAGATGATCGACGCCGGACTCGCGGTCGTGCTGGCGACGGATTTCAATCCCGGTTCCTCGCCGACACCTTCAATGCTCACGATCCTCTCGCTCGCTGCGACGCACATGAAACTGACACCCGCCGAAGCGATCACCGCCACGACGATCAATGCGGCTTACAGTTTGAATCGCGGCGACAAACTCGGTTCGCTCGAACCCGGCAAGATCGCTGATTTCGTGATTCACGACACTGATGATTACCGCGAGCTCAGCTACTTCTTCGGTGTGCAACACGCGTGGAGAGTTTATTGCGGCGGAAAGCAATCCACAGATTACACAGAATCTGCGTAATCTGTGGATGAAAAAAGCGGTTGACGGTTACTGGCCGCTACCTTATCATCCACACAACACTGGAAAGGAGGTGATTCTAAAATTTATGAGTTCTTATCACAGTGAGGTGGCTGCGGCCTAACCTCTGAACCAGCTAAACCGTTAGGATTCTGGTTCAGTAGTCTTACTGCAAAGTGCTCCTCCTTTCTGGGAGGCACACAGTCAGCCTCAGGCCCAATCCCAACAGTTCACCGAAAGCCGTCCGCGGTAGATCGCGGGCGGCTTTTTTATTCTCCTAATCGACCGCTTCAATTCTTTTCAAAATTTTGCGCAAATGTTTTCGGACGTCTTGACACTTGTGCCACCCGCGCCCCATCTTCACCATCATACGCGCCGGTGAACACTCCTCAGTCTCCCGTTTTTCACGATCCTGATGGCCGCCGTTGGCGGCGCGTGCGGCGTATTTGGTTGGCGCTTTCAGTGCTGATCACAGCATTAGCAATTGTTTTCATCGCCAGTGTCTTCGCGAATCCCGTTCTGCCGAGCTTCAACTTGCGATCGCTCGCGGGTCTGCCGCAGAAGGTAGATCTCAAGGATCTCAAGCCAAAAGCACCAAATCTTCCTGCTAATCCCAGCGAACGAAAAGCGCGCAAAGCACAGGCTGAACTGCAAGGCGCGTTGGCCAAGACCAAATATGTCGTGCCTGGCAAGCGACGCGCGCACATTCCGGTTGTTCCGCCACCGCCGACCGTACCCGCGCCTGTGGTTCCGGCGACCCGTCCTGTCTCAGTCGGTTTCTTCGTTAACTGGGACGAGTCGAGCTACGAGTCACTCAAACGAAATCTCGATCATCTGGATTGGGTCGTGCCTGAGTGGTCGCACCTGCAAACTGTTCCCGACGGCACGAATCCATTGGCAACAGACGTTCACATTCCCGCGTTGAACTGGATCCGTCTCAATCGTCCCCAAGTGCGCATTCTGCCGATGGTCCAAAACATTATCGACGAGAAATGGCAGAGCGATTTGTTGGCGCATTCGGTCGCCGATGAACCGCATCGCCAACTGCTCATCAATTCGTTGTTGTCGTTTGTGCAGGACAACAACTTTGCGGGAATCTGCGTTGACTTCGAGGAGCCGCCGGTCAATGCGCAAGCCAACCTGTTGACGTTCATGCAGGAACTGCACTCCGCGTTCGCCGCAAAGGGTTTGCTCGTCGTCGAAGCTGTACCTTTCGCTAATCCTGACTGGAACTACAAAGCTTATTCCGCCGCGACCGATTACCTGATCGTCATGGCTTACGACCAGCACTGGAGCAACAGCGACGCGGGTCCGGTCGCCGCGCAGGATTGGTTCGAACAGCATCTGGCTACACAGATGCGCGATCTCGACGCGTCTAAAACAATCATCGCGTTGGGCAACTACGGTTACGACTGGAGCGATGCCAGTCAGAACGCGGATGAAGTCACGTTTCAAGAAGCGCTGATCTCCGCGCGCGATTCGAGCGCCTCGCCCTCGTTTGATCCGGCCTCGCGCAATCCGTACTTCGAGTACGACGAAGAAGACCAGTCGCACCACAAGGTCTGGTTTCTCGACGCCGTCACCGCTTACAACCAGACGCGCGCCGCGAGCGGCTACAAGCCGGCCGGGTTTGGCATTTGGCGATTGGGCTCGGAAGACCCATCGGTCTGGTCGGTCCTCGGAACTAACGGAAACATTTCGACCGACACTCTGCGGACCATCAACTACGGCTATCAGGTCGATTTCGAAGGCAACGGCGAGCTGCTGAAAGTGATGTCGCGGCCGCAAAAAGGCGCGCGCGATCTGCAACTCGACGAGGCGAGTGGTTTCATCAAGTCAGAACAGTTTACCGCGCTACCCACCTCTTATGTGGTCGAGCGCACGGGCGATCGTCCGGGTTTGATCGCGCTGACGTTTGACGACGGGCCGGACCCGCGCTGGACGCCCGCGATTCTCGAAATTCTCAAACGCGAGCAGGTTCCGGCAACGTTCTTCATCATCGGCAAGAACGGGCAGGCATATCCCGATCTCGTGCGTCGCATCGTCAGCGAAGGACACGAACTGGGAAACCATTCGTTTACTCATCCAAACCTCGGCGAACTTCCGTTGTCGTTGACCGAGTTGGAACTAAACGCGACGCAACGTTTGATCGAATCCGAAACCGGCCGCTCAACCGTGCTGTTCCGTCCGCCGTACTTCGGCGACGCGGAGGCAGACAAACCGCAGGAAGTTGAACCGGCGATCGTGGCGCAGAACCTGGGTTACCTGATGGTCGGCGTCCGCATCGATCCGAACGATTGGCAACTGCCAGTCACTGCCGATCAGATCGTCGAGCGAACGATCGAACGCGCAACAGACACGAACCCGGAAACGCGCGGCGAAGTAGTGTTGCTTCACGATTCAGGCGGCGATCGCTCGGCCACAATCGAAGCCCTGCCGCGGTTGATTCACGAATTGAAAGCCCGTGGTTTTCGTTTCGTCGCCGTGTCCGATCTGGCGGGACTCTCCAGCGATCAGGTGATGCCGCCGATTCCCGCCAATCAACGCGTTTTCACGCGCGCCGATTCGATTGCCTTCTTCTTTCTTTCAACCGGCGGCTGGACGCTTAGCTGGATCTTTCTCATCGGTATCGTGCTGGGTTTGGGACGGCTGTTTTTTGTCGGCTCACTCGCACTCGCTCAATGGCTTCGATCGCGGCGCCGAACCCGGACGCATGCGGGTGACGAATACGTACCTTTCGTCTCGATCATCGTGCCGGCTTACAACGAAGAACTCGTTATCGGAAACACCATCACCAGTCTGCTTGCGTCTGATTATCCGAACTACGAAATCATTGTTGTCGACGATGGATCGCAGGACGACACGAGCAAGGTGGTGGCTCAGTCATTCGGCGATAACGAACGTGTCAGGTTGTTCACCGTAAGCAACGGAGGTAAAGCGGCCGCGCTCAACATCGGACTGCGCCACGCTCGCGGCGAAGTGATCGTTGCGCTCGATGCTGACACGGTGTTCACACCGCACACGGTTGCGGCGTTGGCGCACAGGTTTTATGACAAGTCGATCGGCGCGATTGCCGGTAACGCAAAGGTCGGAAATCGCATCAACCTCGTCACGCGTTGGCAAGCGCTCGAGTACATCACTTCGCAGAACATGGACCGGCGCGCGTTTGCGAGTCTCAACTGCATCACGGTAGTTCCCGGCGCGGTCGGCGCATGGCGCAAAGATCTACTGATCGAAGCGGGTGGTTTTCCCGCCGACACGCTGGCCGAAGATCAGGACTTAACTCTGCGAATTCGCCGTTTGGGTTACAAGATCGGTTACGAAGAAACCGCGATCGCCTGGACGGAAGCGCCGCACAATTTGCGGTCGTTAGCGAAGCAGCGGTTTCGCTGGTCCTACGGCACGTTGCAGTGCATGTGGAAGCATCGCGATGCATTGTTTCGTCCACGCTACGGCGCGTTGGGATTTATCGCGATGCCCAACGTCTGGATCTTTCAAATCCTGTTTCCACTGATCTCGCCGGTGATGGATTTGATGTTGCTTTACACGTTGTTCGCCGTTGGCTTCGATCGTTGGCAACAACCGACTGGTTACAACTCGACCAATCTCCAGCAAGTGCTTTTGTACTACGCGCTGTTTTTGGCGATTGATTGGGTGACGGCGGGTTTCGCTTTTATGCTCGAACGCCGCGAGCGTTGGAGTCTGCTCTGGTGGTTGTTCTTGCAGCGGTTCTGTTACCGGCAGGTGATGTACTACGTGATGATTAAGTCTGTGGCAATGGCGATCCGTGGCCCAGTGGTGAGTTGGGGAAAACTGGAACGCAAAGCCACGGCTGAAGCTGGTCCATAATTTCCTCAGTCATGTTGCAGAAGAAGCGGCTCTGGTCGGTTTACGCATTGCTGCTGCTCGTTGCGCTCGGCTTTCGACTCTTTATCGCGCTGCGTTTGCCGAACGACGAGCCGGACGACGGCAGGGTCTACGCGCAGATTGCGATCAACGTGCTCGAGCAGCACACCTTCTCTCACGAAAATCAACCACCTTACGTTCCTTCGCTAATTCGGTTGCCGGGTTATCCGCTGTTTTTGGCCGGCGTTTACAAACTTTTCGGTCACGGTAATAACACCGCGGTGCGCGTGGTCCAGGCCGGGATCGACACGCTTACGTGTGTGCTGGTGGCGCTGGTCGCTTTTGAGTGGACTGATGAGGAGCGAAAACATCGGGCGGCGCTGATCGCGTTTGGGTTGGCCGCGGTTTGTCCGTTCACGGCGATTTACGTGGCGACTGTGTTGACTGAAGTGCCGACGAACTTTCTGGCCGTGGCCACGGTTCTGACCGTGACGTTAGCGTTTAAAGCCACGAATAACAGGGATGTCACGGACAGAAGGAAGATTGTGTTGTGGTGGGTTGTCAGCGGATTGATAGCAGGGTTGGCTGTGTTGTTTCGGCCGGACAGTGGACTGTTTGCGGCGGCGATCGGTGGCACGTTGGTGTTGTGGGCGCTTTGGAAGCGGCGCGTGAAAACGTTCTTTGTTTCAGCGGTGCTGTTTTCGGTGGCTTTCTGCGTGGTGCTGGTCCCGTGGACGATTCGCAACTATCGGGTCTTTCATCTGTTTCAACCGCTTTCGCCTACGCACGGTGAAATGCCGGGTGAGTTTGTGCCGCGCGGTTATTTGCTGTGGCTCCGGACGTGGTTGGACGACAGCCGTTACATCAGTCCGGTGCTGTGGGCAGAAGATACGCGGCCGATTCCGATTACAGCGTTTCCGGCGAGCGCGTTTGATTCAAATGAAGAACGCGAGCGAGTAGCGGCGTTGCTGGAGAAGTACAATTCTCCTTCGTCCGTTTCATCTGAGTCATCCGTGGCAGAAGAAGACACAGAAGACGCAGATGAAGACGAGGATGAAGTCGAAGAATCTGAGGCCGAACCCGACGTTGAGATGACGCCGGAGATCGATGCGGGTTTTGCGCAACTCGGACAGGAGCGCCGTGCTCGTTCGCCGTTTCGCTACTATGTCGTTCTACCGTTGAAGCGCGCACAGACGCTTTGGTGCGACACGCATTCGCAGTATTACCCGTTCAACGGCGAACTACTGCCGCTCAAAGATCTCGATCACGACACTCATCAGCAATATTGGTTGCCGCTCTTTGCTGTGTTGACAGCGCTTTATTCGCTGTTGGGCATGGTCGGAGCTGGGTTGCTCTGGCTTTCGCGAGATCGCGACGGGCGCTTATGGGTGTTGCTTGCGGCGCTCGTGATCCTCGTGCGGCTCGGGTTTTTTGCTACGCTGGAAAATCCCGAACCGCGTTACACAGTCGAACTGTTTCCGTTTCTGATAATCCTCGCGGGCGCTGGCTGGTCGCTATTCAAAACATCATCCCCGCGGTCGTCGCGATGGTGGAGTAGGTGAAGGCGACGCTGTGGGCGTTGCCGCAGGTTGTTGCTGCTCTGAAGGTGGAATGCTTGCCGGGTTTGGTTGATCGGGCGACGAGTGTAGATGAATCGCTTTCCACGCTGTTCCGATTTTTCTGAAGACAAGCGTCATGCGGCCCGAAGCAGTTTCGGGATTGCCTTTGTAGTCTTGTGATTGCGTCCACACGCACGTTACGAGCGCGGCTGTTGTGCCGAGCATCGTTACGTTAACGTCTTTCACGTCGAGCTTCACGTCTTTGATCTCGGGATAGGAACTCTCGCGGTTCTTGCGCATCTGTTCCCAGCCTTTGGTGACGGTGCCGTTGTAATTGAAGAGCCTCAGTTGTGGCGAGTTCCAATACGCGGATGTGACCGCCTTTACGTCTGCCTTTCTGATTCCGTCGATCAGTTTATTGAAAGTTGCCAGGACAGCGTCGGACTCAGTAGGAGTTTGGCCACAGATGGACACGCATGACACGGACAGCAAAAACAAAATCACAAAAATTCGTGTTTTCATAGCTACTCCTTAATCGGACCAGGGGATTCCGCTTCGTAAGCGCTCAACTGAGGCTTCTCTTCCGAGTATGTCGAAGATCTCAAACATTGATGGACCAACCGCCTGGCCGGTCAGCATCGTGCGCGAACCGTTGATTAGTAAACCAGCTTTCACACCAGCTTCATCGGCGTAAGCTCGCAATGCGGCTTCGGCAGTTTCTATGTTGAACGGTTCGACGGTTTCGAGTTTGCCGGCGAGGCCGTTCAGGAGTTCGCGCAGACGCGGTTCTTTGCGCAGATTCTTGTTAACGGCCGTTTCGTCAAAATCGAAATCGTCTGAAAAATACGCGCGGCCTTGCGCGGAAAAATCTTTCAACGTGAAGTAGCGCTGGCGGATCAGATTGACAGTTTTAATTAGCCATTCGCGATCGTCGTCGTCGTACTCCTCGCGCCACAACTTGTTCGCCCGCAACTCCGTCTTGACCATCGGCAACAATTCTTCGATCGGCATCGTGCGAATGTACTCGGCATTCATCCATAACGCCTTGTCGTCGGTCCAGCGGCGCGGATCGTTTTCGGTGAAGTTGAAGATCGCGTTCGCGCGGCCGATGCCTTCGAGCGAGAAGTGCTCGACCAACTCCTCTTTACTCAGAATCTCTTTGCCTTCGGGCGGCGACCATCCCAACAGCGCCAGAAAATTGCGAAACGCCGCGGGCACAAAACCACGATCGCGATAGGTCGTTAGTGAAACCACTTCGCCGTGCTTTCGTTTCGAGAGCTTGCCTTTGTTTGGCGCGAGGATGAGCGGCAGGTGCGCAAACCGCGGCACGTTCGCTCCCAACGCCTCGTAAAGCAGGATCTGTTTGTGCGTGTTCGTGAGATGGTCCTGGCCGCGAATCACGTGCGTGATGCCCATGTCGATGTCGTCGATCACGACCGACAGGTTGTAGAGCGGGTGACCGTCCGATCGCAGCAACACCAAATCCTCGATCTCCGAATAGCTGCGCTCCTGCGGTCCGTAAACGATGTCCTCGAATCGCGTTTGGCCCGTCTCGGGAACTTTCAAACGCACCGCAAACGGTTCGCCCGCGGCGGCACGTGCGTCGGATTCTTCTTTCGACAAATTACGAAACGGATTGCTGCGCGGGTCAACGCCTTCCGCTTGCTGCGCTCGCGCGCGTTCGGCGACGTCTTCCTTGACGCTCTTGTCCTCGCGTTGCTCTTTGGGCGTGAAATCGCGGTAGGCTTTACCTTCTGCGAGTAGCCGCTCCGCGGCCGCGCGATGTTTTGGTGCGTTCGCCGATTGGAAAACGAGGTCTTCGTCGTAATCGAGTCCGAGCCACTCGAGTCCTTCAATAATCGAGCGTGTGGATTCGTCAGTCGAGCGTTGGAGATCGGTGTCCTCGATGCGCAGGAGAAACTTGCCGCCGGTCTTGCGCGCGTAGAGCCAATTGAAAAGCGCCGAACGCGCGGCGCCGATGTGCAGGTAGCCGGTTGGTGATGGAGCGAAGCGTACGCGAATGGTCATAAGAAAAAGTAGTCAGCCATCCGTGCAAGGACAACTGACTACTGGAATTTGTCTGGCGGAGATGACAGGATTCGAACCTGTGAAGGGCTTTTGACCCTTAACGGTTTAGCAAACCGCCGCCTTCAGCCACTCGGCCACATCTCCGTGCCGGAATCAGGCGAAGACCAATTCTAGTCGGAGAAGGCGGATTGTCAAGGAAAGGAAGGAAATAGGTCTTCAAAGCAAATAGGTCGTATAGGTCCTGTAGGACCTATTTACTGCTAGAATCCGCGCGTGTCCGGGGTTCTTCAAAATCGCCGCCAATTTCTGAGCGGCCTGGTGGCGGCGCCGCTGCTGGCCGTCGCTGCTACTTCAGCTTACGCGAGCCTGATCGAACCTTCCCATTACTGGCTTTCCGAAACCGACGTCTTCATTCGCGACCTGCCGGAGCGCTTCGAAAACTTCCGCATCACGCAACTGACCGATATTCATCACAGCCGCATCCTCGGTATCAATAAAGTGCGGCACGTGGTCGAGCTTGCCCAACAGACCAAGCCGGACATGTTTGTGCTCACGGGCGACTACACGACCTCGTACCGGCGCTTCATCGAGCCGTGCGCCGAAGCACTCGCGCCGCTAAACGCGCCCGAGGGCGTGTGGGCCGTGCTCGGCAATCACGACCACTACACCGATCCCGAACTAACCACACGTGCCTTGCTGCGCCACCGCATCACGGTTCTCGATAATTTCCACACCACGCTGCAACGCGGCCCCGATGCGCTTCAACTTTCCGGCATTGACGACTGGACCTGGAACGCAACTGACTGGACACGTGCGTTCAGCGGCTTGAAACCAGCAACGCCAACGGTTCTGCTGTCGCACCAGCCGAGCGTGCTCGACCTCGAACAGACCAAAAACTGCGCGCTGATTCTCAGCGGCCACACGCACGGCGGCCAGGTGCGATTCCCGTTCCTTGGCGCGCCCGCACGTTTCGCTACCAAAGACCTGAAATACGACGGCGGGCTTTTCCACCGCGGCGAGACACAGCTTTACGTCTCGAGCGGCACAGGTGTGATCGGTTTGCCAGTGCGGCTTGGCGTACGCCCGGAGATCGCGGTTCTGCGCCTGAAACGAAAGATTTAGATTGACGGCCTGCTAATTGTAGAGTACTTTGTCTCGTCAAGTGAGTGGAAGGAAATAAAAAACGGATAACTAAAGGTACAATGCGGCCACGATGAGCATTCTTGAAAGTATTAACTCGCCAGCCGACCTGCGCGCTCTACCTCCGGAACAGCTTCGCACCGTTTCCGACGACATTCGCAACTACATCCTCGAGACCATGTCTCGCGTGGGCGGCCACACCGGCGCTTCGCTCGGCGCGGTCGAGTTGGCCGTGGCATTGCACTATGCCTTCGACACGCCTAAGGATCGACTCGTTTGGGACGTTGGTCATCAGGCTTACGCGCACAAGATCCTGACCGGACGCCGCGAGCTGTTGCCGACAATCAAATCCTACGGCGGGATCAGCGGCTTTCTCCGCCGCGATGAATCCGAATACGACACGTTTGGCGCGGGACACGCTTCCACGTCTCTTTCAGCGGCGCTCGGTATGGCGATCGCGCGCGATCGCAAAGGCGAGGATTATCACGTGGTCGCGTTGATCGGCGACGCTTCGCTCGCGGGCGGCATGGCCATGGAAGCTATCAACCAGGCGGGTCATTTGAAGAGCCGTCTCATCGTGGTGCTCAACGACAACGAGATGTCGATCGCGCCCGCGGTCGGCGCGTTGACCGGTTATCTCAATCGCATTCGCGGCGCACACGGCTATCACCGGTTCAAAGGCGAAGTGGAAGAGAAGCTGCTGGCGATTCCTTCGGTCGGCGAACGTCTGCATCACGCGGCGAAGACGATGAAAGATTTCGTTGCGGCCGCGGTGTTACCGGGCGCGCTGGTGAGCGAGCTGGGATTCAAGTACATCGGCTATGTTGACGGTCACAATCCGCGTGCGCTCGTCGCGGCTTTCAACGAAGCGAAGCAGATCAAGGATGGCCCCGTCATCGTTCACGCGTTAACCACGAAAGGAAAAGGCTTCCCGCAAACCGAACAGGAAACTGAACCCGATTACTATCGCTGGCACGCAACCGGGCCGTTTGATTTAAAAACTGGTAAAGCGTTGAAGAGCACATCAAAAGCGCCGACTTATACTTCCGTTTTCGGCGACGTGCTGTGCGAGTTGATGGAGAAGGATCCGAAGGTCGTCGCACTTACAGCCGCGATGCCTGACGGCACGGGCGTTTGCAAAGCGCTCGAGAAGTTTCCCGAACGGTCTTTCGACGTCGGTATTGCCGAGCAACACTGCGTCACGTTCGCGGCCGGCATGTCGTGTGAAGGACTCAAACCTGTCTGCGCGATCTACTCGACGTTTCTACAGCGCGGTTTCGATCAAGTGATTCACGACGTCTGCATTCAGGATCTCAACGTGAAGTTTTGTCTCGATCGCGGCGGCGTTGCCGGCGGCGACGGACAAACGCATCACGGCCTGCTCGACATCGCGTACTTGCGCGGCGTGCCAAACATCATCGTGATGGCGCCGAAAGACGAAGGCGAAATGCGCGACATGCTTTACACGATGCTCGAACACGTTGGGCCGGCAGCGATGCGTTACCCGCGTGGCAACGGCATCGGCGCCGATATCAAACGCGAACCTGAGTTACTCGAGATCGGCAAAGGCGAAATACTGCGCGACGGTGGCGAGATCGCGATCGTTGCTTACGGTGCGATGGTCCATCCGTCACTCGAAGCAGCCGAACAACTCGCCACCAGGGACCGCATTGAAACCACGGTCGTGAATGCACGTTTCGTGAAACCGCTCGATGCGCCGTTGCTGCTCGCGTTAGCGCGTACGAAGCGTTTGATCGTAACGGTCGAAGAGGCTTATCTCGCGGGTGGCTTCGGCTCGGCAGTGCTCGAGTTGCTGGAAGAGAACGGGTTGCAGGACAAAGTTCGCGTGGTGCGAATGGGCATTCCCGATCGGCTGATCACGCATGGCGACGCGAAGTTGTTGCTGGCGAAATACGGACTCGACGCTGACGGAATTTACAATCGCGTGAAAGAGAGCATAGAAGTTCTTGACGAACGCCGCGCGAAGCCCGGCCGCGTGCTTAGTTAGGTGACAGGATTTCAGGATGTACATGATTTACACCTGAATCTTGTTAGTTTTGTAAGTCCTGTCTCAAACACGAGCGCGTCGTTTTCGTGCACCAAATCGGAAGGTTTTCGTCCCCTCTCCTCAGTTAAACCCCTGTAAAAACTAACCCAACCGAGGTCTGCTCGCGTGGCCTCGTGTTTGCTAACTCTTCCGACGTAATGGTAGAGCAACCGCATTTTGACGATGAACTAACGGCTTTGACTGCCCGGCCCGTTGTTCCTCTCGAAGAAATCGAAGCGAAGATCAAACACCGCAGACGCTGGTTCCTGGGCGGAGCGTTTGCGCTCGCGATGTTACTCGGCGCCGCCTCCGCTTTGGTGTCGGCGTATTTCAAGTTACGCAACGTTTCCGATCCGCAAACGCAAACTACGGCTGTATCGACAGTACCTGAACCAGAACCCGCCGCAACACAACAACCGGCGGAAGCCAGCATGTTGCCAGTCGTCGAAAAGGTTGACGAACAGCCAGCGCCATCACCAACAGCCACACCTGTCCCTAAACGCCCCGCACGCGTGATAACGGAACACACGAATCATCCCGTGATCGATCCGCGCGTCAGCGAAGAAGATGATTTGCGAAGAATCAGAGACTCCGTATTGGTCGACGAGTGGGAAGAGCGTCGCGCGCGTCGAGTTGAAAGACGCGAACGGCGTGAGCGTCGTAGAGCGCAGCGTTCAGGTCGCGATCTATCCAACCTTGACGAAATTTTCGAAGGACCGCGCCGTCCGAGATCGTGATATAGTATCGGCGCCCCGTCGTAGTACTCACACTTTTATAAAACGCCCCGACACTTTAATAACGGTCTAGTATTCCGCGTGTAGCGGAGAAATGTGGTGATTGATTATGCCGAGACAGTTGTTTCGTGAGCGGGAGTGTATTCATCGGGACGAAGGTGCGGAAGGCGATTTTTACAATGGCGCGTTTTACATTCAGGCGTTGCAACGGCTGCGTGTTGACGATGCGGTGAAAGTGGCAGGTAAAGTGAGTTCCTTCTTCTGGTCTGATGCTCCGCACATTATTGTCTGGCTTTGCCACGATTGCGCCGCCGAACTCCGACTCACCGACACGCCGCGCGCCGTCACCAGCGCCTCACGAAAACAAGCTTGATAGTTTCCTCTCTAACGCGGTGACAACTCGCCACAGTCCAAAGTAATGTCTCCGGTGTGAGACGCGAACGCATCGACAAACTGCTGGTCGACCGGGGCCTCGCGGAGTCGCGCACGAAAGCGCAGGCGATGGTCATGGCCGGAGTCGTGCTGGTTAACGAGCAGCGCGTCGAAAAAGCTTCCGATCAGTTTGTTCCGGACGCGCAGATTCGAGTCAAACACGCTGACGATCCGACGTCGCGTTATGTCGGGCGTGGTGGTTTGAAACTCGAAGCCGCGCTGCGCGAGTTTAAGATCGATGTTCGCGGATTGATGTGTCTCGACGTGGGCGCGTCGACGGGCGGGTTTACGGATTGTTTGTTACAGAACGGCGCGGCGCAGGTGTTTGCGATCGACGTGGGCCACAATCAGATCGATTGGCGGCTTCGGAACGATCCGCGTGTTGAGGTGAGGGAAGGGATCAACGCGCGTTATCTCACGCCAGGCGACTTTCCCGTCAGCTTCGATCTTGTGGTGATCGATGTTTCCTTTATATCTGTGATCAAAGTTCTCCCTTCGGTAGTTGCGCTACTACAACCGCACGCTTCAATGGTCGTCCTGATCAAACCGCAGTTCGAAGTCGGTCGTGGTGAAGTTGGTGGCGGCGGCATCGTTCGCGACGAGGAGAAGCGATTAAATGCAGTAAAAAACGTCAACGACTTTGCGGCTACCCTGGGATTAAGACTGGATAAAACCATGGAGTCGCCCATCACCGGCGCTGAGGGAAACGTTGAATACCTGGCGCATTATTCGTATTATCCGGCCTCAAAACATGTCGTCAATTAAGCGGGTAGGCATTGTCCTGAAACCGCATCAACCTCAAGCTCTGAAAACGATTTGCGAGTTGACCGTTTGGTTGGGCCAACGTGGCATTCAACTCGTCGGCGGACCGCAGATCGAACGCGAACGCATCGAACACGAAACCGGTTGCGCCGTTCATGAAGTCGAGCCTGACGCGCTCGCCGCTGCGGCCGACTTAGTTTTGGTTCTCGGCGGCGACGGCACGATGATCGCCACGTCGCGAATGATCGGCGACGAAGAAGTGCCTGTGCTCGGCGTCAACTACGGCGGGCTGGGTTACCTGACCGAGTTTCGCATTGAAGAACTCTACGACGCGCTCGAGATGATCCTCGCGGGTAACTTTCGTCTCGATAAACGCGTGATGCTGGAAGTCGAACTGCACCGTGGCGACGAACTCGTCAGCCGCAATCGCGTGCTGAACGACGTGGTCATCAACAAATCCGCACTCGCGCGTATCATCGAGATCGAAGCTTATTTGAATCGTCAGTATGTGAGCGCATTTCGCGCTGACGGCCTGATTGTTTCAACGCCCACGGGCTCGACCGCGTACAATCTTTCGGCCGGAGGACCGTTGATCTTTCCTTCGATGAACGCTGTAGTAATTACGCCGATCTGTCCGTTTACACTTTCCAACCGCCCGCTCGTCGTGCCTGACGACGCCGTGATCGAACTGCTGATGAAGACAGAGCATGAAGAGGTCTCGTTGACTCTCGACGGCCAGGTTGGTTTTCCACTCACGGTCAACGATCGTGTCGTCATTCGCAAGAGCCGCACGACTTTCGACCTGATTCAGCCAAGCACTAGAAACTACTTCGACGTTTTGCGAGACAAGCTGCGCTGGGGCCGCTAACCGATGCCTGAAAACAACGACAATCAACGCCACACACCGGACCGAATCGAGCGCGACGCCTTCGAACGCGAAATAAATACCGACCTCGACGCGGAGACCCCCGACAAGCCGAAAGGCATCGCGCTGCACACGAAGATTCTCATCGGTTTGGTGATTGGCGTGGTTGCGGGTGTGGCTGTTAACCGCATGTTTGGCGGCGATCATCCGCGCGTCGCGTGGGTGATCGACAACATCACGAATCCGGTGGGCCAACTGTTTCTGCGCTTGTTACTGATGATCGTGGTGCTGCTGGTGTTTTCGTCGCTCGTCGTGGGCGTCGCGGGTATCGGCGACATTCGCAAGCTCGGGCGCGTGGGTTTGAAGTCGTTTGGTTACTGTCTCGTGATCTCGGCGATCTCGGTCGCGATCGGCATCACGTTGGCAAACACGATTCGGCCCGGAGAGCGCATCGATCCGAACACGTCAGCCGCCTTGCAGCAACGCTTTGCAAATGCCGCTACGAAAACCGTCGAAGACGCGACAAAGTCGACCAGTGCGGCGCCGAGCCCGTTGATGCAGGTTGTCGAAACGATCGTTCCGAAGAATCCGTTTTACGCGATTGCGGGTAAAGAAGATCCGAACATGCTGCACCTGATGTTCGTCGGTTTGGTGATCGGCATCGCGATCACTTTACTGCCGGTGACAGTGACGGCGCCGGTGCTGCGCGTGCTCGAAGGTCTTTACGAGATCACGGCGAAGATCATCGAGATGATCATGAAGTTTGCGCCGTACGCGGTGGCGTGTTTGCTGTTCACTACCACGGCGCGATTCGGGCTCGATCTGCTTCAGGCGCTCGCGTGGTTCGTACTGACCGTTTTGCTCGGGCTGTCGATTCACATGTTTGGCGTTTACTCGCTTTCGATCTGGTTCCTATCGCGCATCTCACCACTCGAATTTTTCCGGCGCATCAAGACGGTGATCCTGACAGCGTTTTCCACGTCGTCGTCAAACGCCACGCTGCCGACAGCGCTGCGTGTTTCTGAACGAAATCTTGGCGTGCCGCAGGAGATCAACAGCTTCGTGCTGACGGTCGGTGCGACTGCGAATCAGAACGGCACTGCATTGTACGAAGGTGTGACGGTGTTGTTTTTGGCCCAACTCGCGGGTGTCCCTCTTAGTCTGGGCCAACAGTTGATGGTGGTCTATCTCGCGATTCTCGGCGGCATCGGCACGGCAGGTGTTCCTTCGGGATCGATCCCGTTCATCGTCGGCGTGCTGGTTACGATCGGCGTCAACCCGGCGCTGATCGCGATCATCATCGGCGTAGATCGCATACTCGACATGTGCCGCACGACGCTGAATGTCACGGGCGATCTCACGGCGGCGACGTTCGTTGCGCGCTCGGAAGGTTATGAATTACTGCGGCCTCACGAACCGGCGATTGTTCAGGCCGGCGTTCCACTCGCGTCGCGGAGCTCGGATTAACGATGGCGTCGATCTTCCTGTTTACTCTGTCCGTGTCCGTCTGTGTCCGTCTGTGGCCACGGACAAACACAAGCGGACACGGACTTGTCGGATTAACGGTTTAGTAACAGGTGCGTCACACTCTGCACATAAGGCGTGCGTAAATTTCACGGACGTTCAAAACGGTATAAGGGACCATGGTACTTCCGCTTTACGACGACAACAGCGATCGGCATTCAACGCCTTTCGTCAACTACGCGATCATCGCGCTGAACATCTTCGTCTTCATCGTCCTGCAAACTCCCAATGAAGCGTTTACATATGCGTTCTCGACAGTGCCGCTGGAGATTATTACCGGGCACGACGTAGTGACGGCGGGCCGCGACGTGATTTACATGGGTCAGCACATAACGATCCCCGGTTTGGGGCGAACACCGGGATCGGTTTACCTCACGCTGATCACGTCAATGTTCATGCACGGCGGCTGGGCGCATCTCGGCGGCAACATGCTCTTCCTTTGGATCTTCGGCGACAACATCGAAGATCGTTTGGGCCATATTCGTTATCTCGTTTTCTATCTGGTTTGCGGAATCATTGCGTCGTTGGCCCACGTGTTTACGACGTATGCCTTTGCGACCAGCGAGGCGAGTTTGCTGGTGCCGAGTCTTGGCGCTTCGGGCGCGATCTCCGGTGTTTTGGGTGGTTACATTCTGCTTCATCCGAGTCGCAGCGTCGGTGTGATCCTCTTCAACGTGATAACCCGCGTGCCGGCGTGGGTAGCGATCGGGATGTGGTTTGCTTTCCAGATAATCAGCAGCCTGGGCGTGCTCGGCGGCGGCACACAGCAGGGCGGTGTGGCTTACGCCGCACACGTCGGCGGCTTCATTGCGGGTTTGGTCCTGATCAAGTTTTTCGATATCGGGCGCGGTAGGGTAACATCTACACCCTACTGAAATGAATCAGCAATGCCTTGACATCCAATCGACGCCGCGAGCGGAAATGAACCTCTTTCCGCTCGACACGTTTGCCTACGAATTCGTCGGCAACGAAATCAAAATCAACTTTGAAATACCTGAATTTACGGCCATCTGCCCGTTTTCGGACTTTCCCGATTTCGCGATCATTCGCCTCGAATACGTTCCCAACGAACGCTGTATTGAGCTGAAGAGTCTGAAGCTGTACATCAACTCGTTTCGCAACGTGAAGATCTTTCACGAGCACGTGATCAATATCATCCTCGAAGACTTCGTTGCCGCCTGCGATCCGTTGAGCGTGGAGATCGAAGGCGACTTCCACGTGCGCGGCAACATCAAAACCGTCGTGCGCGCTTCCTACAAAAAACAGTGAACTTTGTGCCTGGTACTTTGAACTTTGAATAGCTGTGACTCTGCGCGAAGCTGAAACTACAAAGCTCGAAGAACAAAGCTCAAAGAACAAAACTTCAGGTTTGTGGGGGCGTTACAGGCGACTGCCGCGCAACGTGGTCGCGATTGGTCTCGTCAGTCTGCTCAACGACGCCTCGAGCGAAATAATCTATCCACTGCTGCCTGTTTTCCTCACGGTTGGTCTCGGCGCGTCTGCCGCCGCGATCGGCATGATCGAAGGACTCGCGGAATCGATCTCGAGTTTGTTGAAACTCTTCGCGGGTTACTTCAGCGATCGTTTGGGGAAACGCAAGTGGCTCGTGGTTGGCGGTTACGCGCTCGCGTCGCTCGTGAGGCCGTTTCTCGGTTTTGCAAACAACTGGCATCAGGTGTTGGCGATCCGACTGACGGATCGCGTCGGTAAGGGCGTTCGTACGGCGCCGCGCGACGCGATGATCGCCGACACAGTGACGACCGAACAGCGCGGTTTGGCTTTCGGTTTTCACCGCGCGATGGATCACGGTGGTGCGATGATCGGACCGTTGATCGGTTACGTGCTGATCGTGCTGTTTGTGGCGAACCGCGCTACGCCGACGGCGCGAGAGTTTACGACGATCTTTCTGGTTGCTTCGGTGCCCGCGATTCTCGCCGTGCTGGTGGCGATCTTCTTCATGCACGAGACGCAGGTACACGCCGAACGTCCGAAGGAGATGCCGAGGCTTTCACTGCGTGGCTTCGACGGCAACTTCAAACGTTTTCTGCTGATCCTCGCGCTGTTCACGCTCTCGAATTCATCCGACAGTTTTTTGCTGCTGCGCGCGAGCGAATCAGGGGTTTCTTTTGTCTTGATACCGTTGTTGTGGGCGGCACATCACGGCATGAAAGTTTTGAGCTCGTTGTACGGCGGAGATCTTTCGGATCGTCTCGGCCGCAAGCGGCTGATCGTCTCGGGTTGGATTTTGTATGCGGCGGTTTACGCGGGCTTCGCTTTTGCGAACCAACCGTTTTCGATATGGATCCTTTTTCTCATTTACGGCATCTATTTCGGTTTGGCTGAAGGCGCGGAGAAAGCGCTGGTCGCCGACCTCGTGCGACCCGAACAACGCGGAACCGCGTACGGACTATATAATCTCGCCTTCGGCATCACGGTGTTTCCCGCGTCGCTGTTGATGGGTATGATTTGGGATTGGAAGGGTCCGACGACTGCATTCCTGATCAATGCGGTGATGGGCGCCACGGCCGCGGCGCTGTTGTTATTGTTCGTGCGGCCACATCCGGAAAGGATAACTACATGAAGCAGAGAGTGCTGACGCCTCATCCTGGTTTATCGACGAACATTGGTTATTACCTCAGTGGCATGGAAGAAGTGCGCAGTCAGCTTGTGGACGCGGTCAAGGACATTCCCGACGACCTGATCGGTAAGCCCGCGTTTCTCGGCGCGCATTCCATCGGCGGGCTCGTGTTGCACATCGGCGAGGCGGAGTGGTTTTGGATGCAAATGGTTGTTTCCGGTCACCGGCTCACGGACGAAGACAAGAAGGCTCCTTACTGGGACATACTCGACGACGTTGATGCGGTTGGACGCAAGGGTTACAGCGCGGCGTTTTGTTTGCAGGAAGCGGAGAAGATTCGCAACCAGACGCGCGACGTGCTCTTTGGTTACAGCGACAAAGATCTCGAGCGCATGATTCACTTCGAGCGGCCCGACAAGCCGACGGAGCACAACCTGCGCTGGATTCTGCACCATCTGATCGATCACGAAGCGCAGCACAAGGGACAGATTTTGATGCTGAAGCGCCTGATGGCCTTGAGCTAAGTTAGAGATCCTCTCGGTCCTGGGTATAGGTCCTGTTGGTCCTATAGGACCTATCTGAATAGGACCTGGTTGAAATGACGAACTACCAATTAATCACGACCGCCGATGAATTGCGGAAAGCCATCGCCATCCTCGAAACCCAGCCCGTCGTCGGGCTGGACACCGAGACGACCGAACTCGATCCGTATACCTCACGGCTGCGCCTGATCCAGTTAGCCACACCGGATCTCGTCTACATCATCGACTTCGACAAATTCGCTGACGCTGACACGCGAAAGAGTGAAGCGCTGGAACCGTTGCGCCGTCTGCTCGCAGCGCCGCGGCCGATCAAGATCGCGCACAACGCGAAGTTCGACGCGAAATTTCTCAAGCACAACCTCGGTATCGATCTCGGCGGACTTTTCGACACGTTGCTGGCGAGTCAACTCGTTGGCGCGGGAGATATCGAAGAGCGTCACGGACTGGAAACTGTCGCGGAACGCTATCTGAACGAACTCGTCGACAAGAGCGAACGGCTCAGCAACTGGAATCTGGAGCTGACGGAAGCGCAGTTGGAATACGCGGCGCGCGATGCGGCGGTTTTATTGCCGTTGCGAGAGAAGCTGATTGAACGGTTAAAGAGTGAATCTTTGGTGCGGGTGGCGCAGCTTGAGTTTGAGTGTGTGATGCCGGTGGTCGATATCGAACTGGCGGGATTTTTCATGCACAAGGATCGCTGGCTCGAACAGTTGGGAATCGTCGAGAAAAAGCGAATTGAGCTCGCCGAACAGTTGCAGGAAGTGCTGGCCGAGGAATCATCCCAGGGCTCGCTGTTTGGTGGTCCACAACGCGAAGACATCAACCTCGACTCGCAGCAACAGTTGACGAAAGCGCTGAACCGGCTCGGCATTCCCGTGCCAGAATCGACGCGCAACTGGAAACTTCAGCCGCTCGCCGCGCAGTATCCGGTGATCGCGACGTTGCTTGAATACCGCACCGTGCAGAAAGCGCTCACGAGTTACGGCACGAACATGATCGAGCTGATCAATCCGATGACGGGTCGCCTGCACGCTGACTTCCGTCAGATTGGCGCACCGACGGGTCGGTTTGCGTGTACGAATCCGAATATTCAGCAGGTGCCGCACGCGGTTGAGTATCGGCGGTGTTTTAGTGGTCATCCGGGTGGACGGAAGTTGATCATCGCGGACTACTCGCAGATCGAGTTGCGCATTCTGGCGGAGTTTTCTGCCGATCGGGGGTTTATGGAAGCCTTCAACACGGGCGCCGATCTGCATCGTGTTACGGCGTCGCAAGTCTTCAACACGGGACTCGATCAGGTAACCAAAGAACAGCGAGACTTCGCCAAGCGATTGAATTTCGGCGTGGTTTACGGCATCGGCGCGCAGCGGTTTGCGTTGATGACCGGCTTGTCAGTGTCTGAAGCTGAAAACGTTTTGCGGCGCTACTTCGGCACGTATCGCGAACTCGACACCTATCTGCGCGACGCCGCAAGTCGTGCTGTTAGCGATCGACAGGCGAGGACGGGTTCGGGGCGTTTGGTGCGCTTTCGTTATGACGAAAACGATCGGCAGCAGGTGTCGATGACGCAGCGCAACGGCAAGAACACGCCGATTCAGGGAACGAGCGCCGACATTCTGAAACGCGCGTTGCGGTTGTTGAAAGACGAGCTCAGCGAGACGAATGCGAAGATTGTGAACATCATTCACGACGAGATCGTGGTAGAAGCGGATGCTGACGAGGCGCAGGAAATAGCCGCGAAGGTTGAACGGATCATGTGCGCCGCGGGGCAGGAATACTTGAAGACCGTGCCGGTGAAAGTGGAGACCGAGATCGCCGACGAGTGGGTGAAATAAAGCCACAAAAAAAGCACAAGATCAGTTTTGTGCCCTTTTGCGGCTCCAGAGGAAGTAGATCGGGATTCCAGTGAACACGAGCAGGTAGACGATGCCGGAGGTTGAAGGAGCGAGGATCGCCAGG
>DATELP010000026.1:0-10428 GCA_035276425.1 Pyrinomonadaceae bacterium
TGTCGCAGCAGGATTGGTTGCTTAATTAAGTCTGGTCTGCGGCGAGTACATTAAACCAATTAGCGAGAAGGAGAGTTCAGTTTGGTTTCGGTAACCATGAAAGAGCTGCTGGAGGCCGGTGTTCACTTCGGCCACCAGGTAAGGCGCTGGAACCCAAAGATGAAGGAATACATCTTTGGCGAGCGCAATGGCATTTACATCATCGACCTGCAAAAGACGCAGCGTATGTTTCGCGAAGCCATCGGCTTCGTGACCAATCTCATTGCTGAAGACAAAGGCAAAACAGTCCTTTTTGTCGGCACCAAGCGCCAGGCGCAGGACGCAATTCGCGAAGAGGCCGAAAAGTGCGGCCAGTACTACGTTAACCAGCGCTGGCTGGGCGGACTGCTCACCAACTTCCAGACCGTGCAGAAGTCGATCAAGCGGCTCAAAGATCTGGAAAGTATGCAGACGGACGGCCGCTACGAGAAGCTGACCAAGAAAGAACGCATCAAACTCGATCGCGAACGCGAGAGTCTCAACAAGAACCTCTCGGGTATCAAGATGATGACGCGTTTGCCTGATATCGTTTTCATCATCGACGTGAAGAAGGAAGAGATCGCCGTCGCGGAAGCCAACCGGCTCGGCATTCCCATCGTCGCGGTCGTCGATACAAACTGTTCTCCGGAAGGAATCGACTACGTAATTCCCGGAAACGATGACGCGTTGCGTGCGGTCCGTTTGTTTGCTTCGCGCATTGCCGACTCCATCGTTGAGGGTAATCAAATTGCTACCGAAGGCGGCGTGGTCGCGACTCAACCGGCTGAAGAGTCAGAAGAAGGTGCGGGCGAAGCGGGAGAAACTGCCGCGCCCGAGTTTGCACCCAGCGGTGAGGCCGTCAACGGCGAGGAGGCGCAATCCGAATCCACGACTACAGCGAGCGCCGCTGAAACTGAAGAGGCGCGAAACGAGAGCCCTGAGTCAGTCGTGGCAGCGAGCTAAGCGATATTCGTGACTTTAGGTGAGCGCAGCCTTCAAGCGGACCATCCGCCGGGCTGCGTTTTTCATTGACGACAAATAATCAAGTATGCGGAGAAATTGGTAATCATGGCGGACATTACAGCAGCGGCAGTGAAACAGCTTCGGGAGAAGACCGGAGCGGGCATGATGGAGTGCAAGAACGCGCTCAAAGAAGCAGACGGTAACGAAGAGAAAGCAATCGACATCCTGCGTGAACGCGGTTTGGCTTCGGCGAAGAAGCGCGAGGGCCGCATTGCCGCCGAGGGAATCGTTGGCTCCTACATTCACATGGGTGGCAAAGTCGGCGTGCTCGTCGAGTTGAACTGTGAAACTGACTTCGTCGCGCGTGGTGAAGAGTTTCAGCAACTGGTAAAAGACATCGCGATGCACATCGCCGCGGCCGAGCCGCGTTACGTCGCGCGCGAAGAAGTCCCCGAGAGCGTGCTTGAGAAAGAGCGCGAGATCGCGCGCGCGCAGGCGAAGAACGATCCCAAGATGGCGGGCAAACCCGAACAGGTGATCGAGAAGATCGTCGACGGCCGGATCAATAAATACTATGAAGAGACCGTGCTGAACGATCAGCCGTTTGTGAAAGATCCGTCGAAGACTGTGGCCGAACTGGTGACCGAGAAGGTCGCCAAGACCGGCGAGCGGATCACTGTTCGCCGCTTCACACGCTATAAGATGGGTGAAGGTCTCGAGCGGCGTGCGGAAGATTTCGGTAACGAAGTAGCTTCGATGTTGGGATAGGTCCTATTGGTCCTATAGGACCTATTAAGAACCGTGATGAGCGCAGACGTTTCCAATCTGGTCTACCGCCGCGTCCTATTAAAGATCTCGGGCGAGGCGTTGATGGGCGAGCAGAGTTACGGCATCGACGTCAACGTCGCCCGTAGCGTCGCCGAAGAGCTGAAGGCCGTTTATCACCTCGGCGTGCAGGTCGCGGTCGTCGTCGGTGGCGGAAACATCTTTCGCGGTGTTTCGAAGAGCGCCGGCAACATGGACCGCGCAGCCGCAGACTACATCGGCATGCTCGCGACCGTGATGAACGGCGTCGTGCTCCAGGATGCACTCGAAAAGATCGACGTCGATACGCGCGTGCTTTCAGCGATCGACATCCCGCAACTCGCCGAACCGTTCATTCGCCGCCGTGCAGTGCGGCATCTGGAAAAAGGGCGCGTCGTGATCTTTGCCGCCGGTACGGGTAATCCTTATTTCACCACTGACTCGGCAGCCGCGCTACGGGCGTTGGAGATCAAAGCCGACGTCATCATGAAAGCGACAAAAGTCGACGGCGTATACTCTGCCGATCCCATCATCGACACCACCGCCGAGCTCTTCAACGAGATCACTTATCGTCAGGTGCTCGAACGCGGGCTTAAAGTCATGGATGCTTCGGCCATCTCCTTGTGCATGGACAACAATCTGCCGATTATCGTGTTTAATATGCGCCACTCCGGCAACATCAAACGCGTCGTGATGGGCGAGCGTGGAGTAGGCACGAAAGTCGGTTAGCAGGAGTAACTGATGAGCGAAAAAGACGTAATCAGAGATGCGCGGGTGCGAATGGAAGGAGCCATCGACGACTTCCGCCGCAAGCTGGCAGCCGTCCGCACGGGCCGCGCCGTCATAAGTCTGTTGGACCCGGTGATGGTTGATTACTACGGCACGCCGACTCCGCTCAGCCAAATGGCTTCGGTACACGCACCTGATCCACAGACGTTGACCGTCCAACCCTGGGACCAAACACAGGTCGGCGCTATTGAAAAAGCTATTCGCGCCGCGGATCTCGGTCTTAATCCCTCCAACGACGGCAAACTCGTTCGCGTTCCGATTCCTCCGCTGACTGAAGAACGCCGCAAACAACTCGCGAAGCAAGTCCAGCAAACGGCCGAAGATCACCGGACTGCCCTGCGCAACGTCCGTCGCGACGCCAACGATCGGCTGAAGAAGATGTTGAAGGACAAACAGATCTCTGAAGACGCCGAGCGTGACAGTCTCCAGGAAATCCAAAAACTTACCGACAGCTACGTCGGAAAGATCGACGAACTCACCAAGAGCAAAGAACAAGAGCTCATGAGCGTGTAACGCCGCGACGCGTTGCTCGTGACACCACAACCTGCCTAGTTACGTTTGACCGGAGTTTCCGAACGGAGGAAGCCGATGTCTGCACCATCCTATTCCGCACGTGACGCAGAAAAATACCTCGAAACACGCGTCGACTTTAAGACCGAAGCCTACCGTCGCAAGGGCGAGCGCTATCGCTGGACCTACCTGATTACAACCACAATCGCGGCAGGCGCCGCGGCCACAGTGCCGGTGCTGATCAACCTGGACGTACCCAAAATCGCACCTACGCTACTCAGTCTGCTCGTCACGATTCTGGTCAGTATTGAAGGCATCTTTCATCTTCGCGAGCATTGGCGCAGCTACGACCTGATGAAGTCGTTTCTGCGTCAGGAAGCCTGCTTGTTTCAGGCCAAGGGTGGTGCTTATAGAAACAAAGCAGCGGACGAGGCGTTCATATTGTTGGTCGAGCGCGTAGAAGACGGGATCGCCAAAGAGCGGGCGCAAACGATCGAGATGCGCACGGCCCGGAACTCCGACCAGGGCAGCAGTACAAACACTGGCAACAACACTTCCGAAGGAACGCCCACACCGTCCGATACATAGAGTACGGTAGCGTATTGACCTCCCGTGCGCCTTCACATATTATGCGCGCGCTCTCGCGCCTTTTCGCCACTGACCGCTGAGTCTTCATTCCCAGACTAACGGCCCAAGGCCATTCATAACGTATCAGCGCGTCCTTAAATGGACCGCTCGTCTTCCTTTCTGAAACGAAACATGTAAATCAAGCATTAACGTTGGAGTTCAAAAACGAGGAGGAAATCATGTCAACAGCAGCCCCCACAATTGCATCCACAGAAACTCAACCACAAGTACCACCAGCAACATCATCCGAGCCGCCGCCGCAACCACCGCCGCCACCGCAATACGTAAAGGACCAACAGACCGGCAAGGTCTACAAGAAAATCAACGAGCATTGGTACGACAAACTCTCGGCGGCGATCAGCGCTATTTATTCGCTGGCTGTCATTGCCTATCTGACTTTCATGATCCTGTACATGCTGTCCGGAAGATATGCTTTTTGGCCGGATGCCTTAACCAACAAGATCGCCAATCTGCTTACGTACCCGGTGGCCAAGTTAATTCTTTACACCGCGATCGGCGGTGCAATGGGTGCGGCCGTCAACAACCTCCGCAGCTTCATAAGCTGGCACGCCGAGGACAAAGCGTTTGGGTGGCGGTTTATCTGGAAATACATTGCAATGCCGCCGCTCGGAGGAACGCTGGCAGTTCTCGTTTACGGCATCTTGCAAGGCGGCATGGCTGTCATCAACGGCGGTGCTACTCCTGAGAACAACCAGCTAACCTCCCTGTCCGCGTGGGCCACGGGAACGCTCGCGGGTTACGGCTCGAGCAAGGTGTTCATCTGGTTGGACGACAAAGTGAACACACTGTTCAAGATCGATAAGAAGCAAGTGGCAGTTCCTAATTTGATAGGTAAGACGGAGGATGATGCCAGGCAGACGTTGAGTAACGCACAGTTGGAGGTTGGCACTGTTTCGAAAGAAGAAGTGACAAGCAACGATCAGATTGACAAAGTCATTAAGCAAACACCTGTTGTCGCAACCGTAATCGACTGTGGCAGCAAAGTGGACCTGACCATTGGCATCGCCAAACCGGCGGCGGATCCGGATCCGACTATCGATCCGGCATTGAAGCCCGAAGCTAAAAATGGCAATGGAACTTCGGCAATCGATCCAACAAAAACCACGGATGCCACAGAAACCACGGACAAAACAGAAAACACAGAAGCGGAAGAACAACCGCAGTAAAAGTCAGACTTGCTACCGCGGGATCGCGAACGCGTCCTCGGCCAGCGTCTGGTTGAGCTTGGCTTCCTTCACGTTGAACTCGGCGAAGAAGGCGCCCATCGGCATCTCGAATTTCTGCGAGAAGCTGAACGGGACCAGCACGCCATCGACTTCCTTGAACTTACTGTTCTCGGTGCCGAGCGTGAAGCCCGCGTAGTAGATCAGAAACGTCATCACTCTGCCCGTCTTCGGATCGACGTAATAGTCCGTTGTGTAGCCATCCGGATCGACGAGACGAAATGCTCGCTGCTTCTTCTTATCGGCGAGCGCTTCAATCTGAAATCCGGGCTGATCGAAACGTGCGAGTGCGCCAAAGCCAAACTTCGTCAGCGGCGGCATCGAGACGTTGGGCAGCGAACTGTAGCTTTGCTCGCCGTCGTAGATCTGTTTGAACACGACCGCCGGCCGCGCATCGATCTCCATCCGCAGCTTGTCGCCCGCAGTCACGAGCGAAAACGATCCGGGAATCGACTGCACGCTGTTCGGTGGATAAAGCTGCACCGATCCGCGCAACATCATGTTCTGCACCGCGCGAAACTTTTCCCCGCCCTGGGCCATGAACGCTGCGCGAGCAAGTTCCTTCGGCGTCGTCTCGGCCGTGATCGCAATCGCCGGAGCGGCCGGAGTAGCAGCAGCGCCGCCGCCGTTCGCAGGTTTCGCCGGTTCCTGAGCGTAAGCCCAAACACTAAATACGACGACGAGCGCGATCGACGCTAAAGCAGTCTTTCTCATTTCCAAAAACCTCGATTAGAAATTCAAACGCACCTGCGCATAAATGCGCCGGTTGCCGGCGCCGGTGCTGCCACCGCCACCACCGAAACCACCAAAGCTTCCACCCAAACCAACCGATTCACCAAAACTCGGCGACGACAAGTTACCGACCGGCGTACCGAGATTCACGTGATTCAGCAGATTCTGAAAATATAACGACACGTTCAGCGTGTATCGCTTCTCACTCGGCGGAGGACCACCTTGTGGCCCACCGGGTCCACCGGGCCCGACTCTTTGCGGACCGCCGCCGGCAGCGACAGGTGTAGCCGGTCCGGGCTGTGCTCTCGCCGCCGCCGCATTACTGCCGCCGACAGTGCCGAATGCAAACGTGCGGCTGATGCGCAGATTGACGACGACAGCGCCGGGCGACTCACCGAAGTTACGAGGAATAAGTCGTTCACCAGTCAACGGCACGAGATTGAAATTACCAAACCGGGTGCAACGGATCGTAGATAACGAGCAGTCGGCGTTTGGTGGCGCAAAGCTCGGACGCTCATTCACCTGCCGATCGAGATTGAGATCCTGGCCGGTGATGATATTGAACGGTGGACCACTGTTCGCGACTACGAAAGGACTCAACACGACCTTCCACCACGGCAGATTGATCGTGCTGAAGATCGTAAAGCGATGCCGTATGTCGAACGAGCCGCGGCCAAACTCGTCCGACGTGTCGTAAGAGTTCATCGGGAACAACGTGCTGCCCTGGCCGTCAGTGTCGTTCGTCGTCTTGCTGATAACGTAGTTGCCGTTGAACTGAATCATCCGGTTCAAACGGCTGTTGAAGCCGATGAAAAACTGCCGCTGATTAAACTGACCGCTCGCTTCGAACCGATAGATTTCACCTTTCGTCGGATCCGGCCGAAGACCGTTCGGCGTGAGCGGCGTGATGGTCGCGGGCAACGGCGCGTTGACGTCGCGCGCGCGAATCACGTGGACGATGCGGATGTTGTAGAAGCCCACGAACATCGTCAGGTTGCGCGGCAGTTGTCGTTCGACTTGCGTGCCGATGAGCCAAACGGTCGGAGCTTGCAGGTTCGGATCGACCTGCCAGATCGTTTGCTGCGTTTGCGGCAGACCCGCGACCGAGGGAACACTCGTCGGGCTCCACTGATTCAGAATCGCATAAGCCGCGGCGACATTCGGCGCCTGCTGATCCGCGATTGAAGGCGGCGTGAGCCGTCGTGCTTCTTCAGTGACGAACGTTTGGATCACGTTGACGCCGTTGAAACGATTCGCGGTCAGCGTCGAACCCTCGTTGAAGCGATTGAAGAAGAAACCGGTGCCGGCGCGAATCACCATTTTTGGCGGACGCGCACTGTTGGCCGCGCCGGGCGACCACGCGACCGCGAGTCGTGGTCCAAAGTCGTACTTACTGTGAGCATTCGTTTGCGTCTCGTAACGCAGTCCGTAGCTCAACGTGAGATTGGGCCGCATGCGCCAATCATCCTGCAGAAAGACGCCGTAATCCGTTTGCGTGACGTCGGCAAACGGGTTTCCGGAATTGATACTAAACGTCGCCGCACCGCCTCCGGCTGCGCGAATCTGTTCGGGCGTCTGGCCCTGCTCCTGCAACTGCAACGTCAGTTGATAACGCTGAATGCTGGTGAGTCCGAAACCGCCGGTGAAGGACCACGAGCCGCCGAAGTTATTCTCGTTCGTATCGTCGACGCTCACGTGACGAATACGTCCGCCGAACTTGATCGCGTGCGAGCCGTGCTGTTTGGCAGTGAAATTGTTGAGCTCCCAGAAATTACGTTCGTTGACTGAGTCGCCCACTTGCGAACCGCCGGAGTTGAAAGAACCGCTGACATTGAGCGCGGGCACGGAGTTGTTGCCGATCTGCTCGTTACGGTTGTGGCTGTACTGGAAGCGCGTTTCGTTGACCGTGGTGCTGTTGAGAATCGCGGTTTCCGTTAGCTGAATGTTCTGGTTTGTGAAGACGGTATCGAAGCCGCGTTCCGGCAAAGAGAAACCGCCGACGCCCTGATCGTCGACGCGATTCTTGCTGTAGTTGTAACGAACGATCAGCGTGTTGCTCGAATTGATCGCGTAGTCGAAACGAGGACTGAAGAACGTGTTGCGGCGCGGCACGAGAAAGCCCTGACCAAACTCAACCGGGTTCAGGCTCGCGTCGAGCACCGTGGCGCGGATCAGTTCGTTGTCGTCTGTTTCAACGCGGCCGAAGTTGAAAAAGAACGACGCTTTCTTCTTCACGACTGGACCACTCAGGTTCATGTCGTACTGGCGAATCTGAAACGGCGTGCGCTTGCTGGAGTTGATCGCAAACGGATTGCGGGAGTTGAAGCTCTCGTCGTTGAAGTTGAACGACGCGCCGCCGCGCAGTTTGTCAGTGCCGGGACGAGTCAGGATGTCGATACGCGCGGACGGCTGATCGTTCTCGGCCGCAAACGGATTCTGGTTGATACGAATCTCGCGAATCGAATCCTTCGAAGGCATGTTGCCGCCGGTGAAGCCGTCGATAAAGATCTGTCCGCCGTTTGGTCCAACTGATGGACCAGCCAACGCCTGCAACGCCGCTGCGAGTTCGTCCGGGTCGTCCGGCAGTGCGTCGAGATCTTTGCCGCCGAGGACAGTTTGATTGGCGTTGTTATTGGCTTCGGTGCTGATCGGTGTTTCGGCAACCGTGACTTGTTCCTCGATCGTAACCTTCAGTGTGACGTCGACAGATTGACGGCCGGCTTTGATGTCTATCGCTTGTTCTTCGGACTGCGTGAAACCGGGGGCGATGGCGTGAAGTTTGTAGCTGCCCAGGGTGAGACCGGCAAACGTGTAGACACCTTCGCTGTTGGTCGTGGTCTTTTTCTGAACTCCGGTTGCGTCCGTCAGTGTGACGCTCGCGCCGACAATCGCAGCGCCGAGTTCGTCGGTGATCAGTCCGCGCAGAGTGCCGCGTGTTTGTTGCGCGGCGACGTTGGCGGAAAGCAAGAGAGCGAAAGTAAGGATAAAGAGACTGCGTGGGAGACGGGGGAGAGCTTTCATTTCGAACCTTTCGGGAAAGAGGTAGTTCGTTCTGAGTTCAAGCTTTAGCTTGTGCTGCGACGGCAGCCTAAAGGCTGAACTCAGAACTTAAATCAGTTACGGCAAGCCGATGCCGAAGGTGATGCCGCTATTGCCTAAACCCGCGGCGGGATTAGGAGCCGCTTGCCCGGGCTGCGGACGCGGCGCAAGCATGGCGAGCAGCGTGTCGGCGCCGGCCACAAGCGAAATCGCGGTTAAGCGCGTCGGATCGACACCCTGCGTACTGGAAACGATGATCGTGTCGCCGACCTTAACATCCGCGAGAGAAATAGTTGGCAATCTTTCGAGCATGTCGTTGATGTTGAAGCCGCCGCCGGGACGCCCACCCGGACCGCCGGGACCACCTGCGCCAGGACCTTGCGGTCTCGCAGCCGGTTGCGCTTGACCACCCGCGGGCGCCTGTCCGCTCGCTGGCGCACCACCACCAATATTTCCACCGCGGCCCATTCCACCCATCATCGCGCCCATTTCCGAAGCCGGTGGAAAACGTCGCAGCACAGCGTCCTGCTTGATCACGATCGTCAGCGGAGTCTTCTTCTCGAGTTCGTTGATCTTGATCTCGCCGGTCGCGGGATCGACGGCAGTGACGACGCCACCGACCGTGCGGAAACTTCCCGTCACGATCTTCTGCGGATTGAAACGCAGCGGATCGTCTGTGCGATCGCCCAGCGCACGCAGTTGATCGCCGACTTTCAGTTCGGTGAACGCGCTCGGCTTCGCATCGCTAAACTTGATCGAGTCAGGAGCGTAACGGCGCATTTCAGTCTTGTCGCCGACTGGCAGCACCACGGCTTGAGAACCGCCCATCGCGCGATGAGTGATCGTGATCTCGTGCGTGTCCGGCTTGATGGCGGAGATCACGCCGACGATTCCGCGACGGCGCCATTCGGCTCTTTCCGCATCCTGCTTCTTCGCCAGATCGCCCTTGGTCATCACGATGATCTGCAAAGCCGGTACTGTCTTCTTGTCTTCGGAGACAGTTCCACGGGCCATGATGCGATCGCCTTCGCCAACGGCGGTGAAGGTAATGTCAGTGGCATTCGTGAGCGACGTCTCGCCGGGCGCGAGTCGTTTGTACGTCGTCTTGTCGCTAAGCACGACCGACACCGTCGAACCGGCGTCAGTTTTGATCGTCATCTGCTTCGCGGTGGCATCGATCGTTTTCACTTCGCCGATCGCATACTTGGGAGCAATTCCGGGATCCTGCACGAACAGCGCCAGCGCGAATGCCAGTAAGAACGTCTTCATCTCCTAATCTTCTCCTACACAGAAACAGTTTTGCGGTAACGACCGGTGAGCGCGAGCCCGAAACTGATGATCAAAATGAAAGCTGCCATGAAGGGCCAAACGTACGGCAGGGACGTCAGCAACACCCAAAAGCCGGTGCCCAACAACAGGGCCACTGCTTCCGAGCTTTTGCCGAACGGCACGTACTTTCGTTGCAGCCATTTTCCGGTCGCCGCGTACAGGATAACCCTACCAAACAAACTCGCTACCAGCCAAAGCAACAGCGCCAGCAAACCGACGAGCACCTGGACCGGCTCGGGCATGACCAGCAAACAGATGAACACGCTCACAAACAGGACCACCGCACCAATCAAACCGATCGCCGCCACCCGGATGCTGTTCAACTGCAAACGCGCCACACCACGGCTGATCGTACCCGGCATCACCGACGTGA
>DATELP010000027.1:0-3614 GCA_035276425.1 Pyrinomonadaceae bacterium
AACAGCACGCCGGCGCCCTGCGAAACGCGCGTGATCGCACGCTGCACCTCATCCCGCGCCGCGTCGACGTCGTCATGCCAACCGATCGAAACCGCGGCGATATGCGAGATTGGCCCAACAATCATCTCGGCGGCCGCGAGCAGTTCACCCGCAAGGTGCCCATGCGTCACTACAACGCCGGCGATTCTCTTTGCTTCAGGCGATGTTGGTTGCGGAGTACTCATTGATAACTCTCATTCTGAACGCGAACGCTTCGCCCGCGCTTTGCGAACGTCGCGGTGCGAGGCGTGGGCGTCGAAGCCGCTGCGCCGCAGGGCGCGAGCGAGGGCGTTCGCCACCATCACCGAACGATGCCGCCCGCCGGTGCAACCGATCCCGACCGTAACGTACGACTTCCCTTCCCGCTTGTAGAGCGGCAGGAGATATTCAAGCAGATCACCGAAGCGCTGCAAGGTCTCCTCTACTTCCGGCTGCGAACGCAAATAGCGCACGACGCGGCTGTCGTGTCCCGAAAGTCGCTTCAACTCCGGCACAAAGTGCGGGTTCGGCAGATGCCGCACGTCAAACAATAACTCCAGATCGCCCGGGTTGCCATACTTGTGACCAAAGCTCATCACCTGCACGCGCATCGGCGCGCCCTGCCGGTCGGGACTAAACCGCGCGAGCAGGAAGCTGCGCAGCGTGTGAACAGTGTGATCGGAAGTGTCGATGATCTGATCGGCATGTGCGCGAATACTCGCCATCGCTTCGCGCTCGGCGCGGATCGCGGCCAGCAAACCCTGGCCCTTATCAGCCGGGTGCGGCCGGCGCGTTTCGCTAAAACGATATTGCAGGACGTCGTCAGAAGCTTCGAAGAAGAGAACGGAAACCTTCAAACCCGAAGCCCGTAAAGCGTCGAGCTGCTGTTCGAAGTCGGCAAGGAATTGTCCTTCACGAATGTCGATGACGAGCGCGGCACGGCGGATACCTTTCTCGTCGTTGTCGTTGGTGACGAGCCGGCCGAAAGTCGGCAGCATCGTCACGGGCAGGTTATCAACGCAGAAGTACCCGAGGTCCTGGAACGCGTTGGTGGCCGACGACATCCCCGAACCACTCAAACCGGTGATGATTACAATATCCGGAAAACTGCTTTTATTCTGCGGCGTCTCTGTCACGGCTCGATGAGCCCGAAGTTCCCATCCTTCCGTTTATAAATCACACCCAACCGCTGCGTGTCCGCATCGCGAAACAACAAAAACTGATTCTGGTCTTCGGCTAACCGCATCGACGCTTCCTCAGCGGTCATCGGCTTCACCACATAGCGGCGCGCGGGAATGATGCGCGCGGGACGCGGCGTTGCTTCAATACTTCCATCCGGTTCGGGCGCAACTCGCGCCACTGACTTCGCACCCTGCTTGCGATGGATGATTTTTTTCTTCAGTTTGACGGCTTGTTTCTCAATCTTGGCCATCGCCCGCGTCAACGCCATGTACATGTCGTTGTTGATGTCTTTCGCGGTCAGCGTATGGTCGCGCCAGAAAACAATGATTTCTCCAATCTGGCGGTTCTTCTCTACATCGATGATTACGTGTGTGCTCAAGGTCGAATCACCATTGAAAACGTGGTCCAACTTCTTGAAGTGATCTTCAACGTGCCGCCGGATCGCCGGCGACACCTCAACGTGACGCCCCGTGTATTCAAACTTCATCAGCTACCTCCCTCGAACTGGTGAAAGCAAAAAGACCAATGCGCCGGCCAGGCTGTCGTGACTTGGCTAAGGGAGCCGGCTCGACGCAACAAACTAAGTTAAGACTAAACCTTGATTTTGCGCGCCGTCTCAGAGGGGCGTTAAACGACGGCACGACGCTCGCGCGACCCGGGGATCGACATCTGGTCGCGATACTTTGCGACGGTGCGGCGCGATAACTTTATTCCATCCTTAGCCAGAATCTTCACTACCTGATCGTCCGTGATCGGATTGTGCGAATCTTCTTCTTCAATAAGTTTCTTAATCTGTAGTTTGATAATTCGCGTCGAGACTTCCTCGCCGTCTTCATTCAACATGCCCTCAGTGAAGAAGCGGCGCAACTCGATCACGCCCTGCGGCGTGTGGGCATACTTGCGATTCACCACGCGCGACACAGTCGACAAGTGCATGCCGATGTCTTCCGCGATGTCTTTCAACATCATCGGTTTGATGTGCTGCACTCCGTGATCGAGAAAATCTTTCTGCCGCCGCACGATCGATTCCACGACTTTGTAGATCGTCTGCCGGCGGTGTTCGATGTTTCGCAGCAGGTCCACAGCCGAGCGCATCTTCTCGCGAATGAAACTCTTCGTTTCATTGCTCACGCCCTGGCTGAGCATGTTTTGATACTGCTGACTCACGCGCAACCGCGGACTGCCGTCGTCGGCGAAGTAGATCACATACTCGTCGTCGTTCTCGTCGAGTTTTTCGATGTAGATTTCCGGACTGATGAGAATCGGTTCTTCCGACGAGTAACGCCGGCCCGGATACGGATCGAGCGTGCGGATAAACTGTAATTCCTCAAGCAGTGTTTCGACGTCGATGCCGATCTGTTTCGAGAGATGCGGCAAGCGATGCTGTTGCAAATCGTTGAGGTGATCGCTGATTAGACGCGATGAGAGCCGTTCGCTTTCACCACGAACTTCGAGTTGCACCAGCAGACATTCCTTAACGTCGCGCGCGCCGCAACCAACCGGATCGAGCCGCATCACAGCCTGGCGCGCTTGCTCGATGATTTCTTCCGAGCACTTCTGCATCGCGGCCATCTCTTCGTTTGTCGCACTGAGACGGCCATCCGCATCGAGATTTCCGATCACTGCCACCGCCGCATCAGCAACTTGCGGTTCGATCGTGGTCATGTTCACTTGCCACTCGAGATGTTCGGCAAGTGAGGGCGGACGCGTCAAAAACTGCTCGAACGTCGGCGCATCTTCCTTGTACTCGATCTCCTGCGTTTTATAACCGGGATCGAGATAGTCCTGAAACTCACGTCCAAAATCGATCTCTTCAAAAGCATCGCGCTGCGCCTCGTCGACGCCGCCGTCATCACCGCCGCCTTCTTCCGTATGTTCGCCGGCGGCAATCGCTTCACCAACTTCGCCGTCACCAGTTTGCGGAATATTCGCGACCACGTCCGCATCGCCGGCAGAACCGTTTGACGAAATCACATTCGGCTCACCATCTCCGCCCGGTTCTTCAAAAGAATTCGCCGAATCATTGCTCGCCAAATGATCGAGAACCTTCTCCGCGAGCTCGCGAACCTCTTCCTGTGAAGGCACTTCTTCCAGCACCGGATTCTCGAGCAACTGTTGCTGAATGAGGTCGGTCAGTTCGAGCGACGTCATCTGCAACATCTCGATCCGCTGACGCAGTTGCGGCGTCAGAACTAGTCGCTGGGAAAGACTGGTGGTTAACTTTAGTGACATGCTTTCGAGGGCTGATTATAACCGATCAACGTCATCTGTGGCAGATGGTCTGCTATAAAGGTCACAAACAGCACAAAGATTACACGAAGTTCTAAACACTCTCTTACATGCGTGCCCTACTTACACGAGTGGAGCGCGGGCGGCTCGCCCGCAAAGGAACCATACTGTGCGCGGCCTTAACT
>DATELP010000028.1:0-8574 GCA_035276425.1 Pyrinomonadaceae bacterium
GTTTCCCGGCGGCTTCTTTCTATCTGTGTGTTTCTGTGTTTGTCTGTGGCTTCTAAAGGGTTCGCTTCAATTCATTCACAACCTCATCTGGTTTCCACGTGTTATCGGAATACACCTTCGCGACCTTTCCATCAGGTGCAACGATCACGGTTTTTAACCCGTGCATGATCTGATCGTTCTCAGTGAAATAGCGCAGCCCAAAAAACTGTGCGAGGTCCTTCACCTGATCGCCTGAAGCAAACTCCCAATGCGTGAACGTCTCATCCTGGTAGCGTTCAGTGTGCGCGGCGCCGTAACTGCGCAGGACCTGTGGCGTGTCGTACTTCGGATCGATACTGATGCTTAGCAGGTGCGTCCGCGCGTAGACCTCGGGGTTCTGTTGGAGCTGTCGATCCACCTGCGCGAAGTTGTTGCTCATCAGCGTGCAGTATTCGGGCAACGGACAGCGCGTGTAGATGAACGTCAGTAGCAGCGCTTTGCCGCGATAGTTGTGTAACCGGATCTCTTTGCCGTCCTGATTTCGCAACGTGACGTTTGGCACTTCATCGCCCGGTTTTGCTTCGGTAGGCAATGAAGTGCTCGTGGCGTTGCCGCTGGTTCGGACTACGAACAGGTTTTCCAGCCACGATTGCGAACCGTCGACTACGAGTGTCGCCGTGACCTGATCTTCGGGAGCGAGGAAGTCGAGATCCGCCTGGTTTGGCACGGTGAAAGGCATCGTCATCGCCGGCATGAGTCCTGCGACGTCTTCGTGCGAGATCGTGACGAGATGTTTTTCCTTCTCGACCATCACGACCTTGCCCTTCAACTCGTAGCGCTTCTCATTGCGACGGCAGGCGGCGAAAACGCCAGTCAGCACCAGCAACAAAACAACAAGCACGCGCGAAAACCTGGTCATTTCGCTGTACCTGTGGGAAGGGGTTCGAGTTGGGCGTTGTACAGACGTTGATAGGTCCAGAAGTTTGCCAGCACTTTGTAGACGTAGTCTTTGGTTTGGGAGAAGCCGATCTCGGGAACGTAACGATCGGCTTCAGTCGAACGTGAGCGGCCGATCCAGCGTGCGAGGTTGTCGGCGCCGCCGTTGTAAGAACCTGCGACTGCCTGCGGCTGATCGGGAAACTGTTTGAAGAGATTCGCCAGATACTGCGAACCGAAGAGGATCGCCGTGTCGGCGTTGTAGAGATCATCCTGCTGAAAGTTCTTCAGGTTTAGCTGCGCGGCAATCTCGTTCGCGGTCGAGGGTATGAATTGCATCATTCCGCGCGCGGCGGCGATAGACTTTGCTTCGACCTGAAAGCGCGATTCCTGCCTGGCGATTGACAACACAAACCGAGGATCGACGTTTCGGCTCGTAGCGTGCTTGATCAACGATTCACGGAACGGCACCGGATACAGCAACTCGACCATGTCACGCGGAGCGAGATCCATCACGTAATCCGCGGGCATATTTCTCCACACAGGCTCGGCAAAGCGGATCGCGCGATTCGGCAAGCCGGCTTGTAATGAGAGACGTGCAATCGTGTATGACAAGTCGATAGCTGGAGCTTTTGCCGCGCTGCTCGCGAGAAACTCCGGTAATCCTTCGTCGTAAAGACCGAGAGCTAGCAGGGAGTCTGCAAGCGCATCGTGTACCGGAGGGGGATCGGCACCGGTAGCGGGAGTAAGCGAGATTTGATTGAACTTCGGTAGCTTGTACGACGCTAGCGAGTCGTAGGCGGAACGCAGAATTGTTAAGAGCTCGGTGCGCTTCTGCGGGTCGTTTGTTAATCGCAACGCCGCTGTCGCAGCGACGCGCGCTTGTTCCCACTGTCCCGCGGCGCTCGCAGTTTTTGCTTCGCTGGTCAGCGCGTTGAGGCGCATCTGGACGAAGGTTTTTGATTTGTCGCCGTTTGCTAACGCGAGTAACCGCTGGGTTGCACGTGCGCCGTAATACTCATTCCGTCCGTCGGGAATTGATAGATAGGCTGCGACGGCGTCCTCTGTTCGTCCCAACTGTTCCAACGCAACGGCCCGCAGAAATGCAACCTCGGTTGCAGTGGTTCCACCCGGAACGCGCGTCCCGCCGAGATCGGAAGCCTTCGCCAACTCCTCCGCATCGCGCACCGCGGCAGCCCAACTAGCTTGCGCGAGGTGAATTCTCAACTGCGCAAACAGCGCGAGCGTGCCGCCGAGATCACTCTTGAAGCGAGCACGCGTCTGTTGGACCCAGTTCAAAGCATCCGCGTGACGTCCGGCTTCATGCAGCGCGTCGATGATGTTCAGGTACGCACGCTCAGGGGTTGGATTATCTGGAAACTTATCTATGAGAACCTGGTAGGCTGTAACTGCTTCATCGGTGCGTTTGAGCCGAACAAAACTCGAGGCAAGCAAACCGACTGCATCACGCGCCGTTTGCGGACTCGAGTCAAAAGCCGTCGCCAGCAGTTTTTGAATGACTTTGATCGCGTCGTCGTACTTCGCTTCGTTGTATAAACCGCGCGCAATCTGAAAGTTTGCGTTCGGGACAGTCGTGCTCTGCGGAAAACGGTCAACAAGTGTTTGATAAAGCACACGCGCGCCAGCGAAGTCGCGATTGAATTGATAGACGGAAGCGCGGAGCAGCAGATCCGCTTCGGTAAGATTCGCCGACCCGGCCGCTTTGTCCAACGCGTCAAGCTCGCGCACCGCCAGCAACGCAAAATCATCAGGCCGCGACGCATCGGGCATCTGCATCACCAGTTTCGTAAACACGTCGCGTGCTTCGGTCGTTTTCCCGCCGCGAACATACGCCGTTCCCATCAACGCCGCAGCTTCACGCGCGACGGCCACGTTTTTCGACGCCGCTACCGGTTTCGCGCTGTTCGCCGCGCCTTCGAAGTCACCACTTTCAAAGAAACTCTCCGCCAGACGCAGTGCCGCTGTTTCGTAGAGCAGACTGTTTGGCGCGGTGGCGACGAGCCGTTGCAAACGTTCGCGTTCGAGCACGAGATCGCCGGTCGTGCGTGCGATTCGCGCCAGCCGCCACAACGCGTATTCCTTCAAAAGCGCATTGCGCGACACGACCGCCTGGTAATTCGCGGTCGCGGTGGCGACGTCGCCCGACGCTTCCGCTTTGCGGCCGAGGAGATAATCCTGGTTCGCCGGCGATTGGGCCACGGCGATCGACACCCAGCACACCGTTAAAAGTACTAGTCTGGCAAGCAACATGCGCGGAATTATAATCCGTGTAATCTGTGTATACTATCGAGACCAATGTTTACGGAAAAAACCAAAGCGAGCACGCTCGACGGCGCTGTTGTGGCGACGCAAATCAAGCAGGAAGTTAGGGCTGAAGTCGAACAGATGGTCCAGACGAGTGGTTACCGGCCGTGTCTGGCGGCAGTGCGCGTCGGCGACGATCCGGCGTCGGCGGTTTACGTGCGCAACAAGATCAAGGCGTCTGAAGAGATCGGTATTCGCTCCGAACATCACGCGTTGCCGGAGTCAACTACGACCGCTGAACTGCTCGACGTGATCGGTACGTTGAATAACCGCGACGACGTTGACGGCATATTGACGCAACTTCCTTTGCCGCGCGGTATCGACGAGACGGCGATCATCGAAGCGATCGATCCGCGAAAAGACGTTGACGGATTTCACCCGGTCAACGTTGGGAAACTCGCGTTGGGCCGCGCGGCGCTTGTGCCGTGTACGCCCGCCGGCATCATCGAACTACTCGATTACAATGCGATCCCGATTCGCGGTACGAATGCCTGTGTTGTCGGTCGTAGTCAAATCGTTGGCCGGCCGATGGCGCAATTACTTTTGCAGCGCGATGCGACCGTGACGATCTGTCATTCACGCACACGAGATCTCGCCGCCGTGACGCGTGAGGCTGATTTGCTCATCGTCGCAATCGGCCGCGCCGGAATGATTCGTCGCGAACACATCAAACCCGGCGCGGTTGTGATCGACGTCGGCATGAACCGGGTTTCCGATCCGGCGGAAGTGCGGGCACTGTTTGGCGACGCAGCAGAGAAGCGATTGGAGATCGTGGAGAAACGAGGTTCGACGCTGGTCGGCGATGTTCATCCAGCGGAAGCTTCCGAAGTCGCGGGAATGTTGACACCCGTACCGGGCGGCGTTGGTCTGCTGACCGTCGCGATGTTAATGAAGAACACTTTGAAAGCCGCGAAGTTACGAACTTCGTTTTGAGTTCAAGCTTCAGCTTGTGTTTTTCAGACAACCTAAAGGTTGAACTCAAAACGAGGTGTTCGTGTTAATTCGATGCTGCGCGTTGGGCTAACAGGATCGATCGCCGTCGGCAAGTCCTTTGTGACTTCAGTCTTTTCCGAGCTTGGTTGTCACACGTTGGACGCCGACGTAACAGCGCGTGAGGTTGTTCTTCCTGGCACTCCGGGCCTTGAAGCTATCGCGGAGACTTTTGGTCGCGAAGTTCTTAACTCTGATGGCACCTTGAACCGCCAACGCCTGGGCGAGCTTGTTTTCGCAGACGAAGCGAAGCGCCAAAAGTTAAACTACGTTCTTCATCCGTTCATCATCGCGCGTCAGGACGAGATCATGCGCGACTGGGAACGCGAAGATCCGCAAGGCATCGGCATCATCGACGCCGCGCTGATGATCGAGTCGGGCGGTTATAAACGGTTCGACAAGTTGATCGTGGTCCATTGCCGCCCCGAAGTGCAGCTTGAACGACTGATGCTACGCAACGGTCTCTCGCGTGATGAAGCCGAGGCGAGGATTAATTCGCAGATGCCGCAGGACGAGAAACAAGAGTTTGCGGATTATTTGATCGATACTTCTGACGGGTTCGAAGTAACTAAGGAGCGCACGATCGACGTTTACAACGAGCTGGCAAAGATTAGATGAGAGTCAAAACTGAGCCACAAAGAGGCACAAAAGGCACAAAAAGAACGCCAGAGTTCAAATACACTTTTGTGCCTTTTGTGCTCCTTGTGCCTCTTTGTGGCCTCATTCTCAGCGGCTGCTTCAACGAGGAACCATCCACATACTACGGCAACATCGTTCCGCCGCGAGCGCAGGAGCTTCGCTGGAGCGACGGCGGACTGCCGCAGACGTTCGACCCCGCATTTGCCGCGGCTCCGCCCGACACGGACGCCGTCAGAGCACTGTTCGAAGGCTTGACGGATTACGATCCGCAAACACTCGCGCCCGTTCCCGCCGTCGCGACACGTTGGGAGTCGTCGCACGATGGCCGCGTCTGGACGTTCTACCTGCGCGACAACGCACGCTGGTCCAACGGCGAAAAAGTCACCGCCGCGGATTTCGTTCGCTCGTGGCAACGCACACTGAAGATCGGTCCACTCGCGCCACACACAGAACTGCTCGCAAACATCGAAGGCGCAACCGCAAGCACACCTCAACCAGAGTCGCCAGCGCAGCCACAGTCCCCCGATCAACCACAGGAAAAGCCGCCACAGTTTGGCGCGGAAGCACTGAACGATCACGTCCTTCGTGTCACGCTACAGCACGCCGACAACAGTTTTCCCGCTCTCGTGGCCCATCCGGTGTTTCGTCCGGTCAAACTCCCCGACGCGGATCACACAAAACCGATCGAGTCGCACGAGCTGATCTCCAACGGCGCGTTTCAACTCTCGGCCGCCGAAGCAGATCGCGTCCGGCTCGAACGCGCCCGCAACTATTGGGACGGCGATTCAGTCTCCCTCGATCGCGTGACCTTCGTTAACACCGCGAATCCTGAAGACGCACTCTCTGCGTATCGCGCGGGCGAAGTCGACGCCGTCACCAACGCGCCATTCGAACCATTGGCCCTCAAACTGTTAGCGCCCTACAAAGACTTCCGGCGCTCGACGTTTGGCGCGCTGACTTACTACGTTTTCAACGTCGATCGCGAACCCTTCGACGACGTGCGTGTGCGCGAAGCATTGGCGCTGGCGATCGATCGCGAACGCGTCAGTCGTGACGATCTCGGCGGCGCGACCGAACCTGCCGGAAGATTCCTGCCGGATGCGATGTCGGGCGAGAAGCCGGTGGTTGATAAGGCAGAGTTGCTGGATCACGACATTAACAAAGCGCGCCAACTCCTGAGCGACGCGGGTTACCCTGATGGCGACGGTTTTCCCGTGATCAGGTTGCTGATCAATCGCAATGAACAACAACGCATCGTGGCCCAGTCCATCGCCGCGATGTGGCGCACGGCGCTGAACATCCAAACCGAGATCGTGATCAAGAACTGGGACGAATACGAAGCCGCAATTAAGACCGGCGATTACGACGTCGTCCGTCGTGGCCTGGTGATGCAGACGACAAGCGAGGCGACAAACATCGCGATGTTGTTTGGCCGCGATTCGCATCCGGCGCCGGTGCAACCGATGGAAGGCCCGGCGGCTAACATCGCGACACCCGAGCCGCAACGTCCCGCTCCGATCGACACGGAAGCGCAGGCGTTGAAGGAGCTCAAAGCGATGCCAATTTACTTTGCCTCGTCTTATTCATTGGTGAAGCCCTACGTCTCGGGGTTCGATCTGAACGTGCTCGACGTGCCGTCGTTGAAGCGCACGCGTTTGGATACGAACTGGAAAGAGCAGGCGCGATGACAGCCGCGGAAGTGATCGCGAATGGCGGCGTGGTCGCGTTTCGCACCGACACGTTCTACGGCCTCGGCGTCGACCCTTTCAATGCCGCGGCGGTCGCGCGTCTCAAAGCAGTCAAAGGCCGGGAAGATAACAAACCGATACTGCTTCTGATTTCCGATGCGGAACAGGCCAAACGACTAATCGACACTCGTTCAGTTCAATTTAAGATCGCTGCGCGAGAATTTTGGCCGGGCCCGCTGACGGTCGTCGGTTCTGCGATTGCTAATTTGCCGGAAGGAATCACGGCGGGCACTGGAACAGTCGGCATTAGATTGCCGGACGACGAGGGCGTTCGCGAATTTGTTCGCACGTGCGGCCGCGTATTAACGGCCACGAGCGCGAACCCCGCGGGACGCGAGCCGGCGCGTTCGGCGCGTGAAGTGGCGAGCTATTTCACAAAAGATTTGGACCTGATCGTCGACGGCGGCGAAGTAACCGCTACGGAACCTTCGACGGTTTTGGACGTATTAAGTTCTCCGCCGCGCATCGTTCGTGAAGGCGCAATCCCGCGCAGCGTCATCGAGCAGTTTTTTGCTTAATTGATTCTTGTGCTTCTTTGTGGCTAATGCCATGACCGCCGAAATCACCATCACTCTTCCAACAAACGTAAGCACCACCCTGAGCACTTTCATTGCTGCGGCGAAGAAAGCATTTGGCGATCAACTGATCTCCGTGGTTCTTTACGGAAGCGGCGCTGAAGGAAAACTTCGACCAACATCCGACGTAAATCTTATTCTGCTGCTGAGTGCGTTCGATCGCGGTCTGGCGGATCAGTTACGCGAACCGTTGCGATTGGCCCAGGCTGCGATCAAGTTGCGCGTGATGTTTCTGTTGGAGGAAGAACTCAAACCCGCGTCGCAGTCGTTTGCGGTTAAATTTGCCGACATCACGAGGCGGCGCTTGATCCTCTACGGCGAAGATCCGTTCGCTTCGATTTCAGTTTCCCGAGCAGATGCGATCTCTATTTTGAAACAGAGATTGCTGAATCTCACGCTGCGTTTGCGTGAAGCGTACATCGTCCGCAGTCTTCGCGAAGAGCAACTCGCGGCAGTCATCGCCGATGCTGCTGGACCACTGCGATCGTGCGCCTCGACTTTGCTCGAACTCGAAGGACGTCCCGCTCCAACACCCAGGGAAGCACTCGAGCAATTCGCAAACTCGTCAACGAGTTCGGCTCACGACGTACAACTCATCACCGAAGCGCGTCAACGACACGCGTTACCACCCGGCGCTGCTGCGCCTGCTCTCTTTCACCTAATCGAATTGGCCCACGCGATGTGGGCTCGCGCCGCTGAACTCTGAGTTAAAGTGAGGCGACCAAAATGAATCCTTTTGATCTTACCGGTCCGGAGTTTCTCTTCTTCTTCATCGGATTGAGTGTACTCACGATCATCGCGTTGATTGTCACGCGAAAGATTGCCGAACGATCTGCTGCGCCAAAACTCGATCTTTCCGATCCGTATTTGATTGCTTACCTGCGCGGCGCTGAACCTGAGACGCTGCGTGTTGCGGCAGTTTCGCTGATCGATCGCGGTTTACTTGTGGCAACTGGAACACAGCTTCAGGCGGCGGAGAAAGCCTCGCCGGATGCGGTTCGCAGACCGATCGAGAAAGAGTTGCTGCGAAAGTTCAAACGCGCGGATGAAGCGTCTGCAATCTTCGACGATTCCCGTTTGCGAGCGACGTGCAAGCCTTACGAACAAACGCTGAAGACTGCCGGATTGCTGCCGAACGAAACGATTGTCAGTGCGCGTTGGACACGACTGTTGATTGCCTGTGGTGTTCTCGGTGGCGTTGCGATCGTGAAGGTTCTGATCGCGCTCGAACGTGGCCGCACGAACGTTTGGTTTGTGATTATCCTCGCGATCGTGGCGATCGTCGTAGCCGCAATGATCTCGTTTCCGCGGTTGACCGAAAGCGGCAAGGCGATGATCGCTGACCTGCAAAATCTCTATTCCGGTTTGAAAGATCGTGCGCT
>DATELP010000029.1:0-8803 GCA_035276425.1 Pyrinomonadaceae bacterium
TGCCGGTGCAGAGCAGTCCGTTCGCAGTGGAGATTGAGCGTAGGGAGACCAAGCCAGTCGAAATTATTAGCCACGGACGAACACAGATAGACACGGATTTGAAGGGAAGAAAGACGCTTGTGAATGAGCTTAACGTTCTAAGATGACCTGCGCGATTGCGTGTTCGCTTGTGTGTGAGAGAGAAAGATGTGCGGCGGTGGCGTTGAATTTTTTGAAAACCGTCAGCACTTCGCCGGTGAAGATCAGGTAAGGCGCGCCGCTGTCGCGTGCTGAAACCTCAACATCCTGCCAACTGATTCCACCTCGCCAGCCTGTTTGTAGTGCTTTCAAAGCCGCTTCTTTCGCGGCGAAGCGCGCGGCGTAATGCTGCGCGGCCACGACGCCGCGACTGTCGCAATATTCGCGTTCGGCGCGCGTGAAGACGCGCTCGGTGAAGCGCGGTGTGCGCAGCAGCACTTCGCGAATTCGCGCAACTTCGATAATGTCTATGCCGATGGAAACGATCACGAGTGACGAACAACTAACCGACGCTGGATTTTACTGGCGCGAACTCAACGGCCTGCGCGCGCTTGTTTGCCGTCCGTTGGAAGAGGACGGTTTTGTAAACGGTTTTTCGACGCGTCTCGGCGGCGTCAGCGCGATGCCACACGATTCGCTCAGTCTCGCCGGCTTTCACGACGACGCGGCGGAGAACATTCTGGAGAATCGCCGCCGCTTTCTCAAGCTTTTTCCTGGCCAGTGGTCCCTCGCGGGTTGTTGGCAGGTCCACGGCGCGGACGTGCGCGTGGTTAATTCCGTCGCTGAAGCGAAGCCTGCTGAAGATCAATTGGGCGAAACGATCTACTGCGATGTGATTGTTAGTAATGCCGACGGCGTGTTGGCCGGGGTGAAGACGGCGGATTGCGTGCCGATCCTGATTGGCGATTCGCTATCGGGTTCGTTTGCCGCGGTACATGCGGGTTGGCGTGGGACACTGGAGACGGCGGTTATAGCGGGTATCAAACGTTTGACTGACGAATACGGCGCCCAGCCCGGAGATTTGTGTGTAGCGATCGGCGCGTCTGCTGGTCCATGTTGTTATGAAGTCGGCGCTGATGTGATCGACGCGTTTACCAGCCGGTTTCCGTATGGCGCCGAACTGTTTACTCCGACGCGCCCGGGGCATGCGCTCGTCGATCTGCTGACGGCGAATCGAAAGCAATTAGAATTCATCGGCGTGTTGCCTGATCGGATTCACATCGCGCCGTTGTGTACGATGTGCCGCACGGATCTCTTCTTCTCTTATCGCCAGGAAAAGAAGTTGCACGGAAAAGTCGGGCGGCTGATGGCCGTGATTGGCAAAGACCAGGTCACTCCACGTTGAGCCACATCTTCACTTCGCGCGTCACCGGCGGGAAGCACGACTCGTCGTTGCACGCCTGAAAACGCAACTTTCCTTTGATCTCGCCGGACGAACCGCTGTAGTTTGCGGGTACCGTCAGGTTGAAACGGATCGTCGCGCGGCCTTCATAAACCGCCACTGCGGCTTTCGAGAACTTCAGGTTGCGCATGAGCGCGCGTGGATACGCGATTGGTCCAACTTTCATTCCCGACGGAGTTTCGATGTCGAGTTTGGTCGCGATGAGATACTTGTCGAGTGGTTTGCTCGACTGCACGTGCAGGCCGGAAGGGATTTCCATCACGACGCTGCCTTTCACGACGCGGCCTTTCTTGATTTTATCGGGCGTGATGGAGCCGCTGACGTTCACGTCGCCGGACGACTGCGCGTAAAAAGTCGCGGGTAACAGAATGAGCAGCAACAGTGTGCCGATGAGTTTCGAGTGATTGATCATTTAACTGGTAACTCCGACGGATGTGATCTCTTTGCGAGTGTTAAGTGTTTCCTGGCGCGCCGCCAGTTGCCCGCAGGCGGCAAAAATGTCGCGGCCGCGCGGGCGCCGCACGTAAGCGTGAATCCCTTTCGACTCCAGAATTTTCTTGAAGCGCGTCACGGTTTCCTCCGCGGATGGATGATACGGCAGCGGTTCGGCCGGATTGTGCGGAATCAGGTTCACTTTCGCTTTCAGACCGTGACGGTTCAGCAGATTCGCGAGTTGACGCGCGTGTTCTTCTGAATCGTTGACACTAGCGAGCATGACGTATTCGAACGTGAACAGTTCGCCCGGCTTCAACGTCTTTTCAAACACCTTGCAGGCTTTGAGCAACTCTTCAAGCGGCCAACGCTTGTTGATGGGCATCAGTTCGTTACGCAACTCGTCGGTCGGCGCGGCCAACGAGATCGCGAGATGCGGACGATCCGAAACCGTCGCCAACTCGAGAATCTTTGGAACGATCCCCGCGGTTGAGATCGTGACGCGATTGGGCACGATATAGAGACCGTTGCGATCGGCCATGATGCGCAGCGCTTTGAGCAACGAGTCGAAATTGAGAAACGGTTCACCGGCGCCCATGCCGACGAGGTTGGTGCCGCGTGGTGGCTTGATGCCGACACCGTAAGCGTCGTTCAGCGCGATCAGGATTTGTTCGACGATCTCACCCGGCGTTAACGAGCGCAACAAACCGAGCTGTGCCGTGAGACAGAACGTGCATTGCAGCGGGCAGCCGGATTGTGACGAGAAACAGATCGTGTCGCGATGTTCTTCCGGAATGAAAACCGTCTCGACCGGAAGACCGTCGTGGGTCTTCATCAGATAACGCCGCGTGCCGTCGGAAGAGATGTAGCGCGATTCGACTTTGAGCGTCGAAGCCTGTCCGACCTCATTCAGCCGCGCGCGCAGTTCCTTCGGCAGGTCCGTCATCTCATCGAAACTGCGCAGGCGCCGGTGCTGAAGCGCCGCAAAGATCTGTCGCCCGCGATACGCCGGTTCTCCCAAACCCTCGACAAACTCGACCAGTTCGGGCTGGGAGAGTCCGATTAATTCAACCTTCTGTGCCATTCGAGATTTATCTTAACACTGGAAACTTCGGCGGGCAGAAAGCGAAACCACCAACCCGTGAGTTGGTGGTTTCTCTAATCGCTGCTTAAGAGATTAAGTCTACTGAACCACGCTGAACTTCTGCGACGGCGACAACGACTGCCCGGTGACGCGGTCGCGGATGCGAATTGCGACTTCGTAATCGCCGGTGGCGAGTTGGCGCGTGTCGATCAAGCGAGCGAGCGTCAGGCGCTGGCCGGAGTCGCTCAGGCCCTTCCAGTCTTCAGTTTGCTTGCCGACTTCCTTACCGTCTTTCATCAGCGCGTATTCGACGTCGACTGACGGGCGTAGTGTTGTTTGATCGATACCGGCGTTGTAGATCTGGAGATAGACGCCAACCGGTTGGCCGCGATGATAGACACCCGCGACGTTTGGAATGACTTTCGTCGTGCCGATGACGAACTGGCCCACCGCCGGCTGGTCCACGAGGCTCTCCAGTTTCGCCGCGAGAATCATCGTCGAAGTGGAGAGTTTTTCCTGATCGTAACGGGGAACAGTGAAACCGAGTTGTTTCAAGCCAGTCGCACCCGACGCGACGTCGCGCACGATCACGTCGACTTTGTATGTGCCTGGCGCTAGTGGAACCGCTTTCTGGTACGCGGACTTTCTATCTTTCGCGTCGGTCAATTCTTCTGCCGTCGCGGTAGTGATGACCGGATCTTCGAAGATGCCAACGCGGCGGCCGGCGACTGAAGTGATGCGCGCGAAGATGTTCATGCGCGCTTGCTGTAGACCACCGCTGTCCTGAAAAACGAGATCTTTGTTCTCGGCTTGAATCGTGAATGCGGTGATCACGCGCTCGTCTGACTGCCGGAAGAAGTCGATTCGCAAATCGAAGTTGAGCGGATTCTCTTCGACGACGCCGGTGTTAACTGCGGTGGCGAGATCGTTGAACTTCACTTGCGGCGGACGGCTCAAATCGGCGAGCAGTTGCAATCGTGAAAACGGGCTGTCCTGTTCGCGTTGATAACTCATGTTGCCGACGCCGCCGATGCCGGCAATGCGATCGGCTTTGCTGGTCAGTCCGAGTTGTTCGGACAACGTGAGACCCGCGCCCGGAACCATCAGCATCGCGTCTTTTTCGTTCGGATTTCGGGCGATGCGATATTCACCGCTGCCCGTCGGATCGACGAATTCGATCTCGACACCCGACCCGACGCCCGCGATATAACGATAGAACCAGATTTCAAACGGATAGGTGGTCGTATTACCGCCTCCTTCCCACGACGGACGTTCGTAGGAGCCGCCCATCGGGTGGGTTTCGCGTTCGTCGGGCTTGCCGTACATGATGTAGATCCGGCCGCGGTCGGTTTTCCAACCGGGAATGCCGGAGCTGAAGTGCTCGTTCGCGTAGGCGATACGCTCGTAATACTCTTCTTTGAATTCGTTTTCGTCAGTGTCCGGATCCGGATCGCGCCGGCGCCAGAATTCTTCGATGAATCGCTCGCGCTCATCGTCAGTGGCGAGTTTTTTGAATGCTTTCCGCTCTTCGTCGGTGATGATGTAAGTAACGTCTTTGTCGAGCCAGTCTTTGTAAGCTTTTTTGAGTTCTGGTTTGACGTTCCGGGGTTTGTTGGTCGGATCCTGCTGCTCTTGTGTCAAAACTGCGGGGCTGGCTATGAACGCTGACGCGGTAATCAGAGCCAGACGCAGAGCAACTTTCTGGTAAGACATTACGAAACTCCTATGTTGACGAACGAGCTATACGGACTGCTGTCGGACACCGGTTGAAGACTCAGGATTCTAAGCTTGCGCTGAGAACAGAGTCAAGGATGCGGTCACGGTCGAGGTAAGTTGCCCGAAAGTGGGCGAAACCGATGCAATTATTGAGTTTTTGACGATTACCTCAGTTTGCTGTTCGGGGTTTGTTGAAGATCCAGGCGACGAAGATCGAGACCACGTAGAGCACGATCATCGGCGCGGCAAACAGCATCATGTTTGGAATGTCGTTGGTCGGGGACAGCACCGCTGCGGCAATCATGATCACGATCAGCGCGGTTTTCCAAATCTTCACCAGAAATCCAGCCGTGACCAGGCCAATTCGCGCCAGAACGTAAGTAATCGCCGGCATTTGGAAAACGACGCCCATGCCGAGCATCACGATGATGATGAAGTCGAAATACTCGTCGGCTTTGAGCAACAGCCGGAAGTCGCTGCCCAACCCGAGCAGGTATGTGGCGGCGGGCGGAAAGATGACATAGTAGGCAAACGCGGCGCCCAGAACGAACGAAATCGACGACAAAAGAATAAACGGCGTCACGTAAGCGCGTTCGTGCGGATACAGACCGGGCGAGACGAAGCCCCAAATCTGAAACAGCAGAAACGGCACGGAAACGCAGATTGCCGCATAGAGCGAGACTTTAATATAGAGGGAAAATGGCTCGAGCGCAGTAGTGACGATGAGTTTATCGTTGACGCCGGAAAACGCTTCGACAGCGGAGCCGAGTTCGATCGGTAAACGCACGCCCTTGGGAATGACTGCGTTGCCGGAATAGAGCGCTTCGTCTGTGTACAACGACAGCTTGCCTTGGCCGTCTTTCAATACTCGCGACATCACCGACGCGCCCGCCGGTATCAAACTGCTGCCGAGTTTGGTTTCCTCCGCGAATACGTAGCGGCCAGAGTCGTTTTCCTTCAACGACGTCATGGCGGCAATCGTTTCACCACCGGTGTAACCGCTGATCGGAACCTGGAGGCGTTGGGCTTCAGCTAACGCTCGATTCACCGGCGCGGCCAGAAACCGATAAATCGGTCCGGAAAAAAACCATGAAATCGTGGCTGCGAGGAAGACGAAGATAAACGAACGGACCAGGCGGCGGCGCAACTCGTCGAGATGCTCCAGAAAGGACATCTGGCCGCCGAGTTGTTCTTCTTCACTACTGCGGCTGGTTTGTAAGGCTTTTATGAATGCTGACATTGCCGATGACTTAGATCCATTCTTGTTTTCGGAGTGGCTCAGGTGTAGCAGCTGTTGCTGATTCGGCGGCGGTGGCGGCTAGCGGCTCTGCAGCAGTTAGCGGCTCGGCTGTTTGCTCCAGTGGTTCGGGTTGCCGTTGTGGTTCACTACCGCGGGCAACGACCAACTCCGGATCTGCTGATTGCACCAGTGGTTCCGTCATGACTTCCGGATCCAGGAAGGACGTTTCGGCTGGCGGCAGAATCGAGTTTTCAGTTTCTAGGTCCAGCTTGGCAGCTTCGAGGGCCACTTCGCGCTCCCACGTACGCTTGAAATCGTCAGATGCTTTGCGAAACTCAGCGAGCCCCTTTCCCATCGAGCGAGCGAGTTGCGGCAACTTGCGTGGGCCAAAAAATATTAGTGCGATGACGAGTATGAACAGTAATTCAGTACTACTGAGGGACTCAAGAATGAGGGCAAACACGGCTGTTTCACCTTCCTAAAGATCTCGATCTGTATATAAGTAAGCCTGCGGGGTGTGGCTTGCTCCTCCGACGCTAATAGATGTAGCTAGGATCACTTAAAATGCGGAAAGCTGCAAGTGGTCCTTCGGGGTCGAGCATCTTACCAGAGCAATGGGCGAAGAGAAGAGCGAAATCGAGAATTTCATTGACGCCGCGGGAACGCTTCAGGCTTTTGCGGAGTGTGCCGAGGCCGTTGCCGCAACGACGAAGAAATTAGAGAAGGCCGCGATCCTCGGCGACTATCTCAAGACGCTGTCAGATCCGGATCTTACCCGCGCGGCTCGATATTTTGCCGGTCAACAGTTCGCTCAGAACGATGCGCGCACGACGAATGTGGGCGGCAGCATTATCGCCGCGGCGTTGGCCGAGGCCACTGGTTTTCGCCCCGAAGATCTTTCTCCGCGTTGGGTGCGGCTCGGCGATCCTGGCGAAGTCGCTGCTGAGATCGTGAAAGAAACCGGGCGTAGTTTTCAACCTACAATCACGTTAACCGAGACTGAGTCGTTGATTGGGCGGCTTAGTGAAACACGCGGTATCAAGAATAAAACGGCGCTACTGACGGCTGTTCTTCAGCACGCGACGCCGCTCGAGGCCAAGTATTTGGTCAAGTTGCTGGCTGGAGATCTGCGGATCGGTTTGCGTGAAGGACTGGTCGAGGACGCGATTGCGCGCGTGTTTGGGCAGTCGCTGGCTGATGTGGCTTACGCAAACATGCTTTTGGGCGATATTGGTGAAACCGCGACGCGCGCCAGGCGTGCAGACTTACGTGACGTCAACATGCGGCTGTTTCATCCGATCAAGTTCATGTTGGCGACGCCGGCGGCCGACCTGACTGATATCGCTCGAACGATGCCCGAGGAGTTTCTGGTTGAGGACAAGTTCGACGGGATCCGCGCACAGGCGCATGTTGAAAACGGACGCGTGGCGATCTACTCGCGCACAATGGATGAGATCACGCACCGGTTTCCGGAGCTGGTCGAGCCGCTGCGTTCGTTGCCAATGGACGCGATCATTGATGGCGAGATAGTGCCGGCGAGTGATGACCTGATACTGCCCTTTAGTGAATTGCAGAAGCGTCTGGGCCGGAAGACGGTTGGAACGCAATTGATGATTGCCGTGCCCGTAGTTTTGGTCGCGTACGATCTTTTGTACGCAGGTGGCAGAATTTTGATTGACGAGCCGCTGGCGGAGCGGCGACGCGTGTTGGAACAAATAGTGCCGGGTAGTGGTCCAATACGTCTCTCAGCGGGAAAACTGTTCGCCGAGGCGAGTTTGCTCGATGAAGAGTTCGATCGCGCACGGGCGCGGGGCAACGAAGGGCTGATGATTAAGAGTCCGAGTTCTTCGTACAAGCCGGGGCGTCGCGGCCGTGAGTGGTTAAAGTTGAAACGGGCGATCGCGACGTTGGACGTGGCGGTGACGGCGGTTGAGGTTGGGCATGGGAAGCGCCGGCATTTGTTGTCGGATTACACGTTTGCCGTTCGGCGTTCAAGCGGGGAAGATGAGCTGTTGAATATTGGGAAAGCGTATTCGGGTTTGACGGACCAGGAGTTGATGGAGTTGACGGAGTGGTTCAAGGCCCACACGCTTCAGGAATTTGGTCATGGGCGAGTTCGCATCGTTGAGCCGAGTATCGTCATCGAAGTAACGTTTGATAGGATTCAACCATCGAAGCGGCACAAGAGTGGATACGCGCTTCGTTTCCCGAGGATTTTACGGCTGCGGCCGGACAAAACGACGGAGGAGATTGACACGCTGGAGACCGTGAAACGGCTGGTTGAAGGCACAGGTAGGCCCGAGGACGGGCGGATCCTTGAAAAAAGTGACCGTGAAACCGGGGGTGGCGACTGAAAATCCGCCCTCATTGGCCGTGTAAAAATGAAAGTTCCTATTGCTTCAGCGGCCAGATGGGGGTAGGATGCAACGCGTCACCGCCTCCCAGTCAGGTATTTCGAACGTTATCGGTGAGCCCGGACACACAGAACGCAGGCCGCGAGCCTATGCTACGGCGTAAGCTTTTGGAGCCTTTGTTCGTGGTTGTGCGTTTTCTTTAGTAGTACAGATAGAGTAGGGCTTTTAACGCTTCGAACATCAGGAAATCTGACGTTTCGACTGTTTCTCCAGTTTGTACGGCATTCGGATCGCTCAATGGCGTAGAACCGTCATCTGTATCAGATGTTGTTGCACGTGGAGGTGCGGGCGGAATCGGCACTTCGCCAGCGAAGGTTGTGCCTGAAAGTGCGAAAACGAGCAACAAAGCAAATACCAAGTTTTTGACAGGTTTCATTTGATCTTCTCCTCAAGAATGTGTAGTCAAAGCCGGTGAAGTGGTGTGCAACCAAGAGATTTATTGGTTGGTCTTGATAATATCCGTCAATTGAAAGGCTTGCAAGGTTCCTTGCCAATCA
>DATELP010000030.1:0-7690 GCA_035276425.1 Pyrinomonadaceae bacterium
AACCAGTTTCGCGAGCGGCGATGTTCGTACTCGGAATCGCGCCGTTTGGCAATGACGCCTTCCCAGCCTTCTCGTGCGGCACGTTCCCATGGTGATTCGTCCGTTACGGGTTCGACGCGATGAAGTGGTCCAGTCAGCGGCAACTGTTTCAATATCGCCAGGCGCTCTTCAAGTGGCAACTTGCGCAGGTCGCGGCCGTCGAGCCACATGATGTCGAAGACATGATAATCGGTGCGTCCGCCGGGCCACGTGATCTCGCCGTCAAGAATTAGTTCGTTGTGCGGCAATCGTGCGATTGCTTCGCTGACGGCAGGCACGTTTTGCGGGAGATGATTTCGCGAAAACAACTGCACGTCCGCGCCTTTTTTGAAAGCCAGCAAACGGATGCCGTCATACTTGCGCTCGAACAACCACTCCGGTCCGGTGAACCGCTCCTGCGTGAGCGTCGCGGCCATCGGTACCAGCCATTCAGGAAAACGAGACATGCGCCACAGATTACGCTAAAGTTCGCCGGGATGAGTACACAGATCAATCGTCGCGACTTCCTGAGTGGCGCGGCTGCGCTGGCCACGCTGCTGAGCACGACGCGTCTGACACGCGCTTTTGACGAGCAACGGCGGTTTGCGCCCGTGAAAGTCTCGCGCGATCGTGTGATTCGTGAAGTGGTTGGCTTGCGGCCGTACCGGCCGAGCGGCTTCGTCGTAGACGCCGAGCGCTTCGGCAACAAACTGCTGGTCCATAACTACGGTCACGGCGGCGGCGGTGTAACACTCTCGTGGGGCACGGCGTCGCTCGCTGTCGATCTCGCACGCGACTTTGTGAACACGTCTCGCGCACGACGCTTCGCTGTTCTTGGTTGCGGCGTCAGTGGTCTCTCGACCGCGCGTCTCTTGCAACGCCGTTTTCAGAACGGACCCGGCACGGTCACGATCTACGCGAAGGCGCTGCCGCCGGACACAACGTCAAACATCGCCGGTGCTTCGTGGGCGCCGACTTCCGTTTACGAAGACGATCAGGTCGATGCGAAGTTCGAAGATCAGTTTCGCCGCGCGTGTCAGATCTCGAATCGGGCTTTTCAACTGCTGGTTGGACCAGAATACGGCGTGCGGTGGATGGATACGTTTGAATTATTGCGCAGCGAAATGTCGCTCGAGCGCGAGCTTCCCGGCGGCGATGCGCTCTATCCCGCGAGACAGGTTCATCGCGACCCGCAGCGTTACTTCGGGTTTCCTTTGGTGCGGCAGTATTCGACGATGCTGATCGAGCCGTCGATCTATCTCAGTGCGTTGTTGCGCGACTTTTACATCGCGGGCGGCAAAGTTGTGGTGAAGGAATTTCGCAACCGGCGCGAGCTCGCGCGGCTGCCGGAGCCGGTTGTCTTCAACTGTACCGGGCTCGGATCGCGTGAATTGTTTGCTGACGAAGAACTGATTCCGGTGCGCGGTCAACTCGAAGTGCTGTTGCCGCAACCCGAGATCGATTACTGCTACCTGAGCAGCGGCTACATGTTCCCGCGCCGTGATGGGATCATTCTCGGCGGCACGTGGGATCACGGCGATTGGTCGCTTACGCCAAACGCCGAACAAGCAAACCACATTCTCGAAACGCACACGGCGATCATGAAAGGTATGCCGTCCGTGTAGCCCGTGGCTAATATCTCCAACTCTTTAGATCAGCACCCGGCGGCGCGCTCTTCGTGATGCGCTCCACGATCTTCGGCGCGAAGAACTGGTGATAACGCAATCGCGAAATCGCATTCGGACGCGTGTGATCGCCGTTCCAGCAATGCTCCGCGCGCGGTTCGTAATCGATCTCGCCGCCGAACGCCGGGTTCTTCGTCGTCTTCGCAAAATCGTCAACGAGATAGACCGCATTGTTTAGAAAGTAATTGTCAGCCTCGCCGACGTAGATGTTGAGCTTGCCAGCGAGCTTTGGTCCAAGCTTGGCCCAATCGCGCTTGAGGATGTAGCTGAGATCGTAATTCTCGCGCCAGTAATTCGCCACCGAACGATCGATCTTGCCGGTCAACTTGTCCCAAATCGGTTTGGGATAACCATCGCTGCCGACCGGCGAATACACAGCTTGCCAGATGTCCCACTGCCCGCCCGAACGGCTATTCGTTCCGAGCGCGAGTTCCATGTGGTTCATGTCTTCGACCGTTGCCGAAAGCTCGCCGAGATAGTTTCGTTTGCCGGGGCGCGGCATTCGTTTCCACGGCGAATCGGCGTAGTAAGCGTTCTCGTGTTCGTAGATGTTCACGACGGTGTACGCGCGGAAGTCGATCGGATCGGGACACGCGGCCCAACTGCCGTTGTACTCGTCGGGGTAAAACATCTGCACGGCCATCGCTTCCCAGCCGCCCGTTGAACCGCCGTAAAGAAAACGCGCCCAGCCCTTGCCGATGCCACGAAAACGCTTCTCGATCTCCGGGATCAACTCGTAAGTGATCGCGTCGCCATATGGACCAAGGTTGGCGGAATTGACGGCGTAAGAATCGTCGTAATACGGGTTCGCGTGCTGAATCTCGATAATGATAAAGCGCGGAAAGTTTGGCCCGGTCCAGTCTTTGTAAAACTGATACGCCTGCTCCTGAACGATGCGGTTGTAACCTTCGAGTTTGAAACGTTCGCTGTAATCGGGCTTCAGATTCGGATCGGGCGGCTGCTCGCGGAAGTTGCCGAAGTCAGCCGGGAAGTGTCCGTGGTTGATAACGAGCGGGTAGCGCGCTTCAGGATGTGAATCGAACCCTTCCGGCAACAAAACGTGCGCGCCGAGATACATCGGGCGTCCCCAGAACTTCGTCAGACGTTCACTTTGAATCTTGATGTGCTTGATGTACTTCGTGTCTTTGGGCGGTTCGATCGGCGGGATCACTTTGTCGAGTGTGATCGAGATCGGCGTGTTGCCGTCAATGCGCATACGTTTCGGCGTGCTGTAGAGATTGCCTGGCGCGCTGTTCCACTGTTGTCCTTCGCCCCGGTCCATCGGGAGTTTGACTGTGTGACCGTCAGCGCGTTTGAAAGTTTCGTAGCGATGTAGCAACGCTTGAACGGTGTACTCGCCGGGCGGAATGTCGGCGAGACTGCGCCGTGGATAACCAAACGCGCTCTGGTCCAACGTCTTCGTCTCGCCCGCTTTCCAGGCGTCGACGTCCACGCCGAAGACCTGCTGTGTGTTGAGGTCTTCGTTGATCTGAAAACGTGGCTCGCCTTCGTTGCTGGTCGAGATCAGCAAAAGCAGGCGGCCGTCGATTGGTCCTTTGTCTAACGATGCGGGAAACGAGATCTCGAACCGGGCCGTGTTTTGGGCCGTGGATTTAGTAGCCATAAAAAGCGACACGAGCGCTAACGCAACGAGTGCGAGTTGGAATATTTTTCTCATGGGGGCGTCTAATTTAGCAGGAACTCAAAACGATGAAAACACAACGTCTGCAAGCAAAGGCGGCGGAGTGGCAGGTAACGCTAAACGAAACCCGGGAAACGGCAACAGCGCAGTTAGGGTTCGGTGTGCGCGATGGGCGGCGCGTGGTGCTGAAGTTGACGAACGTGAGTGATGAAGCGCACGCGGGTAAGGTGCTGCAAGCGTTCGCTGGAAGTGGCGCGGTAACGGTTTATGAAGCTGAAACAGGTGCGGTGTTGCTTGAGAGACTCGAGCCGGGTGAACAGTTAGTGAGTTTAGTCAGGCGTGGGGAAGATGATGAAGCTACGAAGATTCTGGCGCAGGTGATTGGAAAGCTTGCGAATCACGTAGCACCGGAAGAGTGTCCAACAGTAGCGGACTGGGGCCGGGGATTTGATCGCTACGTGCGCAGTGGCGACCGGCAAATTCCTCACGGATTGGTATGCGAGGCCCTGGAGGTTTATGAACACTTGGCGGCGTCGCAAGGCTCCACGATGCTACTGCACGGGGACCTGCAACACTACAACGTGCTCTTCGATTCTGATCGTGGCTGGATCGCGATCGATCCGAAAGGTGTTGTTGGTGAGTTGGAATATGAAGTCGGAGCGTTGCTGAGAAACCCGATCGAACAACCCGAGCTCTTCACCAGTCCCGCCACCATCGAGCGCCGCCTCGAAATCTTAACCACCAAGCTCCCACTAAATCACACGCGCGCTCTTCAATGGACCTTCGCCCAAGCAGTCCTGTCTGCGATCTGGGACGTGGAAGACGGTTACCCGGTTAATCCCAACCATCCTGTACTATTACTCGCAAACACAATCCTGCAATTCTGTAATCCTGTCGACGTCACGCGCACGGAGGTGTTGGGCACTCGGAATCGTGAACCGACTCAGGTTCGGTGTGTTCGCCGCCGTAGGTCGTGATCAATACCACTGAACCAACAATCACCGCGGCTGCTATCAACATCCGCGGCGTCAAAGGCTCGTTCGCGAACAACCAGCCCAGGAACACCGCCACTACCGGATTCACATACGCATAAGTCGCGGCGCTCGAGGTTGTCACCTGACCGAGCAACCAGCTATACGCCGTAAACCCAACCAACGAACCAAACACCAGCAGATACACAAACGCGCCCAACGAAACCCACGACGCCGCCTCCAGGTTGAGCCGTTGCAAATCGCCCGTCACCAACGCCAGCAACAACAGCAAACTCCCGCCCGCGATCATCTGCATCCCCGCCGCCATCAACGTCGACGTGCCAATCGGACGCCTTGCCGCGTAAACCGATCCACCAGCCCACGCTAACCCCGCCAACAGCACCACCCCCGCGCCCGCTAAAGCCAACGTCGAAAGAGGCTGCCCGTTATTCAAACCACCGCCGCCGAGCAGCAACCCGACCCCAACCAACCCAACCATCACTCCCAATAACACCTTCGCGTCAGGACGCTTGTGCGTAGCGCCCCAATTCAACACCACCACCCACAAAGGCTCGGTCGCGACGAGCAATCCCGCCAAGCCCGACGCGATGTATTTCTCTGCCCACGTCACACCACCATTGCCACACAGCAACAACAATGCGCCAATCACAAACGCACGCCGCCACTGCGCCAGCGTTCCCATCCGGTGGCCTTTCAACTTCGCCCACGTAAAAAGAATCGCGCCGGCGATGAAGAAACGCGTGCCGGCCATCAAAAACCCCGGCAACGTTTCGATCGCATAGCGAATTCCGAGATAGGTCGAACCCCAGATTATGTAAACCGCCGCAAACGCAAGAATGATCCTGGCGCGCGACGGACGCGGCCCCGCTGTAGTGCTTGTCATAGTCAGTAAGAAACGAAATGCACAGCTTACACATAACGTGGCGTCTTGGCACGTCACATGCTCGATCCGCGTCGCCGAGGCGCAATTAGCGCCTTCGAACATTCTTTTGTGGTGTTATGCCCTTCCGTCATAGCGCACACCGGTTTAATTCGCCGCACCCAAGCTCCGATCTGACACGAGGAGAAACGCAAAGCATGCTCACTGAGGCGCGTACACAAACGCGACGTATTTTGATTGCCGATGACGACCCCATCATCCGTCACATGGTGACGCGATTTGTCCAGTTGGAAGGTTACCAGCCGGTGGTCGTCAACGACGGTGGCGCCGCCTATCGACTACTGAAGACTGATGCCAACTTTCGCGGCGCGATCTTCGACATGATGATGCCGCACCTCGAAGGCATCGAAGTGATGCGTTTTATGCGCTCGGAAAAACGGCTCATGCGCATCCCGGTCATGATGATTACCTCGGAACCTGATTTGAAACTGATGGCCAACAGTTTCGCCGCCGGAGTCACCATTTTCCTGCCGAAGCCGTTTACCACCGACCAGTTTCAAAGCACGTTTCGCCTGTTGCTAAACCATCACCAGGAGAACTAAATGTCACTCACAGCCACAGAAACTCAACCAGTAGATCTCGCCATTCTGGCGGTCTACGACGACGCTCAAATCGAAGGCGAACCGGATTTTGTAGTCGAACTCATCGATCTTTATCTCAACGAAGTTCCGCGACTGTTCGACACGATCCGGAAATCAGTCGCTAACAAAGATCGCAGCACAGCGAGACGCGCCGCGCACAGCCTACGCGGCAGCAGCGCAAATCTCGGCGTACTGCAAATGGCCACGATTGCCGGTGAACTCGAACATCTCGAGAACGACTACAGCAACGTGGCGCTAGAGTTGTTGTCGAGTCTGGAAAACGAATTCGAGCGCGTTAAAGAAATCCTGAACGCGGAGCGCCAGAGAAGATCTGCATGAGAATTTTGATTGCCGAGGACGACGAGATCTCGTGTCGCATCCTCACTAACAATCTCACGAAGTGGGGCCACGAGGTCGTAGTCACGCGCAACGGAAACGACGCGTGGCGCGCGTTGTGCGCGCGCGACGCACCCTCGCTCGCGATTCTCGATCGCGTCATGCCGGACGTCGACGGTATCGAGATCTGCCGTCACTTGCGCGAAGTCGAATCGCCGGTCCACGTCATTCTTCTGACCTCATTGAACCGCCGCGAAGATCTCCTCGAAGGTCTCGAAGCCGGTGCGGACGACTACCTAACGAAACCTCTCGACGCTCACGAACTGCGAGCACGACTGCAAGCCGCTCAGCGCATTCTCGAATTGCAGGAGAGTCTCAGACAACGTGTGCGCGAACTCGAACAGGCGATCGAGGAACGGAAAGCCGCCGAGGAAGCACTGCGAAATTTGAGTCTGACAGACCAACTAACCGGTCTCTACAACTACCGCGGCTTTATCAATCTCGCCGAACATCACTTGAAGATCTCGCGGCGTGAGACGCATCCGTCGCTCCTGATCTACGCCGACATGGATGGTCTGAAGGGGATCAACGACACGCTGGGCCATCGCGCCGGTTCAACTGCGATTGCCGCCGCAGGTCAGATTCTGCGCAATACATTTCGCGACTGCGACATCATCGGCCGGCTCGGCGGTGACGAGTTTGCGGTGCTCGTGCCAAACATACAGGAGCCGGAATCAACGAAAGTGATTGAGCGGCTGCGACACAATGTCAGCGAGTACAACGAAATGAGTGGTCACAAGTTCACCATTGGGCTGAGCATCGGGGCGGTGGAGATCGATCATCAACACGCCTGGGGTATTGAAGACCAGATGGCTCGGGCTGATGAAATAATGTATCGAGAGAAACGAGAGAAGAAGGGCCACGAAGAGGTACAAAAAAAGCCCGCGTGAGATGCGCGGGCTTTTAGTTATTGGGTTTCTTTTTATCGTCCTTTTTAGGACGATCCCGGTTCGGCGGGGGGCGATTGTCTTTCGGGTTCTCAATCACCTTCACCGGCGGTTTGGGCGGCCGCTTATCCTGCTGACCTTTTCGTTGAGCAAACGTGCCCACCGGGACCATGGCCAGCATCAAAAGCACCGCGATTTGTCTCACCAACGTCATCATTTTCACCTGAGCCTCCTCATGCAATTTGCGCGCATGGGAGGGAGAAGAGACGCGCCGGTCACAAGAGGCTGCAAGATAAATGCCAGAAACGCACCGGCTGTATGGGTGCGTTTTTACGCGGAAAGTCTACCAGCAGGGCCGAAATTTCGCACGGTTTCCGGTTATTTCGCACCGTATCGTGCAAGTGATCAACGCTTCACGGTGACACTAAAAGTCCCGACATTTCCGCTGCTGTCGAAGGATCTCAACGAGATCGTGTGCTCGCCGGGACCAAGCGCCGGGAAGTCGACCGAGTAGACCTCGTGGCCGCTGTCGGCGATACCGTCGTCGGG
>DATELP010000031.1:0-13144 GCA_035276425.1 Pyrinomonadaceae bacterium
CCCGTGACGATGCTGCCGACTTTCGGCCGGCTCGTAACTAACGACGACGACGAGAAAGGCATCCGCCGCGCTGCGCTCGTCATCGACATTCGTGAAGGTGAGTTTCTCGCCGACTTCGAACATCAACTCGAAGCTTTAAGGGCTTCGGGTTTGAACGTCACTGTTCTTTTCTTCGAAGCGTCCGACGACGTGTTGCAGTATCGCTTCAGTGAAACGCGCCGTCCGCATCCTGCTGATAGAGGGCAGGGGCTGCTGGCCGCGATCCGCGCCGAACGCGATGCGATGTCGAGCATTCGCTCCCACGCCGATCAGATCATCGACACTTCCGATCATACCGTTCATACGTTGAGGAGTTTTTTGCTCGCGCGGTTTAGTCCTGACCGGCAGGGCGCGCCGATGCGCGTGCAGGTCATGAGTTTTGGGCACAAGTATGGCAACCCGGGCGATCTGGAGTTATTGTTTGACGTGCGGCATTTGCCGAACCCGCACTTTGTGCCGGAGTTGAAACGGCTTTCAGGACACGACAGCCGCGTCGTGAAGTACTTGCGGGAGCAAGCGGAAGTGCAGGAGACGTTGAAAAGATTCACGGACCTGCTGGAGTATCTGTTGCCGCTTTATAAGCGGGAAGGGAAGTCGTACGTTACAGTGGGGATTGGGTGTACGGGTGGAAGGCATCGTTCGGTAATGGTGGCAAACGCACTCGCGCGCGCGTTGCGGCGCGGTGGTTTCGACGCGCACGCCTCGCACCGCGACGTGCGGAAAGCTAGGCGTTCGCGTTCGCAGTAGGCGGTGTATGAAAGACCACCGACGTTGTCGATGGGATTAGCGCGGTGGAGTAGTTGGTGGTAGGTTGAGTATGCGAGAAACCCACCGACTTTAGTCGGTGGTACTTTTCAGATTCGACCTACTATGAGTAGCGCTGAAGAACAATCCCACCGACGCAGTCGGTGGTACGTTCAGACGCAGCCTACACTCGGGCACGACAAGTGAGGCAATCCCACCGACGGAGTCGGTGGTACGTTCAGACGCAACCTATGAGCACTCCGCAACCTGAAGCTAAACGAGTCGCGGGCGTGATTGTGACGCACGGCCATCTCGCGGGTGAACTGCTCGCGGCCGCCGAGATGATCGTTGGCCCAATCTCGCACATCGCCGCGGTCTCGATCGGTTGGCACGACGACGTCGACGCCGCACGCGACGAAGTGCAGCGCGCGATCACGCGCGTCTCGCAAGGCGCGGGCGTGTTGCTGCTGACCGACATGTTCGGCGGCACGCCAACGAACATCGCGTCGATGTTTCTCGACGAAGGCGCGATCGAAGTCGTCACCGGCGTAAACCTGCCGATGGTAATCAAGCTCGCGACCTCCACCGGCGAAGACTCACTCACGGACATCGCGCCAAAGATTCGCGATCAAGGCCGGCAGGGAATCTATCTCGCCAGCGCGTTGCTCGCGCCTCCTGGCAAATCCGGAGCCGACTGAACGTGGCCGAACGCACACTCGAGGTATCCAGTCGTCTCGGTCTCCACGCTCGCGCTGCCGCCAACCTCGTACGCGTCGCGAGCAAATTCAAAAGCAAACTAACACTACAGCGTCCCGAAGGCGGTCTCGAAGCGGACGCGAAATCGATCCTCAGCATCCTGACACTCGCCGCGAGTTACGGCACGGCTCTAAAGCTCGTAGCCACCGGCGACGACGAGCAGGAAGCGCTCGTGGCGATCGTCGATCTGTTTTCACGTGCCTTTGACGAAAACGAAAAAGTCCAACCGCGGCCGTCTGTTGCCGTTAAAGAGGAACTGCGTTGCCAGGGACTCGGCGTTTCTGACGGCGTGGTGATCGGCCGTGTGTTGCGTTTGCAGAAAGGCGCGCGCGACGTTTACCGCGCGGAGATCGGCGACGGCGATCTCGAACGCGAGCGACGGCGCTTTCGCGCGGCTGTGAGACTGTCGCGGCGCCAACTCGAAACGATCAAGCAACGCGCGGAAAAGGAACTCGGCCGCGGGCACGCTTACATCTTCGACGCGCACCTGCTGTTTCTCGAAGACGCAAAACTCACCCGCGACGTTGAAGACTACATCGTGCGCGAACATTCAAACGCGGAGTGGGCCACAAAAGTCGTGGGCGATCGGCTGTTGTCGATCTACGCGCAGATGAACGACGAATACTTACGCGAGCGCGGATCGGACATCGAAGACGTGATTCAACGGCTCCTGGCTAACCTGACCGGCGAGGGTCTGAAGTATCCGAATCTGTCGGTAGATGCGGTGATCGTATCGCCAGATGTGTTGCCGTCGACCGTAGCCGAACTCGACTTGAATCACGTGAAAGCGATTGCAACAGATTCCGGTGGCTGGACGTCGCACATGGCGATCATCGCACGCGGTTTGGGACTGACCGCGGTAGTTGGACTCCGTGATTTCTACCAGCGCACGCGCACGGGCGATCGGATCATTATCGACGCGCGTCACGGAGTAGTTATTCTGCATCCGACTGCGGAAACGATCGGACAGTTTGAATACACCACGCCGCGTCGCGAAAACGATGGCGCTGCGGCACTTGAAAGCGGACCAGTCACCACGCGTGACGACGTTCAAGTCGCGTTACGCGCGAACGTCGAGCTGCCGGCGGAGTTTCAAGCGGTGAAAAAGTTTGGTGCGTGTGGCGTCGGTCTGTTTCGTTCGGAGTTTCTTTTGTCGCGGCCGGGGCTGATGAATTCCGAAGAGGAGCAGTACGAAGCTTACAAAGCACTCGCCGAAGCGGCGGGAAGTGACGGCGCGATCGTGCGGCTGTTTGACGTCGGCGGCGAACTCGGAAACGATACGGGCCAGCACGAACGCAATCCCGCACTCGGCCTACGTGCTGTGCGTTTTGGTCTGAGAAATAAAGACGTCATGCGGACGCAAGTACGAGCAGTACTGAGGGCTGCTGCGGCTGGGACTCTGAGCCTCGTGATTCCGATGGTCGCGGATCTGGCGGACATAAAAGCCGCGAAGAAACTGATTACGGAAGAGGTAGACGTTCTCAAAACGCGCGGAGATTCGTTCGCCGAAGTGCCGGTTGGCGCCATGATCGAAGTGCCGTCAGCAGTTTTGACCGCCGAAAAGATCGCCACCGAACTCGATTTCTTTGAACTCGGCACGAACGATCTGGTCCAATACACGCTCGCGGTCGATCGTGGCAACGATCAGGTCGCCGGTTGGTTTCGCACGCTGCACCCGGCCGTGCTTTACGGCATCAAGCGAACGCTACAAGCCGGTAGCAATGCACAGATCCCGGTGATTGTTTGCGGCGAGATGGCTTCGACTCCGGCGTACGCCGTTTTGCTGACCGGCCTCGGAGCGACGGATATGAGCATGACACCAGCGATGATTCCGCGTGTGCGATCCGTCCTGGCGCAGATCGACACGAGCGAAGCACGAACGATCGCAGAACGATGTCTCGCCGCGGCGAGTGCGGACGAAGTCGAAGAAATCGTGCGTGAGGAATTCAAGGCGCGCTGGCCGGAACTGTTTCCACCAAATATGCTTCGACGACCGATCGAACCAGCATGAAGCAGCCCCGCTCGCAGCTTGTCAATGTACTCATCGGCAAGTCGATCCTTGAGATCATACTGGTCGGCACGCTCGCGGTCGTTGTTTACCTGCACGCGTTCCCGCCGACATTTCAGGGCTGGGGCGAGATTGTTGCCGACACTCAATCCGTCGCCGGCTGGGCCGTAAACTATGCATCGCCGTGGGACCGGGTGGAAGTGCAATTATTCATCGACGACAAACTCTACAGCACGCAGATGGCCCAATTCGCGCGGCCGGACGTGTCCGCTGCTGGATGGGCCAAAGACGAATGGCATGGTTACAACTTCCCGGTTTCCGGATTAGCGCCGGGAAATCATGAAGCGCGAGTGTACGCGCTACACAAAAACGGTGAACAGTTGACGTTGCAGTTATTGGGAAACCCGATTCAGTTTGCAGTGAGCGGAGACGGAACGTGGCAGAAGAAATAAACGCGAACGGGATCAGCGATCGTGCGCTGGCGGCGTGGGAGATCGTGTCGGTGGTCCTGTCGTGTTTGATCGCGGAGTGGGTCGTGCTCGCGTTTGCCGGTTCGAACAAAATCGTGCTCGCGATTCCAGTCGCGCTTGCCCTGGCGTTGATGTTTTTTTCACATCGTGTTTACGGCGAAACCGCGCACGACATCGGTTTCCGTTTAGATAACTTTATTCCGGCAGTTAGATTGTTGACAGTTCCAACCGTGCTGGCGGTTATCGTGATCGTTCTCGCGTCGTATCGGTATGCCGCAAACGATCCGTGGCGTTGGCGATTCTTGCTGCTGCCACTGTGGGCGTTGTTTCAGCAGTACGTGTTACAGGGTTACTTGAATCGACGAGCTCAGATAGTATTTGGACCCGGTTGGACCAGCGTTTTGCTAACAGCAGGTCTGTTTGCAGTGGTTCATCTGCCAAACCCGCTGCTGACGCTCTTGACCTTCATCGGTGGGGTGATCTGGTCCAAAATTTATCAAAAGCAGCCAAATTTGTATGTTATCGCACTGTCTCACGCGGTTACCTCGCTGTCCGTTGCTGTTTTCCTGCCACCAGCATTGGCAAACAACCTCCGTGTCGGGTTCAAATTCTTTGGCTGAAAGGTGCTATACCGGTTTGAACACCCCTGTGCTAGAATCGACCCGCCTTGCAAGAGAACAGGTCGGGCGGTCGCTGCCGGTAACGCCGGGAGAGGAAAGTCCGAACACTACAGGGCAGCGAGCCCGCTAACGGCGGGGCGTTCGGTGGTTGAAATACTATCGGGCGACGACAAGTGCAACAGAAAACAGACCAGCTCTTTTGAAATCATTGATTTTTTGAAGAGTGATGGGTGAAATGGTGCGGCCCGCAAGGGCTTAATGTAAGAGCGCACCGGCGCGTATGGTGACATGCGCGGCCAGGCAAACTCCTCGCAGTGCAAGACCAAATAGGGAGGCGTCAATAGGGCTGCCCGCCCGAAGCCTTAATCGGCTACGACCTCCGGGTAGGTCGCTGGATCCAGTTGGCAACGGCTGGGCTAGATGAATGATCGCCACTCCGAAATATTCGGAGTACAGAATTCGGCTTACAGACCTGTTCCGCATTTGCAGGGTAATCCCGACAATGACAAATGAGGGTGACGTTAGATGGCTAATCGCAAAGGGGTCTTCATCGGCGCTTATGTTCCGAATCATCTGAAGGAATCGCTACGCCGCCGTGCTGCCGCCGAACATCGCACACTCTCGCAGGAGATTACCCGAATCCTCGAAGAGGCGGTCCATGGGCGTGGCTTGCCGCCAGGCAGTCTTGATCGACGCACGAAGGAATCGCAGCCGCGCAGACGCGCGAGCGATCCGATGCCTCGGCGTCGTGCTAACGACGCACCTTACGTCGGAGGCACAGGCGGCAACAACAGATCAGGTGATGAGAGACGAGGCTAGTTGAAGTACCTGATCATCGCCGCGCTGGTTAGTATTGTCTTCGTGATCGTCTATTCCCGTGTCCGGCCTTACCTCAAGCTATTTCGCAAGGTAGTTGAATCGCTAAACGTTGCGACTGAAGGCACGGTTACGGCTGCGGACCAACAGCGTTCGCCTTCGAAAAACAAACTGGTGCGCTGCGATAGTTGCGGGACGTGGATTCCGGCTGAGCGCGCACTGCACCTCGGCGCGGGTTTGGCGAGCTTCTGTTCGACGGAGTGCGTTTCGAAGGAACCCAAAGAACGAAAGCTTGCAGGCTAAAACGATATTGGACAGGATTTCAGAATTAACAAGATTCTTTCATCCTGTAAATTCTGTTAATCCTGTCAAGAGACAACGTCGCTAGCCTCGCGAACAGCCTTGTCCGTGTCGGTGATCGCCAGCACGATCAATCCCACCACAAAGAAGAAGATCAGTGACAGCAGCGCCTGCCGATAAGATCCGGTCCGCGCGATCACCACGCTGAACAGCAGTGGCCCCATCCACGACGTGCCGCGTTCGGAAACCTCGTACAAACCAAAGAAACTCGCCTCTTTGCCCGGCGGAATCATCCGCGAGAAGAGCGAACGCGACAGCGCTTGCGAACCGCCGAGCACGATCGCGATCACCGCGGCCATGATCCACGCCTCAGCAACCGTGTTGAGAAACTGATAAGCGTAGATCACCACGCCCGCCCAAATCACGAGCGACACGATGATCGCGTTCTTCGTCTTGATCAGATACGCGAGCCGTTCGAACAGCAGCGCGCCGGCGACCGCCACAAACTGCACGAGCAGAAAAATCTTCAACAGAAAACTGGGATTGCCACCGGGAAACAACTCCTGCTCGAGAAACGCGCTCGACGCGAAGATCACTGTTTGAATGCCGTCGTTGTAGATCAAGTAAGCGATGAGATAGCGCAACGTCAGCGGCAAGCGCCGCAATTCTTTGAACGTCGCGAAGATCTCGCTAAAGCCCGCCCGGATGTAACCCATGCCGGGCGGCAGACTCTTCTTCTTCGGCCGCGAGCGCAGCAGGTAAAACGTGATGAGCGCAAAGCCGCCCCACCAAACACCCGCCGACAAAAGCGACAGCCGCACCGCTAGACCGGTTGAGATTCCAAACGACTCGGCTTTCTGCACTAACAGAAAGTTCAAAACCAACAACAGCGCGCCGCCCAGATAGCCGTACGCAAATCCGCGACTCGATACCTTATCCGTTTGATCGTCAGTCGCGATCTCCGGCAGAAACGCGTTGTAAAAAACGATCGATGCGCCGAAGCAAACGTTGGCGATGATGAACAACACGCCGCCGAACAGATACCAACCGTCCGTGATGAAAAACATCAGACAGTTTGCGATGACGGCGATGTAACAGAACAGCGCCATCAAACGCTTTTTGAGATCCGAGTAGTCGCCGAGTGCGCCGAGTACCGGAAGCAAAAACACCTGGAGGCCGACGGAGATCGAGACGCAGAGTGTCGGCAGTGATTTAGCGGTTACGTTGCCGAGTGGTCCAAGTGCGAGGACCACGCCGTTTTCACCAACAGCCGTTTGGGCCAGACGCGTGATGTACGGGCTAAACAGCGCGCCGACGACGGTGGTGTAGAAGGCGGAGTTGGCCCAGTCGTACATCTTCCAGCCGAAGATCTCGCGGGGATTGTTTTTGTCGCTTTTTGTGCTTGTGCCTCTTTGTGGCCTCATTTATTAGTCAGTAACGCGACGATGGCAGGTGTGATGTCGGCGAGGTTTCTAATCCTGGTTGCGATTCGCTCACGTTGAGCACCCCAAACGATGGTTGGTACTGCATTCAGCGTGTGATTGCGTAATGACAGATCTTCGATATTGCCGTGGTCGCTGGTGAGTATAACGGTAGTTCTTTCGAGATCAAGCTTTATTAGCAACTCACGAATGAAAAGCGCGAGGCTCGTCAGGATCATTTTCGCCAAAGGCATATCCTGCGCGTGACCGACCTTATCGGTGATGAAGTACTCGTAAAGCGTGAAGCGGTTTTGCGCGACGACGCGTGAAAGCACGGTCGCGGCTTCCTGCTCGGTTCGTGGCGCAACATCTTCGCCGCGTTCGATCAGCATGCGATTGGTGTAGTCCATGAAAACGGCGTTGTCGTTTCGCACGTCGTCCATCGTTCTGAAACGTAACTTCGCAGCTTCAACCGCGGCGGTCGTAGCGGAGATCCAACGCGGGCGTTCGCTGAAGAATCCGCTCGTGTATGCATTGGCAAACGTGACCGGCTCAACACCCGCTTCGCCGAGCTGTTTAAAAATCGAATGCTGGCTGATGATTTCGAGCAACGGTTTGTTCGGGAATCCTTGCTTGTGATAACCGATCGTCGCGGGCGCGTTGATGCCTGTGAGAATCGTCGTTTGTCCGGAAGCACTTTGCGGTCGCCCTTCGACACTGAGCCGCGGATCTGTCGGCACTACAATCCCTTCTAAAAACGTTTCCGGAGTTTCGTTTTGGAAAACCGCGAGTGGCGCGGCCTCGGGAAGATTATCGAGAGGATTGTGTGGACCGCGTGTGCCGATGCCCAGACCGTCGATGAAGAAGAGCAGGACCGAAGCGTCACTCGTCGTCATTAAGAAGGCCACGCTCGCGATAGAGATTCAGCTTGTTGTGCAGTGTCTTGAGACTGATGCCTAGCAACTCGGCGGCGCGCGTCTTGTTGTTCTTCGTCTTTTGCAACGTGCGCATGATCATCTGCCGTTCGACTTCTTCGAGCGGCGTGCCGACTGGCAAGGTCAAGGTGTCTTCGTTACGCAGACGTTCGCGTTGTTCGATCGGGTACGGCGCGAAATGGTGGCGTTCGATCTGTTCGCCGGAACAAATGATCACCGCGCGCTCGATCACGTTGCGAAGTTCGCGGATGTTGCCGGGCCAGTTGTGAAACTGTAGCGCTTCAACCGCCGCGCGACTCATGAAACGCGCGGGCCGTCCGTGCTTTTCCGCGAGTTGCGTGACGAGATGTTGGGCCAACAGCGGCAGGTCTTCCTTGCGTTCGCCGAGTGACGGAAGATGAATACCGAAGACGTTGAGACGATACAGCAGATCGCTGCGCAGCGTACCTTCTTTTACAGCCTGATGCGGTTGGCGATTGGTGGCGGCGAGAAGCCGCACGTCCACCGAGATCTCTTTGCGGCTGCCGAGCCGGCGCACGGCGCGTTCTTCGATGACGCGCAACAGTTTCGCTTGCAGCAACGCGGGCATCTCGCCGATCTCGTCGAGCAGTAACGTGCCGGTGTCGGCGAGTTCGAAACAACCCTGGCGACGTGAAGCGGCTCCGGTGAACGCGCCTTTTTCGTGGCCGAAGAGTTCAGACTCCATCAAGGTCTCGGGAATCGCGGAACAGTTGATCGCGATGAAAGGACGATCGCGACGCGGGCTCATCTGGTGAATCGTGCGCGCGACGAGTTCTTTGCCGGTGCCCGATTCGCCGGTGATCAAGACAGAGGCGGATGAAGGTGCGACCTGTTCGATGAGCGTGTAGATCTTGCGAATCGACTCCGAGTTACCGACGAGTTCGCCAAACGCACCACGCTCCTGGAGCTGCCGTCTGAGTAGCTCGTTTTCTCGTCTGGTCTGTTCGAGTTCGCCGGTGTGGTCGAGGGTCGAAGACATCGCAAGTCAGTTTAGCAAAAACCATCCACAGATTACGCAGATTCTGTGTAGTCGGTGGACAGTTTTTCTTTGGTGTAGTAACTGGCGATTGCTTTGGCGAGTTCCTTTACGGTGGATTGGGCCGGTTGAATATCGACGTGCAGACCGTATTCAGCAACCGTTGAGGCGGTGACGTCGCCGATGCAAGCGATCGTTACGCCTGATAGAACGTTGCTGAGGTCGTGTGTGTCGAAGAGCAGTGCGAGGTTTTTTACGGTTGATGAACTCGTGAATGCGATGCAGTCGGCGCTGCCGGCGAGCATGGCGCTCAATCGTCCGCGATCGAGGTTCTCGGGAACGACGGTTCGATATGCGGTGACGACGTCGACGCGTGCGCCCGCATCTTCGAGCGCTTTGGGAAGGTAATCGCGGCCGATAGCTGCCCGTGGCAGAAGGATGTTGAGTCCGTGAAGCTGTTCGGCGCCGCCCACGTATTCGCTCAACGCGGCGAACACGCCTTCGGCTTTCGACTGTGAGGGAACGACGTCAACGTGAACGTGTGCGTCGCGCAGTTTGTCAGCCGATGCCTGGCCGATGGCGCAGACCTTTACCTCGTCGAGTTCTTCGACCTTCACGCCGCGCGCATGCAAACGGCGAAGGAAAAATTCGATCGCGTTGGCGCTGGTGAAGATCAGCCAATCGTAGCCGTAGAGATGATCGATTGCTTCATCGAGACGTTCGTAACTTTCCGGTTCGGCAATTTCGATGGTGGGACAAATAATTACCTTCGCGCCATAACGCTCGAGTTCGGCTACAAACTCCCCCGCCTGCGAAGCCGCGCGCGTTACGACAACCGTTCGACCGGCGAGCGCGTCACTCATGCCGTTGCCCGTGCAAGAGCGTGTCTGCGCCACGCTCGATCAACCGCGCTGCAAGTGTGGCCCCAATCCCTTCTGCTTGATCCAGCGCCCCGGACAAGCGGTCGCGAATAATCTCTCGCCCGCTCGGATGCGCAACAAGGCCCTCAAGCTGAAGTGTTTGACCCTCGACAGTAGCGTGGGCGGCGATGGGAAACTGACAGCCGCCACCGAGACCACGCAGAAATGCACGTTCAGCGCGGCAGGCGAGTTCAGTTTCGCGATGGTTAAGTTTGGAAGTTGCTTTAATCGCTACTTCATCATCCGCTCTAATCTCGATCGCGATTGCTCCCTGGCCCACGGCAGGCAACATTTCAGCGGTCTTGATGGCCGTACTTATTCGGTCTTGCAAGCCGAGACGAATCAACCCGGCCGACGCGAGAATCAGCGCATCGTATTGACCTTCGTCGAGCTTACGAACACGTGTATCAACGTTCCCGCGGAGATCTTTAACAACCAAATCACCGCGCAACGCTTTCAGTTGGGCCACACGTCTTTGACTCGACGTGCCAACCACGAATTTCTTAGGCAGTTCGTACAGAGACTCTGCATGTGAGCCTGCTGGCAGCACAAGCGCGTCGCGCGGATCTTCGCGTTCGCAAATGGCGCTGATCGAGAGTTGTTCGGGAAGTATTGTGGGAAGATCTTTGAGAGAGTGAACCGCTATGTCGATGCGTTTATCGAGCAGGGCGTCTTCCAGCTCTTTTGTGAACACGCCTTTGCCGCCAATCACCGATAAGGGATCTGGTTTTACGTCGCCCGTGGTCTTGATCACGTCAATCTGGATCTCTAACTCCGGATTTAAAGCCAGTAGACGCGCTTTTGCTTGTTCGGCTTGCCAGAGAGCGAGGCGGGAGCCGCGTGAGCCGATTATGAGTCGAGGAGACATACGCATTACTCCTCGAGTTTGAAGATGTCCTTTTCGGTTGAATCCGCGTCGGGTTCAGTGCTCTCGTAAAACTGGCGCATCTGGTTGAGGATCGGATGTGAAATCTTGTTCACGGTCGAGAGGAGCAACGCTTCGATTGCTGTCTCTTGTTCCTGAGTGAGGACGCCGAGACGTTTGCGCTGACGCGCCATTTCCGCACGCGCCACTTCCTGAAACTTCTCGCGCATCGCGCCGATTGTTGGACCAATATCCATCAGCCGCAACGTCTGCTGAAACTGCATCACTTCCGATTGCACGATCAGCTCCGCTCGTTCAGCCTCGCGTTCACGCTCGCGAATGTTTGAAGAGATGACCGACTCGAGATCGTCGATATCAAACAGGAAGACGTTCGGAACTTTCGCGACGTCGGGATCGATGTTTCGCGGCACGCTGATATCGATCATGCAGGTCGGACGATTGCGCTTTCGCGACAACGCACGACGCGCCTGCGCTTCGGTCAACACATAGAATGGCGCGCCAGTCGAACAGATCACCACGTCCGCTTCCGATAACGCCTGGTCCAACCGTTCAAACGGCATCGTCACCGCGCCAAACTCATCGGCGATCTGACGCGCCGTTTCCTCCGTGCGATTCACAATCACCACGCGCGACGCGCCCGCGTTCACGAGGTGCCGCGCCGAAAGTTCCGCCATCTCGCCGGCGCCGATCAGCAACACCTTACAACCCTTCAACGAATCAAAAATCTTTTTGCCGAGCTCGACCGCCATGTAACTGATCGACACGGCGTTCGCCGCAATCCCGGTCTCGTTTCTGACGCGCTTCGCCACGCGGAACGTGTGGTGTACGAGCCGGTTCAGCACTCGCCCGGCCGTTCCTGCTTCGACCGCGACTGAATACGCGCGCCGCACCTGGCCCAGCACCTGCGGTTCGCCAACGACCATTGAGTCGAGCGACGACGCAACGCGAAACAGATGACGCACCGCGTCTTCGTCCGTGTGTCGATACAGGTAACTATTCAGAAATCCCGCCGGTAATTCGCCCGCGGTATCGAGAAACTGGGCCAGCTTTCCGGCGCTGCTTTCCATCTGCTCCGGCGTCGTCGCGCTGAGAATCTCCACCCGGTTACAAGTTGAAACGATCAATCCTTCGCGCACCACTTCGCCATCGACGATGCGGCGCAGTCCATCCGCGCACGCTTCGTCGTTCAAAGCGAGCCGCTCGCGAATCTCAACCGGAGCGGTCTTGTGATTTACTCCGACAAGGATGATCGACATCAGTTTCAACCAAACACGTGATATCCACCTAGATAACGCGTACCAAACAGGGTGCAGAGGACCAGTGCAAATCCGACGACGCCGAGCCACGCCGCTCTGCGCCCACGCCAGCTCGCCGACGAGCGATAAACGATGAGCACGAGATAGAGTAACCACGTCAGCACCGCGAAGATCTCTTTCGGATCGTTGTGCCACATGCGTCCGTAACGATTCCGCGACCAGAACATTCCCGTTGCGATGCCGAACGTCAGCAGTGTCAGTCCAACCACGGCGGCGTTTGTGGCGATCTCGTTGATCGTGGTGAGCGCCGGCAGGCGATGAAAGATGGCGCCGAACGTTTTGAGTTTCAGTTCACGTTCCTGAAGCAGGTACATCACGCTCGCCATGAAGACGATAAAGAACGCGGCGTAAGCGAAGATCACGAGCGTCGTGTGAATCGGAAAGAGACGTGTGGCTGAGAATGCCGCCGGAGCGTCGCTTGGTCCAGGCGCGATCAAAAGCGAGATGAACGTCAACACCGAAATCAACGGCATGGTGAACGCGCCGACTGCTTGCGCACGATAACGGTAGAGCACCGCTGCATAGACCGGCACAAGCGCCCACGCCAGAAACGAGAGCGCTTCGCGCAGCGAGAACAGTGGATAGTGACCGTCGATAACCCAGTCGGCTCCGAGCGCCGCGGTGTGCAAAATGAAACCGGTGATCGTCGCCCACTCCGCGACACGCTGCACCGACCGGCGCTTGTTGATAAACGCCAGGATGGAATGAATCGCGGCAATGAGATAGGCCGCTAAAACTGCAAGCAAAAGGGATCGCATTGGGGAACTAGTTCAGAATCTGGATTTTAGTGGAAGCCAGATGCGGGGGCAAACGTTATACTTACGCCGGACATCGTAGCAGCCGACTCGCCGATCTTCCATCAGGAGATTTGAAATGTTCTCGCCTGCATTTCGCAGTGGTTTTTCTCTATTTCTGG
>DATELP010000032.1:0-6942 GCA_035276425.1 Pyrinomonadaceae bacterium
TCAGAAAGTAACCCAAAGCCGCCGCGCTTTGAAGGAATACAAGTCAGCCCGCAAGCGCTACATCTCACAACAGATTGAAATGACCGAAATGATGGCCGGCGACTCAGCGAGCGCGCACTATCCTTCGAAGTCGGTCAGTAAACTCTCTCCCGTGGAACGCGTGCGCGACGCCATTCGCAAAGGTTCGCGCACGCAACGCGAGATCGCTCAGGAAACAAAGCTCGGTAAAGATGAAATCGGCGATGCTTTAGCCAATCTGCTGCTCTGGACTCACGAAATCAGAACGCAGGTTGTTGGTAACACTCGGCTCTACTTTCTTAACGAAGCAGAGGACACTGCAACGGTCGAGGAGACCGCGCAGTTACCTGCTCGTAAGCGAGACGTGCCGAGCTCCTTCAGTTGTTTGCAGGGACTAATGCCAGGCAGGAATCCCGAAGGTGAACCCGCGAAGATTGGAGGCTGGGTGGCAGCCTAGCCTCGTAGGTGGGACGGGCACTGAGTGTCTGTCCCACCTCGGCGGTTCTTCTATCGCCAGCGGCCAGTCGATTAGTCAGCGAAAGCCTCCAGAACCTCACTGGCGTGATCTTCTGGCTTTACTTTCTCAAAAACTTTTTTGATCTTGCCCTTCTCATCGATCAGAAAAGTCGTTCGCAGAACACCCATGTACGTTCGCCCCATAAACTTCTTCTCTCCCCAAACACCGTAGGCGTCCGCGATCGCGTGGTCCTTATCGGCTAAGAGGGTGAAAGGAAGTTTATACTTGGTTTCGAATTTTTTATGGGAAGCTTCGCTGTCCGGTGAAACACCGAGAACGGTGATACCCTGCTTTTTGAACTTTCCCCAGGCGTCGCGAAATGAACAGGCTTCTTTAGTGCAACCTGGTGTATCGTCTTTAGGATAAAAGTAGAGTACAACCTTTTGGCCTTTTAAGTCCTTCAAGTTAACCGCGTCGCCATTTGCGTCTGTGGTCTTGAAGGCGGGTGCAGTAGTTCCTTCTTTAATCATGGGCCAATTGTAGAATGAAAGCGCAGATCATGAAAACCTCGAATAAAAGCAAACACAACTATTGGATGGTGAAGCAGGAACCGGAAACTTATTCCTGGGACGATTTTGTAAAAGACGGCAGCACCGATTGGTCCGGCGTGCGAAACTATCAGGCACGAAATAATCTGAAAGGAATGAAGGTTGGCGATCGGGTTCTCTTTTACCACTCAGGCAAGGGAAAAGAGGTCGTGGGCCTGGCGGAAGTGATCAAGAGCGCTTATCCCGATCCGACTGCGGACGATCCGCAGTGGGTCGCTGTCGATCTAAAGCCGGTGAAGCCGTTGGCGACTCCGGTCCAATTGGCGGCCATTCGTTATGACAAACGACTCAGCCAGTTGCCGCTGATTCGCCAGTCGCAGCTTTCAGTGATGCCGCTTACGAAAGACGAGTTTGACGTGATTGTGGCGATGGGCAGCGGTAAAAGCCGCAGTGCGAAGCGTTAAGGAGGGAACAGATGTTCAAGCAGCTTGATTACACGATGATTGTCGTTTCAGACATGCAGCGATCGGTTGAGTTTTACCGCGACAAGCTGGGAATTCCATTGAAGTTTGAATCGCCTGACTGGACCGAGTTTGCCACGGGAGCAACAACGCTCGCGTTGCACGGTGGAGGCGTGCCCGGTCCGCCGCCGCAAGGCGATCCGTCGAAACGCGCGGGTGCGTGCTCGATTGGTTTCAATGTCGACGACGTTGACAAGACTTACGAAGAGTTGCAGGCGAAAGGGATTCGCTTTGTGATGCCGCCGACGCAGCGCGAAGGTGAGGGGATTAAGTTGGCGGTTGCGATCGATCCGGACGGGTTACCGATCTCGTTTGCACAGTTGATTAATCAAACTTAAGTTTGTCTTGTGCCTCTTCGTGGCTGTCCGGTGTCGCTGATTCCTTCAAACGAGGGTAAATCGCAAACAGCGGTTCGGGCGCGGGTAGACGTTTCTCTTTAATCGCGGCGTCGATTTCGATTGCGTTCACCACTCCTTGGCCGCGAAAGTGGTTGTTGGTGATCACGTACGTCTCGCGCGTGTGCTTCGCGACGTCTTTGATTCGCTTTAACCATGGCTCGAGTTCATCGTGCGAGTAGAGATAGTTGTAACGCTCGTGAGGCGGCGCCTTCTCGCGAAACCAGTTCTGATAATTCCTGCCGTGAAGCCGAACATAGCCAACTGGTGAAGTGGTCAACGCCGCCGGCCGGATCGATTTCGCGAAGATCGGTTGGTCGATGTTGCAGATTCCCACGCCTCTTTCTTCCAACCATTCATACATCGCCGGAGTGTTCCACGATGCGTGCCGCACTTCGAGCACCAATGGATACTTACTAAACTTCTTCAGTAGATCTGCGAGATAAGTTCTATCCTCAATCGTGTTCTTGAAAGACCACGGAAACTGAAGCAGCAGCGCGCCGAGTTTTTCCGCCTTCAGGAACGGCTTCATTCCGTCGTTAAATTCCTTTTCATCCTTCTTGGTCGCTTTGCCGCGCTCGTGTGTGAAGAGGCGATGCAGCTTCGCCGTGAAAGTAAACTTCTTGTTTGCTGACACACGCTCGACCCACGCTTTGGTCGTTGTTGGCGCCGGTGGGCGATAGAAACTGCTGTTAATTTCGATCGTGTTGAAAAAACGCGCGAGGTATTCAAGCGGATCGAAGTTCTTGCCGGGCTTCTGCGGATAAACAGTTCCTTCCCAGTCTTTGTAAGACCAACCTGCCGGTCCGATGTGGATCATTAATCAACTCCTGCCCAATTATGGTAAAAGACAAGTCAAACGGAAAGGAGGTACCAAGCGATGCGTCTGACAGAGATGGTTTCGTGCTCCGGTTGAGCGGCGAAGCTTAGCCCAGGCTTACTCGCTCAAGTTTTGAGCGAGCTACCCAAGCAACCTGCCGATCCAAATCTGATTGTCGGCTTCGACACAGCCGACGACGCGGGAGTTTACCGTCTCCGCGACGACCTCGCTTTGGTACAAACCGTAGACTTCTTTACGCCGATTGTCGACGACCCGTACGACTACGGCCGGATCAGCGCGCTTAATTCAATCAACGACGTTTGGGCGATGGCCGGCACGCCGATCACGGCGATGGCGATCACGTGTTTTCCGAAAACCGGCGTCGATCCGGCGATCCTGACGCAGATCATGCGCGGTGGACTCGAAACACTCAACCGTTTCGGCGTGACGTTGATCGGCGGCCACAGTGTCGACAATACGCAGATCATGTTTGGTTATTCCGTGACCGGGTTAATTCGCCCCGATCAGATTGCGAGAAATTCCGGCGCACATGACGGCGACTTGATCATTCTGACCAAACCGATCGGCACCGGTGTGATTTCCACCGGAATCAAAAAAGCTCGTGCGAGTGAAGAGATTGTGGCGGCTTCAGTGGAAACGATGTTGACGCCGGGCAAGCACGCGGCTGAAGCGATGCGTGAGTTTGGGGTGAAAGGCGCGACAGACGTCACGGGGTTCGCGTTGCTCGGTCACGCGTGGGAAATGGCGTGTGCGAGTAAAGTCACGATCGAGATCTTTGTTTGCGCCGTGCCGTTGCTCGATGGTGCATTGGAACTGGCGACTGCGGGTATGTTGACCAGCGGCGATAAAACGAATCGCGAGTATGTTGGCGCGGACATCGAGGTCGCGCCTTCAGTCGATGCAAATCTGTTGCGGTTGCTGTTCGATCCGCAAACCGCGGGCGGAATGCTGATCGCCGTCGCCGAAGACAAAGCCGAAGCGCTGCTTGGCAAACTGCGCGAGAATTACCCCCGGGCACAAATAATCGGACGAGTTTCCCCCCGCGGCTCACGCTCGATAGTCGTGAGCTAGTATTATTGTCGCTACAAAATCATGTCTATAGTCGATTTATACAAGCGGGTTCGTGCGCGCACGATGGACATCGTTGCGCCGCTCGAGATTGAAGACTATGTGATCCAAACCGCGGAGTTCATGAGTCCGCCGCGCTGGCACATCGGTCACACGTCGTGGTTCTTCGAAACCGTGCTTGAAGGTCATAAGCCGGGCTACAAAGTCTACTCGGAAGAATTTCTGTTCTACTTCAACTCGTATTACGAAGGCTTTGGGGCGCGGATCGAACGCCCCAAGCGCGGCACAAAATCGCGGCCGACCGTGCGCGAAACCGTCGCCTATCGCAATCACATCGACGAACAGATGCTTGCGTTTTTGCCTACAGCGGACGACGAGGTCGTAAAACTCGTCCGCCTTGGTCTCGAACACGAGATGCAACACCAGGAGTTGCTGGTCTACGACATCAAGCACCTGCTTTGCGATCAATTTCAGCCAAAGTTGAAGCCGCTTCCGAAACCGCTTGCGAAAGTTGAAGGCGCCGCTGAGATCGAAGGCGGACTGTTTTGGCTAGGGTTTGCGGGACAGGGATTTTCGTGGGACAACGAGAAGCCCGCTCATCAGGTGTTCCTTCAGGATTTTGAAATCGATCGCGGCCTGGTTACTAACGGCCAGTTCCTCGACTTCATGCGCGACGGTGGTTATCAAAACTTTCGCTGGTGGTTCTCCGAAGGTTGGGAAACGGTCAAACAAGAACACTGGCAAGCGCCGCTTTACTGGGAACTGCACGACGGCGAGTGGATGATTCGCGACTTCACCGGTCTGCACTCCGTCGACACCCGCGCCGAAGATCCCGTTTCTCACGTCAGTTACTACGAAGCGTCGGCCTTCGCGAAGTGGGCTGGCAAACGACTCCCGACAGAAGCTGAATGGGAGAAGGCGGCGTGTTATGATGCTGAACGCAAAGTTAAGCGTCGTTTTCCGTGGGGCGACACCGATCCCGATAGCGGCAACACCAATCTCTTCGAAAACGGTTTCTGGTCAGTTTCGGCCGTGGGTGCTTTTCCCGACGGCTCCAATCCTTACGGTTGCCAGCAGATGATCGGCGACGTTTGGGAATGGACGACTTCGGATTACGTGCCTTTCCCGGGATTCAAGACGGAGTTTGACGAATACAACGACAAGTGGTTCGTCAATCAAAAGGTTTTGCGCGGCGGCTCGTTTGCGACGCCACAGTCGCACATCAGAACGACGTACAGAAACTTCTTTCACGCGCACGAACGCTGGATGATCTCCGGTTTCCGCTGTGCGCGTGATATTTGATCCACAGATTACACAGATTCAGGAGCCCATCATGTCCCCAAGATCTGTTCTTAAATTCGTGTTCGTAGTGTCGCTGCTGATAGCTACTTCAGCTACGATCTTTGCCCAAACAGACTCTCGCAGCGGAGCTTCCGGCGATAGTGGCGCAGCGAGTCCTGTAAAGTCGGCGCCGGTCAACCCGAAATACACGACACCAAAATCTCCGAACGACACGGCCTACGGCGCGAAGATCGCAGAGTACACAACCGAGAAGTACTTTATGACCGAGTTGGTAGACCACCTGCCGTTGTCGGACAAAGTGCCGTCGCCGGAGAAAATCCTGGGCTACGCGATCGGCGCGCCAAACAAGTTGACCTACACGAAGGATCTGTATCGTTACTACCGCGCGCTCGCTGACGCGTCGCCGCGCGTGCGCGTGTTGCTCGCACCGGAGAAGAGCGAAGAGGGACGCGACCAGATGCTCGTGCTCGTGAGTGACGAAGCGAATCTCGCCAAACTCGATCGATACAAAGAAATCACGGCCAAACTCGGTGACCCGCGCAAGCTCAGCGAAACTGAAGCGCACACGCTGATCACCGAAGGCAAGCCTTTCTACTGGGCTTCGGGTTCGATTCACTCGCCGGAAACCGGCTCGCCCGAGATGTTGATGGAGCTGGCTTATCGTCTCGCCGTCGAAGATTCACCCTTCATCGAAGACGTTCGTAAGAACATGATCATCATGATCACGCCGGCGCTCGAAGTCGACGGCCGCGATCGGATGGTCGATCTCTACAATTGGCGCAAAGCAAATCCGGGCAAACCCGCGCCGCCGTTGCTTTATTGGGGCAAGTACGTCGCGCACGACAACAATCGCGACAGTCTCGGCATGGCGCTCGCGCTCTCGCGGAATCAGATGAAGACGTTTCTCGAGTATCACCCGACGGTGCTTCACGATCTGCACGAGTCAGTGCCGTATCTCTACACGATGACCGGAACGGGACCGTACAACGCGTGGATCGACCCGCTGGCGATCGACGAGTTTCAGGTGCTGGCGCATTACGAAATCGAGGAGATGACCAAACGCGGCGTGCCCGGCGTTTGGACGCACGGCTTTTACGACGGCTGGGCGCCAAACTACATGCTCTACATCGCCACCGGTCACAACGCCATCGGCCGTTTCTACGAGACTTTCGGCAACGGCGGCGCAGACACGCGCGAACGCACGTTGGGCGCGAATCAGACGTCGCGCGTTTGGTACCGTCCGAATCCGCCGTTCCCGCGCGTCAACTGGTCGATGCGCAACAACGTGAACATGCAGCAGTCGGCGATCCTGTTTGCCATGAATTTCGTGGCCAAAGAGAAGGAACGTTTTCTCAATAATTTTTATTTGAAGAGCAAACGCTCGATTGCCAAAGCTGCGAACGAAGGCCCGGCGGCTTACATCATTCCGGGCGACACGCCGCGTCCGGTCGAAGCGGCCGACATGGTCAACCTGATGCGGTTCCAGGGCATTGAAGTTCACCGCGCGAACAAGGAATTCACAGTCAAGGATCAGAAGTATCCGGCCGGTTCCTACATCGTTCGCATGGACCAGCCGTATTCGCGCATGGCCGACATGCTGCTCGACACGCAGTATTACAACGTCAACGATCCGCCGCCGTACGACGATACCGGTTGGACCATGGGACCGATGCGCAACGTGAAGACGGTGCGAATCGTCGACAAGAGCGTGCTGAACGTCGACTCGTCGTTGTTGACTTCAGACGTTAAAGTCACGGGCAGTCTGAGTGGACCGGCGAATTCGGTCGCCTAC
>DATELP010000033.1:0-8703 GCA_035276425.1 Pyrinomonadaceae bacterium
GGTCTAAGTTCAAACTGATGCACTACCGATAATTCTTGCACCCCTTTAGAAATTGAAGATCGTCGCGAACTCGGAGCGGACGTTGTGGGTTGTGTAGCTCGGGATGCCGCGGAAGAGCGGAAGGCCGCCGAAGTCCAGCACCGAGCGATTCGCGGCGCGGGTGCGGTAATAGCCTTCTTCGAACGCGAAGGTCACCCAGTTATTAAACTTGTACTGAATGTTTCCCGAAAACAGATCGCTACGGCCCCGAACGGGCGAGAAGCGCCGCGCGTCGCGTGGCAACGCCTGGTCGAAACCGTAGTAGACGAACGCGGTCCAACCCGCATTGCGTCCCGCGGGATCTGCGTCAAAGAGTCGCGAGAGCGGAAAGCCAACCTGCACAAATCCACCCTGTGCGCGCACCGGCCGTTGCGGCGCGACCACCGGCGCTCCATTCAACAAACCGAAAGCCACTGTCGAGGAACCATCGATCGATGGACCAGTTGCTGTATTCGTCAGTCCGCTCGTGTCATTGAAAGTTGAAAGAAGCTGTCCGGCAAAGAAGAAACGAAGATCGGAACCGGAGTAATACTTTCCAACCAGCGTCGCAAATCGTGTCGGCAATTGAATCTCTGCACTCCAGCCGTCGCTGTCGCTATCAACTTCTGCTCCATTCGGAAACGCAGGCTGAAATGCCGCCGGCACATTTGCCGCGAGCACGATCGCTCTGCGTTGCTGGTGTTCGAAACTGAAGATGAGTTCGGCGGGTGCAACGGCATCAGCTTTGTCGAGTTGCCATTGCAGCACCGCGCGGCCTTGCACGCCCGGTCGATTCGAATCAACGCCTTCACGTTCACCGAAGCCCAACTGATCGGCCACGTTCGACGGCAGATCACCAAACGCCGGCAACACGATCGCGATCTCCGGCGCAAACTTCCACCCTCGACTCCCACCGAGTTTGTAGTTGAACCCGGTTCGCAGTTGCGGCAAGCGCTCGTAAGCAGCGCCGTAACCGATACCGCCGAAGTTTGTATTTTCGATCATGTTCGGCAGTGTCGACGAAGCGAACGGCGTCCAGTCCTGACCAAACAACACAAAGCCGGTGAAGTTGTCGTTGAAGCGACGATCGATACGCGCCCACGCGAGACGAATCGACGGTTGACTCGATCGAATCGCAGAGATGTTTCGGTTGTTGACGCGGGTGAAGTTGCCTTCGAAATCCATCTCGAAGCGGCCGGTGATCGTCGTCTTGGGCGAAGGATCGATCCATTCGAAGTTGATACCCAACCGAAGTGCGCGAGCTTTCAGATGAAACTCAGGCGAATTGTTTGGCCCAGTGTCAGCAGCGAGCAACGGCAACGGAAAATCGTTTCCCTGCGGCGATGACGAGTCGTGAATCAAACTGGTCTTGAAGTAGCCGTAAGGTTTGAGTCTGACTCCGGTGCCGAGTTTGATGTCGGGAATTAAACCTTCACGTTGTGGCGCATCGATCGGCAAGAGCCGCGTCGGCGCAACAGCGGCGATCACGCGCGGAGGTGAGGGTTGTTGGGGGACAGCAGCCGAAGCTGGGGCCGCAGTGCGCTCGCTTGATGCGGGCCGCACAACTAATGCAACCCGTTCGCCTGATGCAGATGCAGTGTTGCCAGCGAAGACTCCAGTCGCGGGTTGTAACGATGCGAACTCCTCCGCGGAGATCAAACCCTTCTCCTTCAACAAAACCGCCAGCCGATCGCGCTGCTTTGTCGCGTCGCCGGCGGACATGACTGACTCCGCCTCGGCGCCCGTAACCAGACCCTTACTCACGAGCAGCTTTAGCAAGGGATCGTTCGCGCTCTCAGATGAAGTTGCGGCGGGTTTGTCCGACAACGTTCGATTAGTTTCCTGGGCCAGCACAGAAATAGTTGCGCACTGCGACAAAAGCAGTCCGATAAAAAAGAGACTACGTGTATGTGACATCTTTACTCCCCCTTTTGTCTAAAGCCTATGGACCGCAAGTGAAATGAAGCTAACGCCGCTCACGGATTGTACTTTGATGGTGTGCCGATTCCTTTTCTGAAACTTGCGGGAAACTGCGCTTTTTTGCGGCGTTTCTTGCAAAAACCCGCGCGTGTAAGACTGCCTTCCGGGTTGTGTTATAGAATCCTCGCAAAAGAAAAAAGGGAAGCAACGATGGAAACAAAACGTCTCGGAAACTCGGATCTCTTTATTACGCCCGTTGGTTTCGGCAGTTGGGCGGTTGGCGGCGGCGGTTGGCAGTTTGCCTGGGGCGAGCAGGACGATTCACAGTCCATCGCCGCGATTCGCCGCGCACTCGAGCTGGGCATGAACTGGATCGACACGGCGGCGGTCTATGGTTTGGGCCACTCCGAAGAGGTCGTTAGCAAAGCGGTCGCCGGTCTTTCCCAACAGCCGTACATCTTTACGAAGTGCTCGCTGGTCTGGGACAGCGATGGCACGATCACACACAGTTTGAAACGAGATTCGATCAGAAAAGAAGTCGAGGGCAGTCTCAAGCGGCTGAGAGTTGAGACGATCGATCTTTATCAGATTCACTGGCCCGACCCCGACGCTGAAATCGAAGAAGGTTGGACCACACTCGCCGAGTTGAAGCGCGAAGGAAAGGTTCGCTACATCGGCGTCTCAAACTTCGACGTCGCGCAGATGAAACGCGCGCAGGCAATCGCGCCGATCGACAGTCTTCAGCCGCCGTATTCATTGATTCATCCTGAAGTGGAAGACGAGATTCTGCCGTTCTGCGAAGCGAACAACATCGGAGTGATTGTTTATTCACCAATGATGTCGGGCTTACTCAGCGGACGAATGACGCGCGAACGCATCGCGAACTTTCCCGAAGACGACTGGCGCGCGAAGAGCGCTGACTTTCAGGAGCCACGCCTTTCCCGAAATCTGCAACTCGCGGAGTTGTTGCGAAATATCGGTTCGCGTCACGGCAGATCCGCCGGTGAAGTGGCGATCGCGTGGACCTTACGTTTATCTGCTGTGACTGCTGCGATTGTTGGTGGAAGAGGACCAGAGCAGGTCGAGGGAATAATCGGCGCCGGGACGTTTCGCTTGAGTGAAGCAGAGATCGCCGAGATCGACGCCTTTGGGCAAGCGAATACCGCTCAGGCAGCCTTGTAGATCAGTTGCGAAACTTCCTGGACCAACTCGCCGAGTTCGCTTGGTTTGGTCAAGTATCCTTGCGCGCCGGCCGCAAACGCTGCGCGCTTGTCGTGCTCGTACGCAGCGCCCGAGTAAAAGAGGATCGGCGTACGACGATCAAACTCTCGCAAACGTTTGCACAGATCCACGCCTGACTCACCGGGCAGCCAGTTGTCGATCAAGTACAATTCAAACGACATCTCGCCGGCGGCAAGCAGTGCTTCCTCGCTATCACCAGCGAGCACCACTTCGAAATTCTCACGCTTTAAGACGAAGGAAACGAGTTCTCTCGTATCAGCGTCGTCTTCGATGAACAACACTCTGGGGCTAAGGGGAAGAGATTCCATTGTTTTATGACTGCTGCTGCTGGTTAAACGATCGGTTGTAACGGCCGCCTGCTCGGTTTGGTGATCAGTTGACGCAACATCATCCGCGCTTTGTGTAACTGCGATTTCGATGTGCCGGCCGACCGGCCTCGCTTTTGAGCGATCTCGTTGTGCTCCAGTCCCTCGATGTCGTGCATTACAAACGCCTCGCGATAACCTTCAGGCAGTTTTGCAATTACTTCCGCCAACAGGATGCGATCGACGACTCTCATTCGTCGTGGATCTTTTGAGCCCGGCACGACCTGAGTCGGCATGCTTTTTTCTTCCGTCGCGAACTCTGATCTGACGCGCCGCTTGCGGAAGTGCATCAGGACGTGGTTGACCGTTAGCCGGTGCAGCCAGGTCGAGAAAGCCGCGTCGCCGCGAAAGGTTCCGATCTTGCGGAACAGATGAATGAAGATCTCTTGCGTGAGATCTTCGGCGTCCGTGACGCTCTGGGTCATCCGCAGGCAAATCGAATAGACGCGCCGATGATGCTGTTGATAAATCGCGTGGAAGGATTCGCGCTCGTCGTCACTGAGGCGTTGTATCTGGTTTGAGTCGCTCATAGCACGCATTCTAGTGAGCGGACGAGGAATGCTCTTTCAAAATGGTGCTCAAAATGTCTCGGTTTTGCTGCGCAAAACAGGGCAGCGGAGGGCAAATCGGCGGAATACGTCAACGGGAAACGAACCTACGATGCCCACATGCTACATCGAAGTTTCATTCTGTTGTTGGGGATCATTTGTTGGACCAGTCAGGCGGCGAATGCCCAGACTCCCGGATTAGCGGTTCGTTACTATGAGTTGGGTCACGAGAAGTTAAAGGTGGGTGATTGGCACGGCGCAGTGGAGGATTTCACGCGAGCGATCGAGCTTGATGCGCAACTGCAAGCACCGAAGAACTCCCAACGATATGATGGCTCGCAAACCGACTCGAGCGAAGTTTACGTTAGCGATCCTTTTACGGCTGCGGCGTATCACTCGCGCGCCATTGCGCACGCCAATCTCAGCGAACTCAACGAGGCGATCGATGATTATCAACACGCTTTGAGAATCAGGCCGAAATGGGCCGAAGCGTATTTGGGTTTGGGATTCGTTCTGCTCGACAAGAAAGACTTTGCGGGCGCGATTGATGATTTCAGTCGGGCGATCAAAATCAAGCCGGCGCTGGTCACGGCCCATCACGCGCGCGGGACAGCGTTCATGAAACAGGGACGCATGGAACCGGCGGTCATTGATTTCACCAGCGCACTCAAACTGGATCCGCGCATGGCTGAAGCGTATGCCAATCGCGGATTGGCGTTGATGGTATTGGGCCGCGAGACGGAAGCGAAAACCGATATCAACAAATGCCTCGAACTGAGGCCGGAGTTGAAAAAGGATCTCGAAGGGCGAATTGATTTAGCGCGGAAGTTGATGGTCCAGGGCGGAGGTTTGGTTAGTAATAATTGAGTCTGTAGAGCACGTGCGCGGTGAGATACAAGAGCAGTTCGGTTATTTGATTGGTCGCGCCGAGACAGTCGCCGGTGATTCCGTCGAGACGTCGTTTGTAATAGAGACCGGAAAGAAAAGTTACGACGATTGTTACTGTTATAACGATGAGTGCTGTACGCCAGGGGAAGAGAAGCAGTGTTAGCAGAAATGTTAAAGAGCCGATGACGAGGGCTGTGACGGCGATCTGTTTCGCGACGAGTTTGCCTGCGCCTTCTGGCCGCGCGTAGGGAAGCCACGAGCACAACGGCAAGACCGTCCAGCGCGCCGCCACGTGTGCCACAATCAACCAACGCCAAACCAGTTCCGATCGTACCTCAACGATCGTGACGTACTTACCGAGAACGAGGAAGATCAGCGCTAAGGCGCCATAAGTACCGATGCGGCTGTCGCGCATGATCTCCAGTGCGCGATCTTTGGTCCAACCGCCGCCGAGGCCGTCAAATGTGTCAGCTAGCCCGTCTTCGTGAAAACCGCTCGTGATGAACGCCGCGAACGCGAGAGCGATCGCGACTGCCACCGGGACGGAAACCACTCGCAGCGCGAGCAAATATATTCCAGCCGTGCTGCCGCCAACGATAACGCCGACCAAAGGAAAGAACGCCGCCGCGCGGCCCAGTTCTTCTTCCGTGGTTAGTCGACTCGGCACCGGCAGGCGCGTCAGGAATTGAACCGCGAGTAAGAATTGGCGCAGCATCACTTGAAAGCCATCCACAGATTACACAGATTTTCTGCGTAATCTGTGGATGGCGTTCTTATCCTTCGGCTTTGTTACTTACGTTTGCTTGGGTAAAAGTGGCCATTTCACATAACAGTCTGGCTGAAGCGTCGATGATGTGCATTGCGAGAGCCGCGCCGGTTCCTTCACCGAGACGCAGCTTCAGATCGAGCAACGGTTCCAATCCGATCAAATCGATCAACGCCGCGTGTCCGCGCTCGACCGAGCGATGGGCCAAAAACAGATAGTCGCGCGCGTTGGGACACAAGCTAACTGCGAGTGCTGCGGCTGCGGTCGAGATGAAGCCGTCGGCTATTACAGCGATGCGATTGAGCGCCGCACCGATTACGACGCCCATCATGACCGCGATCTCAGCCCCGCCGACTTTTGCGAGGACGTCGATTGCGTCGTTTGGATCCGGCTGGTTTGTGGCAATGGCTTGACGAATGATCGCGACTTTGTGGGCGAGTCGTTCGTTATCGATCCCGGTTCCACGGTCGGTGAGGTCGGCGGGATCTTTGCGAGTCAGTGCCGCGGTGATGGCGCTCGCGGCGGTGGTGTTGCCGATGCCCATCTCGCCGATGCCGAGCAGTTTGATTTCGTCTCGTTTGGCCGCGTGCGCGAGAGCGACGCCGGCGGTTATCAATCGTTCGGCCTCATCACGGGTCATCGCTGGGCCATGCGCGAAGTTTGCTGTGCCGCGCATGTTCTTGACGTCGATCAAACCGGCGCGCGACGCGAGATCGGCATCGACGCCCGCATCTACGATTCTGACTTCAATGTCGCCATGCCGGCCGAGCACGTTGATTGCGGCGCCGCCGGTGAGAAAGTTGTCAACCATCTGCGCGGTCACTTCGCGTGGATAAGCGCTCACGCCCTCGGCCGTAACGCCGTGGTCGGCGGCGACGACGTAGATACGTTTGCGGATTACGTTTGGTGTGGTGGTGCGTTGAATCGCGGCGAGACGATTGCCGATTTCTTCGAGACGGCCGAGACTGCCCGGCGGCTTTGTCAGGGTTAGTTGGCGAGCGGCGGCATTTTCCAGCCACGACTGATCCACAGGGTTAATCTGCGCGTTTGATATGGGCACGTTTTACTCTCGCGGTTTCAGGCGCAACGGTAGTCCGGCGACGAGTAAGTAGACTTCGTCAGCGGTTTCAGCGAACTGTTGGTTTACGCGGCCGAGCAGATCGCGAAAGGTTCGGCCCAAGGGAGTTTCGGGCACGAGCCCGAGGCCGACCTCGTTGGAAACGCAGATCACTGTTTGGGTTCGGGATCGCACAGTTGCCAGAAAACTCTCAACAGTTTCTTGAAGCCTGGGAGCCTCGTCGCGTAGGAGCCAGTTGGACACGAATAAAGTCAGGCAATCAATAAGTACGACGCTTGAATCGGGAGCCTGAATCAGCGCCCGGTCGATTTCGTAGGGTTCTTCGATCGTGGACCAGTGCGCGGGTCGCTCTTCACGATGACACGCGATGCGCTGCGCCATCTCCTCGTCGAGAGCCTGGGCCGTGGCGATGAAAGTCACGCTGCTTTCGCCCGCGTGCTCCTGCGCCAAACGCAATGCGAACGTGCTCTTGCCTGCGCGTGCGCCACCCAAGATCAGGATCAGTTTCGATGTCATGGGCGTCGCTCCCGAAGAGCGCGGTAGATCAAATCGAGGTTCAGGTGTTGCCGGAAGTGATCTGCTAACGCGTCGTAGCGACGTTCGCGCTCGGCTTTGGGATCGATCACGGTGGACGTTGAATGTTTTCCCAGCAGGCGTCGCCAATGGTTTAGTATCCACGCGAGACCGTCAGCCGAATCGAATAGTCCGTGAAGGTAGGTACCGAGGATTTTGCCGTCACAGGCAACGGCTCCATCGCAAATGACCTCGTCATCACCGGCGCGTTGCAAGCGGAACAACGGCCGCACGCCTTCACCGAGCGAAGTCTCGCCAAGATGAATCTCGTAACCGGCAAACCTTGGAGGATTGTCGCTCTCCGGAAGTGAAGCATCGTAAAAACTCGCCGACGCCTGGCGCGTGATCTTCTCGGGCGCCAATACTGTCTTTACATCCAACGCGCCTAACCCCTGCGCCACTTTCACATCTCCTTCAGTGCCATACGGATCGCGAATCTCAAGTCCCAACATCTGAAACCCGCCGCAGATCCCCAACAACGGCTTGCCCGCCGCGACGTGCTCCTCGATCGTTCTGGTCCAACCATTCTGTTGCAGCCACAGCAGATCGGAAATCGTGTTCTTGCTTCCCGGCAGAATTAACACATCAGCCAAACGCGCTTCATCTGGTCGACGCGTGTAGTAGACGACCACGTCCGGTTGCTGCTCCAGCGCAGTGAAGTCGGTGAAGTTTGCGAGATACGGAAACCCTACCACACAGACAGTCAACTTCTTGCCATTCGCGACCGGCTTCACCGCGCGGCGCTCGAGCGAAACACTGTCCTCATCGTCGATACCGTGGTTGTGCAGGTAAGGGATTACTCCCAAACACGGCTGGTCCAACTTCTGTTCGAGGTAATCAACCCCGTCCGTGAACAAACTCAGATCGCCCCGAAACTTGTTGATCAGAAACCCGCAAAACCGCGCGCGCTCGGCCGGCTCCAGCAAACTGTAAGTACCGATCAGCGAAGCAAACACACCACCGCGATCGATGTCCGCCACCAACACGCAGGACGCATTCGCAATCTCGGCCATCTTCAAGTTGACGACGTCGCGATCCTTCAGATTCATCTCTACCGGCGAACCCGCGCCTTCCAACACGATGATCTCGTGCCGCGCTGCCAGCCGTTCGTAAGCCGCACTCACAACTTCCAGCAAGCGCTGCTTCAACTCGTAATAATCAACGCCGCGATAGTTGCCGAACATGCGCCCGTTGAGAATCACTTGCGAACCGACGTCCGAAGTCGGTTTGAGCAAGATCGGATTCATGTCCACGTGTGGCTCGATACCAGCGGCCTGTGCCTGCATCGCCTGCGCGCGTCCGATC
>DATELP010000034.1:0-32381 GCA_035276425.1 Pyrinomonadaceae bacterium
CACCTCCAGTTAGAGTTTAGTTGCTAGGACCTTAGCGCCAGGGAGCGCAGGCGGCTCGCCTGCATTGCGTCGCATAGAGCTTCTTGCGAGCACAGCAGGCGAGCCGCCTGCGGTCCCGTTAGGCCACCATGGGCGCGGCGAATGCGGGCGCTGCTACGAGAGCGACGGCGCCGCGCAAACGCGGGTGTTCTTCCGCTGGTACGATGTGAATCTCAGTTGTGCCACCAAAGTCAGTCAGGGTGCGCTCGCGCACTGCGCCGCGCACGATGGGTTCGATCAGGCTCCAGGCGGTTGTGATTTCGCCGCCGATGTAGATCCGCGCCGGATCGAGTGAGTTGATGATCGAAGCGAGACCAAGCCCGAGATAACGCGCAGTGGAATTGATCGCTGCGAGTGCTTTGGCGTCGCCCGCACGAGCGCGAGCGATCAAGTCTTCAACAGTAAAACTCGCGGTTTCCGCATCGCGTGGCCGCGCTTCCGCGAGGTCGTGTCCGAAGTAACGCGACAACGTCGCCAAATTTGAGACATACGATTCCCAGCAGCCGGTCGCGCCGCACGAACACCTTGGTCCATCAATGCTCAACGGCACGTGACCAAACTCGCCGGCCGTGTTGTGTCGCCCGCGCATTAGTTCGCCATTAACGACGATGCCCGTGCCCACGCCGTCAGAAATACTCACGAACACGGAATTAGTCGCGGCGACCATATCGCCGCGCGTGGTCCAGAGTTGGGCCAGTGCGCACGCTTTACCAGAGTTTTCTATCTGCACCGGAATTCCCAATGCCGCAGCGAGCGGATCGCGCAAATTCACGTCGCGCCAGCCAAGCGTCGGCGCGTGCAACACACCACCGAGTGCGGGATCGACCATGCCCGGCACAACCACGCCGATGCCCGCGCACGAACCAACCTCCTTGTCAGCCAGCGTCTGTTTGATCCGGCGCGCCAACTCCTGCGTCAGCACGGCGACATCTTTGTTCGTTTGAAAACTGCTGACGACGCCGAGCTGTTTGCCCATCAGATCGGTGACGAGGATGTAAGTGCGCGACGCGCGAATGTCGACGCCGACGACGCAACGTTGGCGCGAGTCGATGTAGAGAAACGTCGGGCGGCGACCGCGGCCAACAGCTTCGCCGAGAGCGCCTTCAAAAATGAGCGATTCGCTCAACAGTTCGCTGACCAGCAGGCTCGCGACTCCGCGCCGGACGTTCATCAGGCGCGCGAGGTCGGCGCGGGAGATTGGCTGGTGCGTGCGAATCAGATTGAGCGCGATTTGGCGGTTAATTTCGCGGGTAGTGCCGCGGCGTGCGACCTTGAAATCGTGTGGGTTGATCTTGCGCATTCGAAATTGTTCGTTCTTTGGACTTAATAACCAAACCCTTTCGATTAGGAGGAAAGGGCGTTATAAAGCTGTAGCGGGAATTTGTCTAAACGCGGAACATATACTCTTGGCTTCAAGAGCTGTCAAGACTTTTTTCAGTTTTTTAATACCGGAGCGCGGGCGGGCCGCCCGCGCTCCGAAGATTATTGACGGCGCTTCAGGCTCGCAACGATGGCGGCTTCGGCGAGTGGCGCCATCACGGCGTAGCCTGCCGCGTTCGGATGAAGACCGTCGTCGCTCAGTTCGTCCTTCAGGAAGCCCTGGTGGTCGGCTGTTGCTGAGAAGTAGTCGAGATAAACGTGACCGTGTGTTTTGGCAAATGCCCTCATCCATGTGTTGAGCGCGAGGATCTTTGCCGGTGGCCGACGCGCTGTTTGCGTCAGAGGTTTGCCGTCGCGCATTTCGTAGTCGCTGACTGGAAGTACGGAAGCTAGCACGACGCGAATGCCGTTGGCGGTGGCGAGTTGGGCCATTGATTGAAGGTTGGCTTCGATATCTTCGAGAGTCATCGGGCCGGTGTTACCGGCGAGATCGTTTGTGCCGGCGAGTATGACGACGACTCTTGGCCGCAGAGCGATCACGTCGGCGCGAAAGCGAATGAGCATTTGCGGCGTGGTTTGGCCGCTGATGCCGCGGTTGATGTAAGGCTTGCCCGGGAAGAAGCCGCCGTATTGTGGATCGTCCCACGAATCGGTGATCGAGTCGCCCATGAACACGACGCGCTGTTCGTTCTTTGCGGGTGGTGCGATTTTCTTATTGTCTTCGTTGTAACGGGCTAGATTGGGCCAGTCGGTTTTGCAGTCAGACGGGTTTTGGGCCGGGGATAAGAGCAGAATAAGAACAAGGATTGAAGTAAGCATAATTAGCTCCGTGTGCGCCAGCGATCGATCGCTACCGCGACGACGATGATCGCGCCGATGATGATCTCCTGGATGTAGTTGGGCCAACCGACTTGCTGGCAGCCGTTTCGTAAAAACGCCATTATCAAAGCGCCGATCATCGAGCCGACGATACTTCCCTCGCCGCCACTCAAACTGCCGCCGCCGATCACCACCGCCGCGATGATGTCTAACTCCGAACCAGCCGCGACCGTCGGATCGCCCTGCCGCAAACGCGACATCTGCATCACGCCCGCTAATCCGAAAAGCAATCCGGCTAATCCGTATATCCACACTTTCAAACGATCGGTCGCGATGCCGCACGCGCGCGCTGCGGCTTCGTTTGAGCCGAGCGCAAACACGCGCCGGCCAAACACAGTGTTGCGCAAAACAATCGCCGCACAGATCGCGAGCACGATTGCGATCCAAACACCGGGCGCAACGAGTAACCACGGCGGATCGGGAAACATCACAAGCAGTTCGTTCAACCACGTGCCGGGCATGTTCACCGTCTGTTGGTTTGCCAGCCACTTCGCGATGCCGCGCGCGACGCCGAGCATGCCGAGTGTGGCGATGAATGGGACCACTTTCAAACGCGTGATCACTAAGCCATTCACCACGCCGACCAAGCCACCGACCACGATCCCCGCTGCCAAAGCTGTTGTCGGAGAAAAGCCCGCGTTGATTGCGAGCGCAGTGACGACGCCCGTCAAAGCGATCGTCGATCCCACTGCGAGATCGATACCGCCGCTGATGATGATCATCGTCATGCCGATCGCGCCGATCGCCACGATGACCGTTTGCGAGAGAACGATGCGCAGATTATTCGGTGACAAAAACCGCGCGGGCGTGTCCATCAACAACGAAAAGATCGCGATCACCAGCAAGAGGCCAAGCACCGGCCCGACGCGGTTCAGCAGTCTCTGCCACGGACTAACACCGATAATACGGACTGAGTCTGTGCTGCTTTGCATGTCTGTGTCGGTCCGTGTAACTCCGTGGCTCATTTAAGATACTGGTCCAACGGCGGGTGCAGCAGTTCATTCACTTCCGGCGACGACATGTTTTCCTTCGTCACCAGCATCACGCCCGTGTCGATCCTGTCCGCCACTGACTTGCCAGTCAGACTCTCAACCATCGTCTTCACGCCGAGATAGCCCATGTTGAATGGATTCTGGACCACGATGCCGTGCAACTGCCCGGCGTTGAGCGCGTCGATAAACTGCTGACTCACATCGAAACCGACGAACGAAACCTTACCCGCTTTCCCAATGTCCTGAAGCGCCAGCAACATTCCCGCGGTCGACGATTCGTTTGGCGTGAAAATCCCCTGCACTTCATCGCCAAAACGATTCAACAGATTCTCCGACGCGCGCTTCGCCGTGTCGCGCGTCGCGCCCGCGTACTGATCGGTCGAGACGAGCTCGATCTCCGGAAACTTCTGTTTGATCGTGTCGATAAAACCGGCTTCTCTTTCCGACGTACTCGCCGAGCCTTCCGCATAGCGCAATACGAGCACTTTGCCTTTGCCGTTGAGCAGTTGGCCCATCCGCTCGGCCGCCAGCGATCCGCCTTTGCGATTGTCAGTGGCCACGAAGCTCACGAAATCCTTCGACTGCAAACCGGAGTCGATGATCACGGTCGGCACGCCGGCGCGTTTCGCATCGGCGACCGGACGCGCGAGGGCGCGATCGTCGAGCGGCGCGAGCACGATGCCGTTCACGCCCTGCGCGGCGAATCCTTCGACGACCTGGATCTGCTGTTCGCGATCGTCTTCGCGCAGCGGACCTTTCCAAATGACCTCGACGTCAGTGCCGAGCGACGTGAGCTCAGCCGCGGCCTTGTTGCTGCCCGCGTGAATACTTTTCCAAAACTCGTGCGTCGTGCCTTTCGGAATCACCGCGATCGTGAGCTTCTTACCGGCGGTCGGAGCTTCGGCCTTGGAGCAACTCACCGCGGCAACGGCGAGCGAGATCAAGAACAAAGTTAAGAGAGTTTTGCGCATATCAATTTTCCTGTTCCGCAACGACGGGATTTCCTAAACCTCCCATGCCTTCAATGTAGATCTCCATCTGGTCGCCCGGCTTCAAAAACACCGGCGGCTTGCGCGCGAAACCGACGCCGGCCGGAGTTCCGGTCGCGATCACATCGCCGGGCTCGAGCGTGATCGATTCGGAGATGAACTCAATCAACCGCGGGACACTGAAGATCATCTGGTCCGTGTTTGAGTCCTGCATGGTTTCGCCGTTCAAAGTCAATTTGATCGAGAGCTTCTGTGGATCGGGAATCGTATCGGTAGTCACGATGGTCTGGCCCATCGGCGCAAACGTGTCGCACGATTTTCCACGTTGCCACTGTCCGTCGGCAAATTGAAAGTCGCGGGCGGTGACGTCGTTGAAAGCAGTGTAGCCGAGGACGTAATCGTAGGCGCGATCGGCGGTGACGTGTTTGGCGCGGCGTCCGATCACGACCGCGAGTTCGGCTTCGTAATCAACTTTCTGACTTGTTCTCGGAATTACGACTGGTTCGCCCGGGGCGATCACGGCGCTTGAGAATTTTGAAAACAGAATCGGCTTTTCGGGTACGGGCAGGTTGGCTTCTTTCGCGTGGTCGCGATAGTTGAGGCCGATGCAGATCAGTTTGCCCGGACGCGGTACTGGTGCGAACCAGTACGCGTCGCTGCGTGGAACGAGCCAACCTTGATCTTTTGCGTATTGGAGTGCGGCTGAGTCGTGTTCTACGTTGTCGAAGATCTCGCGTGCTTTCTGAAACCATGGACCATCCATGTCAAACCAGGACCAGGGATTTGACGGATGGTCGACGGGATCGAAGAGACGTTCGCAGTCGAGGCGATAGCCAGTGTCCTGTCCGCCGTGGTACAGGATGATGCCCATGCGCGGCGTTTTCCAGTCTGTTTCAGCGGTAGCGAAAGAGATGATGTGCATCTACGTGTTTTGATTGATGATGACGTAAAGCTCCTGCGGGCCGTGGACGCCGATCGCCAGTGTTAGTTCGATGTCCGCGGTGCGTGATGGGCCGGTGATGAAAGTGATCGCCGGGCTTACTTCGTCGCCGCTTTGCAATGCCGTTAAGGTTTCGCCCAAAGTCTGGAAAATGCGCGAAGCGTCGAGTATCGCGATGTGAATCGGCGGCACGAGTGACACCAGCCGATTTCGTTCTACCGACGAGTCGAGCACCAACGTGCCTGTTTCTGCAATTCCGGCCTGTGCATTGGTGACACCCACATCAAATTTGAATAGATCCACGCGCGATGCATCCGGGGTCGCGATTCTCTTCCCCTCGGTGAGACGCTTTAATGTCTCGTCGACTTCAGTTTGGTTCTCTACAACGATGCAGTGTCCATCGACGGCTTCAAGGTTCTGCTTGAAAAGTTGGACTAAAGAAATAGCCACGGATGAACACGGAGATGCACGGACAGACAGATCGAAAGGATCGGAAAGATCGGAAGGCGCACTCATAGCTAGATGAGCGCGGATTGAGCGCAGGATCTCAGTGCGTGCGTCGCCAGTGTTCACGAAAACTCTCCGCTTCGATTGGCCGCAGATCGCGCCCGTTGGTCCATGGTCTAACGGGCAATTTGAACCAGCGTTGAAATAGCCGCGCGGCGATTGCCGACTTCTCGTAAAGCTTCGGCCGCGTCATAACGAAAGCCCAAAACTTGAACGCCAAACGTTCCTTCGTGCGGCCGCTCGGTTGTTTCTCGCTAATCTCGCCGCGCAGGTGCAGCAACAGCCGCGGAATATCGATCTTCACCGGACAAACTTCCCTGCACGCGCCACACAAACTCGACGCGTACGGCAACTGCGACGCCTTCTGCATCCCGATCAACTGCGGCGTAATCACCGCTCCAATCGGTCCCGGATAAACCGAACCGTACGCATGACCACCGATCTGCTGGTACACCGGACACGAATTCAAACACGCGCCGCAACGAATACACGCCAGCGATTGCCGCGTCACCGGATGGGCCAACATTCGTGAACGCCCGTTGTCGAGCAGGATGATGTGCAGTTCTTCCGGTCCTTCATCGCTCGCGTTGCGCTTCGTTCCCGTGATGAACGACTGATACGTGCTCAACGCCTGACCCGTGCCCGAACGCGGCAGCAGTTTCAAAAACACGTCGAGGTCGGCAAAACGCGGTAACAGCTTCTCGATTCCCATCACCGCGATGTGCGTTCGCGGCAAACTCGTCGTCAAACGAATGTTGCCTTCGTTCTCCACGATCACGATCGTGCCGGTCTCGACGATGCCGAAGTTCACACCGCTAATGCCGACGTCGGCGGCGGCGAATCTCTCACGCAATGTCGATCGCGCCGTGCTGGTCAGTTGGTCCACGTCATCGGTGGGCGCCATTCCCAACTCGGTCGTGAACAACTCCGCGACCTGCCGCTTCGTTTTGTGAATCGCGGGCGCGATGATGTGCGACGGAGTTTCATGCGCGAGTTGAATGATGTACTCGCCGAGATCGGTCTCGACCACGTGCATGCCCGCGCGTTCGAGCGCCGCGTTCAGATGAATCTCTTCGGTCGTCATGCTCTTGCTCTTGACGACGTTGCGCGCGCCGCGTTCGAGCGTCAGGCGAGTGACGATCGCATTTGCTTCCGCCGCGTCGCGCGCCCAATGAACTTTCGCACCACGCTTTTCGGCGTTCTGTACAAACGTTTCGAGGTAACGATCGAGATGCAGCAACACTTCATCTTTGATCGCGCGCGCCTGGCTGCGTAGTTCCTCCCAGTTGCTCAAACTCGCGGCGGCTTCACGCCTCTTCTTACCAAAGATCGTCGTGGCGTTACGCAACGCGCCGCGCAACTGCGCATCCTGCAAGGCAGCCTTCGCATTCTCAGCAAATGTTTCCGCGTTCATCCGTGTAAATCCGTGGCCGCCAATAACTCCGCGAGGTGCATCACGCGAGCACTCGATCCCTTTCGCGTCAGCCGCCCGCCGATCTGCAGCAAACAACTCGCGTCACCCGACACAACCGCCTGCACACCTGCACGCTCAATCGCTTCGATCTTCTGATCGAGTATCGCCAATGAAATCTCCGGATACTTCACCGAAAACGTGCCGCCGAAACCGCAACACGCTTCCGCATTCTCCAGTTCGACAAACTCAGCACCGCGCACGTTGCTGATCAACTTTCGCGGCTCGAGTCTGATGTTGAGATCGCGCAGACCGTGACACGCATCGTGCCACGTCAACTTTCCCTGCCAACTCGCGCCAACGTCTTCGACCTTGAGCACACGGATCAGAAACGAACTGAGCTCGTGTGTTCGCAACGCAATAGCTTCAGCACGTTCACGCCACTGTGGCTCGTCGCCGAACAGCTCCGGAAAGTGATGGACCATCGCCGAACACGATCCCGACGGACTCACGATCGCATCCGCTTTACTCTCTTCAAAAATTTCGATAAATCTCTTCGCAACCTGTCGCGCTTCGTTGCGATAACCAGTATTGAATGCCGGCTGCCCGCAACAAGTCTGTCGATCGTCAAATTCAACTTCACAACCAACGCGCCGCAGCACGGCAACACAACTCGTCCCAACGCTGCTCCAAAGCTGATCGACCAGACAGGTGACGAAGAGGGATACTTTCATGTTTGTACTTCGAACTTGGTACTTTGTTCTTTGCAAAAAACAAAGTACTAAGTACAAAGTTCAAAGGACTACCACACCCTTCACGTAATCCGCAGAGTGGATTTCAACCGATAAAGCCGTTTCGACTTCGCCCAGCGTTTTGTAACGATGCGTGATCAGTGGCGCAACGTCGATTTGCCCCTGTTCGATCAAGCTCAACGCGCGCACATAACTTGCCGGACGCCCGTCGGCTTCAAAACCACCTGACGCGCCCGCGGAACTGACCAGCCGTGGTTCTTTGAAAAGTATGCTGCTGAGCACGTTCACATCCACGCCCGAATGACCGTGCCCGTAAAGCAACACGGTCGCCTGTTTGCAAATCAACCCGGGAATGCTACGAAAGACTTCGCCGGAACCGGAAGCTTCGATCAGATATTCGACGCCTTTGCCGCCCGTGTATTCACGCACTGCTTCAACCAGCTCTTTGCTCGGATCGATCGCTTCATTGGCGCTGAAAGTTCGGGCAAGTTGGCGTTTGCGCTCATTCGGATCGCTGACGATCAGCAAGCCTTCGTAGCCGAGCACGTTTCGTAAATATTGAGTGAACAACAACCCCGCGGGACCAGCGCCGCATATTAACACGCTGCGAACGCGTGCATCCGCAGTCGGCGCGTTAATAACGTGGCGCGTGTGTGTTTTCGCGACCGTGTTTGACGAGTGAATGACGCAGCCCAACGGCTCGACCAGCGCTGCTGCCGCGGGTTCGAGCGGCGCCGCGATGTTCACGGCGTTCACCGCGGGCACCGCGATAAACTCCGCGAGTCCGCCGGGCAATCCGGTGATGCCGTGTTCGCGATAGAACTCACATTGATGCGAATTTCCGGTCGCGCAATATGCACACAAAACTTCGCGCCGGCGGCTGACGCAGTTCAAACCCTGATCGATCACGACGCGATCGCCCGCAGCCAGATCCTCGATCGCGCTGCCAACTTCTTCGACCACGCCACTGATCTCGTGTCCGAGAATCTGCGGCTGAACGGTCAGCGGGATTGGTTGGTCCAGTTCGTTGGTGTTGTAGTTTGCGTGGCCCGCGAAGATGTGAACGTCAGTGCCGCAGAGTCCGACCGCCGTCGTTTTCACCAACACTTCGTAAGGCGAGATTACCGGACACGGAACATCGCGCAGTTCGAGCCGCCGCACATCGCATAACACACTCGCTTTCATCGTGTTGCTCACGTGAAACCCATCCACAGATTACACAGATTCTTCAGAGAAACTTTTCCCAGTGACTGAGGATGGTGCGTAGCTCGTCCAACTCTTCGGGCGTGACGTTTACGAGCGGCGGCCTGACCGGACCACCATTCATCCCAACCATGTCCATCAGCGCTTTCATCGCCGACACCTCGTAACCCCTCCGCCGCGAACGAAGCGCGTAAAGCGGAATCACACACGTCTCCAACAACTCCGCCAGCGCCGCACCATCATCCGCCACCGCGAGTTCGTGCAGCTTCAGGGAGAGCGCGGGCGCAACCGTGGCGATACTCGAACTGAAAGTGCGTATTCCAGTGCTGTTGTACGCGCCGACAAGATCGTCACCAGCGCCGCCGATCCACACCAAACGTTCGCCGACGTGGTGCATGATCGACTGAAGCTGGCGAATGTTGCCTTCGCCGTCTTCCCAGCCGATGAGATTCGGAATGCTTGTCAATCGTTCAACAGTCGCCGGACTAAACCTGGTCCAACCGCGACTGTAAATTATCATTCCCAGACGCGTCGCTGCGCCGATGGATCGATAGTATTCAAACAACCCCTCGTCATCCGCCTGTTGATAGTACGGCGGGAACACGAGAATGCCGTCAACGCCGGCTTTCTCAGCAGCCTGGACCATCTCGATCGCGAGCCGTTGTCCAAAACCGATGCCGGCAACGACCGGAACGCGATCCTCAACCGCGAGCGCGGTCAGTTCGATCACGCGCAAATACTCCGCTTGCGTCAACGAATAAATCTCGCCAGTGCCACCGGCAACGACAAGCGCCGAGATCGGATACTCGAGCAGCTTGTTTAAATTTTGGTGCAAGCCCGGAAGATCGAGCGCGAGATCGTCTTTGAACGGAGTGATCGGAAATGCGATCACACCGGAGAGTTTGGTGCGGAGGGTGTTTGGGTGCATTCCGCGGTGATTGTACTTGTGTTAAGTTATTTGTCCCAACAACCGGGTTTCAGGAGAACACAATGAAAAAGTCTCGCGATGAAGGGCACAGCCCGAGTCGGCGGAAGTTTCTGAAGGGCGTAGGTGTCGCCGGAGCAGGCGCGGCCATTGCCGATCAGTTGTGGCACGAAAAGACGGAGGCGAAGGAACCGCAGGGCGCGTCGCAGGCAGTTTCAGGTGCGACGAAGATCACGCTTCAAGTCAACGGCCAACCGCGAAACGTCGAAGTCGAGCCGCGCACGACGCTGCTGAACGCGTTGCGCAATCATCTCGAGCCTGCGGTAACCGGACCAAAACTCGTGTGCGATGTCGGGACCTGCGGCGCGTGTACCGTGCTGCTGGACGGCAAACCCGTTTACTCCTGTCTCGTGCTCGCGGTTGATGCGACGAACAAAAAGATCACGACGGTCGAAGGACTCGGCTCGCCTGAAAAACCAAACGCCGTGCAAGCCGCGTTTGTCGAACACGACGCGTTGATGTGCGGCTTCTGCACGCCGGGATTCGTGACGACCATCTCGGCTTATCTAAAGAAGAACCCGAATCCGTCGCTCGAAGAAGTTCGCGAGGCGTGCAAAGGAAACTTCTGCCGCTGCGGCACCTATCCGCGAGTGTTTGAAGCAGCACTCGCGGCCGCTAAATCTTCTTCGTCGTCTTCGTCGTCACAGGTTTGAGGAAAGACATGCCACAACAACCACAACCATCGCCGTCCCCAAAACCGAAGAAAAAGATCCGCGTTCCGCGCGTCGTCAACGGCGTCGAACAGATGGTCGAGATCGAAGTCGACGCGGACAGTGGACCAGGCTGGGGACCAAACGACAAGCACACGTTGCTCAATCACCGGCTCACGCGCGTTGATGGACCGCTGAAAGCCGCGGGCGCAGCGCGTTACACCTACGACCAGCGTTTGCCGGGCATGCTTTATGGTCGCATTCTTCGCTGCCCGCACGGCCACGCGCGCGTCACGAAGCTCGACACTGAAGCCGCGGCGAAGATTCCGGGAGTGAAAGCGATCGTGCCTGCGCCGTTGACGGAACTGAGATTCGCGGGCGCTCCGGTTGTTGCGGTCGCCGCTGTTACACCTGAGATCGCGGGCGATGCACTGCGCGCGATCAAAGTCACTTACGAAGTGCTGCCGCACGTGGTCCACGCCCACGCCGCGATGAAATCTGACGCGCCGCAAGTCGTCGCCGAAGAAAACAACGTTCAGGAGAAAGCGAAGAACGGCGATCCGGCTAAAGCTGAAGCCGCCTTCGCGACTGCCGACGCGACGGTCGAAGCCGAATACATGACGCCGCGCATTCATCATGCGTGTCTCGAAACACACGGCATGGTCGTCGATTATCGCGGCGGTAACGACGCGACGATCTACGCATCGACACAGGGAACGTTCACGATCCCTGCTGACGCAGCGAAAGAGTTGGGACTCGATCAGAGCGCGGTCGTGTCGCGCGTCGAGCACATGGGCGGTGGGTTCGGATCGAAGTTTGGCATCGGTACTGAAGGCATGTTTGCGTGCCGGCTTTCGAAAGAGGCGAAAGCGCCGGTGAAGTTGATGCTCACGCGTTACGACGAGTTTGTGATGGCCGGTAATCGCTCCGGATCGTGGCAGAAGATCAAAGCGGGCGTGAAGAACGACGGCACGATCGTCGCGATGCAAGCGAAACAGTATCGGCTCGGCGGCATCGGCCAGGGATCGCAGGCCGGTCAGCCGTACATCTACGCGATGGGCACCACTTATCGCGAGATTTATGCGTTGCACACCAACGAAGACTCGGCGATCGCGATGCGCGCGCCCGGTCATCCGCAGGCATCGTTCGCGGTTGAATCATTGGTCGACGAACTCGCTTACAAGATCAGGATGGACCCGGTCGAGTTTCGCAAAAAGAACCTGAAGGACGAGGTTTATCACCGCCAACTCGATCGCGGCGCGAAAGAGATTGGCTGGTCGAGACGAAATCCGATCGCGGGCGGCAATCCTGGTCCATTGAAACGCGGCATGGGTTGCGCGGTCGGCGTGTGGGGCGGCGGCGGCAACAATCAGTGCAAAGTCGATGTGACTGTCGCGCGCGATGGTTCGGTGCTCGTTGCTGTTGGTACGCAAGACCTCGGCACCGGAACACGCACATACACGCGCGCGATCGTTGCCGAAGAATTTGGCCTTGGGATTACCGACGTCAAAGAACAGATTGGAAGTTCGAAACTCGGCTCCGCGAATCCTTCCGGTGGATCGACCACCGCGGCGTCGCTCGCGCCATCGGTGAAAGACGCGGCGATCAAAGCGCGGATGATGTTTGCCGAGCGTGTCGCGCCGTTGCTCGGCAATCCCAAACCGGAAGAGGTGACCTTCGCGGATGGAAAGGTCAGCGCCAAGGGACAATCGCTCGCGTGGAAACAGGCGTGCGCGGCGCTTCCGGCCGCGGGTGTCACGTCGCACGGCGAGTGGCGCGCTGATTTGCAGTCGCGCGGCATTCACGGTGTTTGTTTCGCGGAAGTCGAAGTGGACGTTGAGACCGGTCACGTCAAGCCGATCAAGATGGTCCACGTTCAGGACGGTGGCTTGCCGTTGAATCGCCTGACGCTCGAAAGTCAGATCAATGGCGGCATGATTCAGTCGCTCGGCATGGCGTTGTGGGAAGAACGCGTGATGGACGCGCAGTTGGGACTGCAACTCAATCCGGGGTTTGGCGATTACAAACTGCCTGGCTGTCTCGAGATGCCCGAACTCGTTCCGATCATCGACGACGACGATAAACGCGAGGCGGTGATTGGCATTGCTGAGGGCTGCATTATTCCCGCGTTGGGCGCGCTTGCGAATGCCGTCTTCAATGCTACCGGCTTGCGCGTGCGCGAACTGCCGATCACTCCGGATAAACTTTTGATGGGGACACAAGTATGAAATCGTTTGAATGGACCAACCCAACAACGATTAATGAAGCCGTGAAGCTGTTGCAGGTTTCCGGCGGCGGCGATATCGACGAGGCGCCGCGACCGATCGCCGGCGGTCAGGATTTGTTGACCACGATGAAAGACTACACGTCGCGACCGGCGCGGCTCGTGAATCTCAAGAAGATCAGCGGACTCGATCGCATCACGCTCAACGCGCGTGGGCTCACGATCGGCGCGCTCGTCACGTTGAACGAGTTGGAAGAGCATGCTGGCGTGCGCAAGAGTTTTCCAGGGTTGAGTGAAGCGGCGCATTCGATCGCCACGCCGCAGATTCGCAACCTCGGCACCGTCGGCGGCAATCTTTGTCAGCGTCCGCGTTGCTGGTACTTCCGGCTTGAAGAAGTTAACTGTTTGAAGAAGGGCGGATCGGAGTGCTACGCGGCAAAGGGTGAGAACAAGTACAACGCGATCATCGGCGGTGGACCATCGTACATCGTGCATCCGTCTGATCTGGCGCCGATGTTGCTCGCGCTTGATGCGCGCGTGACGGTTTCGGGCGCGGGTGGGCGGCGCGTGATTCCGCTCGACAAGTTTTTCACGTTGCCGTCGCAAGGCAACATTCGCCGCGAGAACGTGTTGGGGAATGACGACATCATTACGGAAGTTTTTGTGCCGGCTTCGGCGCTCGCGACGCGTTCGACTTATTTGAAATTCAAAGAACGTGAATCACTCGATTTCGCGCTTGCGTCGGTTGCCGCCGCAGTGCAGCTTGGTTCTAACAGTACGGTGCGCGAAGCGCGCATCGTGCTCGGTGGCGTGGCGCCGATTCCGTGGCGCGTGCCGGCAGCGGAGAAGTTTCTTGTTGGCAAGGAATTGAAGCCCGACGTGCTCGCCGAAGCCGCGAAGCTCGCGCTTGCGGAGGCAAAGCCACTGGAGAAAAACGCCTATAAGGTCCCGCTCGCGCAAACGCTCGTGCGCCGCGCGCTAGCGAAGGCAGGAGGAAATAATGGCTAACGAAACTGAAACAATCGCTGCCCCCGCGCCGGTCCTATCACCGTTCTGCGGCTCGCTGCGCTCAAAGAAATTCTTCCTCCTCGACCGGCTCGCGGCCAGCGCCGACGATTATCTCGACGCCGCAAACCACGTCTGGTGTTGCGAAACACAGGAAGTGATCGGCCCCGACAACGCGCGCGTCGATCCCGATCGCTGCGGACCGGGCCGCGCGTGCTACAACTCCGCGGTCAAAGGGTTATAATCTGCGTAATCTGTGGATGGTTTTAACGGAGGTAAGTGTGATGCGAAGAGTCTTGTTTGCAGCGGCCGTGATGATCGTAGCGATTTGCGCACTGGTTTTCAGTTCGCAAGCCGAGAACGTTAGCCTGCGCGGCGACTACGTCGAAGTGCGCACCGCGAGCGTGTTCGCCGGCGCCTGTCACTACAACGGCGAAGTCGTCACGACCGGCCGCGATGCAATGATGGCCTGGAACGTTACCTCCGGAAAATGGCAGGGCGTGGATCTCACGGGCGTGCGCGCGATGGCGATTGTCACTGCCGACGAGAATCTCTCTGACACCCAAGCCGCGCGGCAAACCGAAGTCATCATTGACGCCCAGGCGTCAGACGCTCAATCGCAAGCCATGATCGCGGCGCTGAAGACAAAATACGCCGCTGCGTTGGGTAATGTGGTTACCGTGCGCTCAGCGCCGATCACTTTCAACCGCAACGGCCGCAGCTACCTTGTCAAAGCCGATGACGCAACGATCGACGTCGAAGCGATGCCCAACGATCTCTGCTGCAAGATGCCCAACCTTGTCTGGTACACACCTTTGGTTGGACTGGAAAACCGGAAAGTCGGCTACACCATCCGCGCCGGCTATTCCGGCAAAGCGATCGGCACGCCGTGGTCGCGCTCCGGCGAGAACAGCGCCTTCTACGGCAGCTTCTCGTTGTGATCCGTTACGAGTCTGGGAAACTGACGTGTTCGCGATCCGCAATAGTTCTGGTGCTACGCGAGAAATAAATACTTCAGTAACTCGTAGAGTCCGGAAGCAATCATATTCTGCAACAGAGGTACATTATGACGAGCGGCAAAGGTTCTGATCTTCTCCAACAACGCCCCATCGCCGCTCCTTCTATTAAACTTTGCCGCGTATTCCTGCAATTGTTCCAGATCGTACGGCGAAAGTTTAGCGAGTTTGATTATCAGGGCGCCGTACTGTTCCGGACTAACCCCCGCTAACAATCTCAACTCGTCTGAATATTCACGATTCAGTTGAACATGCCCAATGGAGATGATGTTGGAAACCCTCGACTCGTAGTAATCCCCATAGATATTGACTTGTGTGGTGCTTGTTCTAGGAGCTCTTACCTCTCCTAAGATATCTTCCACTCGAACATCTTCCAGACTTTTCTTACACTCCACCGTCCACTTTCGTTTCGCTCTAGCTCGTCTCAAATAATCGAAATCGTGAAAATAAGGTTCGTCCAGACCTCGGCAAGTCTCACAAATACATGGAAGAGTCGCAGCAACGGCAGGGTTGTTCAAGGTCTTATGAATGTAATCAATCTCTCTTCGTATGACCGCTAAGAGGGATCGTTTGTCTTCTCCTGCGATTTGAATTTTTATTCTTCTACTCAATGGTTCGGAAACAACCAATGCCGCAGTGTTATCTCGTTTGAGCACTACGCCATTTTTCCAATAGATGCCACGATTCATGTCATGCGTTCTTACAATAAATCGGGTAATCACTCCGACCGGCATGAATTCATACTTATAGACAAAGTGAAGGCTATCTTTATCGTCCCATTGAAAGGTCGGCCTCTTAGCGCTCAGTAGCTCAGGAACTACATATTTGTCTGTTTCGGGAATTTGGAAGCAAATTTCAAACTTCTTCATGAGTTCTAACAAGTGAACACGCCGCTCGCGAGGATATGCTTCCCAAAACTTTTCCAGTTGATCATAAGTGAAGCTGCCGAAGGCTAATTGCACATCTTTTGTATCTACGATCTTATAGACCGCATTAGTCGCCCACTCCGGCTCGAGAAATACAACCTGCTTCAGAATCGGATTCTCCTGGAAGTGGAGGAAAACTCCAAGATCGTGAAAATACTGACTAAGGTAATTCGCCTTTTCCTCATCGAGACCAAAGATCGCACAGATTCTCAGATAACTGCTGTAGCTTATAGAGTGGACTTTCATAGCCTCCAAATGCTTGCGTATCTGCATCCATGCTTTTGGCAGCACATCGCCTACGTGCTCGAGACTCACGATATTTTTCATGATGTCAGCCTTCAATTCGGGAATACCGCTCCCGGAAAAAGCGCTGACCCTATGGAAAGACAGGATGTTGGGAAACTTCTCACGTAAAGAATCTTCATCAATTGTCTTTACTCGCTCATCGGTCTTATTGAGCACCACTAACAAAGGTGAATGATCACTCAGTAGCTTGACTACGTTGAGCCAGTAATCAAAACCTAACAGGTTATCTTCTTTCCTCGCGTCCCACACAAACATGTATAAGGACCGCTTCGTCAGAAAGAACTGATGCGTCGAGTGATAGATCTCTTGACCTCCGAAGTCCCAAAAGTTTACGCAGAAAGGTTCGCCGTCATCACTTCGGAAAGGCCACTGGTCAATGTGTATTCCCTCGGTTGTGGCAACTGACGGATTCACTTCGTCGTGAATGATCCGGTTCATTAGACACGTTTTTCCTACCGCGCCTTGCCCTACTATTAGCAATTTCGCTTCGCGAATTTGAAATGAACCCTCACTCTTATCGAAAGCGTGGAGATAATTGATTATTGCCCCTGGTCCTCTTGAAACTATCTCAAGCGGAGGTCTTGTCAGATAGTTACCATCCACCGCGAACGTTCGTAGTTTTGTGAGCTTTGTAAATTCTTGCGGTAGATCGGTAAGGGCATTGTTTGAAAGGTTCAAAACGCGAAGATCTCGAAGCTTCGTTAATGCCGCAGGGAACGTTCTTAACCCAATATTGTCGGCGATCAAAGTCTTAAGTTCTTTTAGATTAGCAACGTTGTCGGGGAATGTTTTAAACGCATTTCCACCGATTCGTAGGTACTCCAAATTTGTAAGGTGCGTTAAGCAGTTTGGGAATTTCGTTAGGCAATTCATGCCCAGGTCAATGAACTCCAAGGTTTTAAGAGCGGAGAGAGACGAGGGAATAGTAACTAGTTGGTTTTCATTGAGAAGCAATTCTTTCAAGCTGGTAAGATTACATATGTCTTCAGAAATCTCATTAAGCGAGTTGCGCCCAAGATCCAATCTAGTCAGGTGTGTTAGGGAGAATACTTCAGGAGGGATTTGGGTAATCTTGTAATTGCGAAGATTAAGAGTTCCTGTTTTGAGTGTCTTTTCGACCTCGATCTCGCTTGCAATGTTCTCTTTTCTGCTCATAAGAAGATCTCTCAGTGGGTTTTTCGGCATGTGAGTCCAGCGGAGCCAATCGTCGGAAAAGAATCAATACTCTAGTCTGAGGTTAGGCCGTTAGAGTTCGAGGTCGCGTACAATATGCTAAACCGGAAAAGTCGTCAAATATTCTAAATCGCTGTGGGTAGTAAAAATGCCGGGTTTTAGTCTGATAACAAAACTCATTCGCAGAACTTTCTTGTCAGTCGTAAACGCGAGATGCTATAAGCCCCCGACATGCTCGCCTTGATATTCTGCCTTTTTACTTTTCCCTCCGTCTTTTCTATGGACGGAGATCTGCGCAAAACAGCGCTCAAATCAACCACGCCTGACGACGAAATCGTTCGTCTCGACATCAACAACGACGGCAAACCAGACATCCTCGAGCGCTGGTGGAACGGCAAACGCGTCCGCTGGCTCGACGAAAACGGCGACATGCTCCCGACCGACACTCGCGGCGATCAAGTCGCGGACGTCATGCAGATCGACAAGAACGGCGACGGCATTTACGACAGCGTACTCGACATCAACATCAAGTGGGCCGACAACGACGGCGACGGCCGCGCCGATCTGCAAGCCTTCGCCACCCAGGCGCGCGAGTGGTCCAACGGCAAGTGGGATCCCGGCAGTTCACATTGGATGGTGTTCATCGACGTCGAGAAAGACGGCGTGCTCGGCTGGCTCGATTGGACCAAGTTTGATTTCGACAACGACAACTGGGGCTACACCGGCGTTACCGATTGGCTTCCCGATTACAACGGCGACGCTGTTTTTCTGAAAGTTCACCGGCCGCCGCAGTCGCTGCCGGATCCGCGTCTCAACTGGGAAAACCCGTTTGCTTTCTTCGACCTGGACAAAGACGGCGCGAGCGAGATGGCCATCCGTTGGCTCGATCCCGTGCCGCCGCTCGACAAGGACAAAACAAACCTTTCCGGCGTTCTCAACGAAGCGTTTGCCACTTTCGACGTCGACAACGATTCAACCAAAGGCAACGAGACGGATTACGACATGTCGTTGCGCGGTGCGGGTGGTCCGGGGATTCCGTATCGGCAATTCGTACACAAGTATCCGGCGCTGAAAGGCAATCCGAAGTTCGATCAATGTTTTCAGTGGAACAACTGGCGGCAGATTGACGAGCTGATTTACATGCCGCACGAGAAGAGCTTCGACAGCTTCTTCAACGCGCGCTGGGGCTCGATGTATTTCGTGTTTGACGAAGACGACGACGATCATCGCTGGGAACGCGTGGAGATGTACTACCCGATGCACGGGTTCGGTGGTCCAAAGGAGATCGATCTGTATTCGACGAAGAAGTGGCGCCGTAGCAACTACGCCGAGTTGGCGATGGCCGGACCCAACGAAAAACCGGGCATCTCCGGTCACCCGCAGGCTGATTCACTGGGCGACCGTGGCGAGTTTGACGAAGACAATTCCGGCGGCGGCAAGCTCTATGTCGGCGTGTTCGATCGGAAGCTGCATCTCGCGGGCGCGGAGTGGGGCGCATGGACCGTCGACAAAAACGGCGAATTTCACGGTGGCAACAAGACGCCTTCGCCACGGCCGATCGCGCCACGCGTTGAAGAGGTCGTGAAGTACACCGACACGGACAACAACGGTTTTCTCGACACGATCGAGTACGACTACGATGGCGATCGCACGATCGATCTGCGCGTGTCGCTGCTTGATTACCGTTCCGCGAGTAATCCGCATCCGGACGTCGTGCCGCTGTTCGACATTCACAAAGAAGGCTGGAAAGGTCTCAACGAATACTTTACGCAGATCTCGAATCAGTCGTTTCAGGAAGCGCTGACGGTGTATCGCGCTGCGTGGCGTCGGGGACTGACAACACCCGAGATCGACAAGCTTGCCTCCGCTTCAGCCATCGGCGAACGTTACGATCACGGCTACTGGCTGAAGGAAAAAATCTTCCGCGAGATCCGCGCCCGCCTACGCCAAACCCAACAGAATCAACTCGAAAAGGACCTGACCCGGCTCTACTACACGGGCCAGTTCGAGGAATACGCGCGCGTCATCGCGCAAGTCCCCGGCAAGTAAAACCATCCACAGATTACGCAGAGTTTTTTCTGTGTAATCTGCGCAATCTGCGGATAAGAACTTTTTATCTTTCTATAAAGATAATAGCTTTGACTCTTGGCCCAACCGACCGTAGCATTCCCTCCTTGCCCACAGGAGGAATCCCCAATGCCCAGAATCAGCATCTTCGACACCACCTTGCGCGATGGCGAACAGTCACCGGGCTGTTCGATGGACCTGCGCGAGAAAGTCAGGATGGCGGAGAAGCTCGAGGAGCTCGGCGTCGACATCATCGAAGCCGGATTTCCGATCGCGTCGGAAGGCGATTTTGCCGCGGTACGAGCGGTTGCCACGCAGTGTCGGGACGTTAAGGTCGCTGCGCTGTGTCGCACTGCCGAACAGGACGTCGCGCGTGCGGCTGAAGCGTTGGCGCGTGCGGCGCATCCACGAATCCACACCTTCTGCGCCACGTCTGACATTCACCTCGAACACAAACTGAAGAAGTCGCGTGCTGAGGTGATCGAGATGACTCGCGCGGCTGTTAGCCGGGCGCGCGATTACGCTGAGGATGTCGAGTTTTCAGCCGAAGACGCTACGCGCAGCGACATCGACTACCTTTGCGACGTGCTCGATGTGGCGGTTGATGCCGGCGCTTCGGTGCTGAACGTGCCGGACACTGTTGGTTACACGACGCCGCCGGAGATGGCGCGTTTGGTCCAGCAGGTACGCGAGCGAGTCGTGCGAGACAGAGACGTAATCGTCAGTGTTCACTGCCATAACGATCTCGGACTCGCGGTGGCGAACAGTCTGGCGGCGTTTGAAGCAGGCGCGCGGCAGGTTGAATGCACGATTAACGGGATTGGCGAACGTGCGGGGAATGCGTCGTTGGAAGAGATCGTGATGGCGTTGCACGTGCGCGCGGATCGTTTGCCTTTTGAAACCGGAATCGTCACCACTGAACTTTATCCGGCTAGTCAGTTACTCTCGAGCATCGTCGGGTTCGACGTGCAACCGAATAAGGCGATCGTCGGCCGCAATGCGTTTGCGCACGAGGCCGGCATTCATCAACACGGCGTCATCAACAATCCGCTTTGCTATGAGATCATGACGCCTGAATCAGTCGGTGTGACGGCGAATTCGCTCGTGCTCGGTAAGCATTCCGGGCGCCATGCGCTGTCGCTGCGTTACGCGGAGTTGGGATTCGAAGTTAGCTCAAACGAGCTCGATGCGGCGTACCAGAGGTTCACGGATTTGGCGGACAAGAAGAAACGAATTTACGACCAGGATTTGATCTCTTTACTGAGCACTGCTGCCTGCGTGGCGGCTTGAGGTTAACCATGCGATTCAAGGTTACGGTTTTACCAGGCGACGGAATTGGACCAGAGGTCACGGTGGAAGCGGTTCGCGTGCTGCAAACAGTGGCGAATATTCACGGTCACCGGTTTGAGTTTGAAGCACATGCCATAGGCGGCGTGGCGATTCGCGAGTTTGGATCGCCGTTGCCGACGAAAACACTCGATGCGTGCCTGGCCGGCAACGCGGTGCTGCTCGGCGCAGTCGGCGCACCTGAATACGACCGGCTGCCGCCGAACCAGCGCCCGGAAGCGGGGCTTTTGTTACTGCGGCGTGCGTTGGGTGGTTATGCGAATCTTCGTCCGGCGCTTTCTTACTCAGCGATTGCGGGTTGCTCGCCGTTGCGTTTGGATGTGATTGAAGGCGCGGACATTTTGATTGTGCGCGAGTTGCTGGGCGGGTTGTACTTCGGCGAGCCGCGTGGGATTACTGAATCGAGTGTTGCGGTTAACACGATGAGTTATTCGGTCGAAGAGATCGAACGCATCGCGCGTGTTGCTTTCGAAGCAGCGCGTGGGCGGCGCGGGAAAGTCACTTCGGTTGATAAGGCAAACGTGCTCGAGACGTCGCAACTCTGGCGGCAGACGGTCGTGCGGGTCTCGCGTGATTATCCGGATGTCACGTTGGACCATGTTTATGTTGATGCGTGCGCGATGCACTTGATGGTGAATCCGCGACGGTTTGACGTCGTGTTGACCGAGAATCTGTTTGGCGACATTCTCTCCGACGAGGCGGCAGTGATTGCCGGTTCGCTTGGCATGCTTGCTTCGGCGACGATCGGTGGGGAAGTCGGGCTTTATGAACCCGTACACGGTTCGGCGCCGGACATCGCGGGTCAGGGTATTGCGAATCCTTGCGGCGCGATCGCGTCGGCGGCGATGATGTTGCGCCACTCGGCGGGACTGGACCAGGAAGCGACGGACATCGAGACCGCGATTCAGCACGTGCTCGAAGCCGGCTATCGCACACCGGACATCGCTTCGGGCACCGGCGGCTATCTCGCGAGCACGAGTGAGATTGGCGACCTGGTCTGCGAAGCCGTGACCGAAATCGCCGACATGCGCCACGCGTATCACGCAGTTTAGGTTGCGTATGAAGTACCACCGACCTCAGTCGGTGGGATTTAATATCCTACCTGCCCAGTTGTAGGTTAGATATGAAAGTACCACCGACATCGTCGGTGGGTTTCTGATACTAATGCCTTCCCTATTCGACAAACTGTGGCAAGCGCACGTCGTTCGTGAGGTGGACGGCGAGCCGGCGCTGCTTTATATCGATCTGCACCTCATTCACGAGGTCACGTCTCCCCAGGCGTTTGCTGGTCTGCGGCAGGCGGGCCGCACTGTTCGCCGTCCCGATCTGACTTTCGGTACGGTGGACCACAACGTGCCGACAACCGATCGCAGCCTGCCGATTGTCGACGCAGTCGCGGCCAACCAAGTCGAAGCACTGCGGCACAACTGCAAAGAGTTCAACATCGAACTGTTTGACATTCACTCGCCCGAACAAGGCATCGTACACGTCATCGGTCCCGAACTCGGTCTCACGCAACCGGGCATGACGATCGTCTGCGGCGACAGCCACACGAGCACGCACGGCGCGTTTGGCGCACTCGCGTTTGGTATCGGCACGAGTGAAGTCGAACACGTACTCGCAACGCAGTGCCTGCCGCAAAACAAACCGCGCACAATGAAAGTACACACCACGGGCGCGTTGCCCGAAGGCGTCACCGCGAAGGATCTCGCGCTCGGCATCATTGGCAAGATCGGGACTGACGGCGCGACCGGATACGCGATCGAGTACGCTGGCGAAGCAGTGCGTGCGCTTTCGATGGAAGGCCGCATGACGCTGTGCAACATGAGCATCGAAGCCGGCGCGCGCGCGGGCATGATCGCGCCTGATGAAACCACGTTCGCGTATTTGCAAGGTCGCCGGCTTGCGCCCGAGCAGTGGGACAAGGCAGTGAGTCACTGGCGCACGTTTGTGACTGATGACGATGCGGTGTTTGACGCCACTGTTGAGATCGATGCCGCGCGACTCGAACCATTTGTAACGTGGGGCACGAGTCCGGGCATGGTCGTTCCGGTGACGAGCCACGTTCCCGATCCCGCCGACGCAACAAACTCAACGGATCGCCAGGCTGCGGAACGCGCGCTCGAATACATGGCGCTCGCACCGCGCACCAGCATTCAGGACATCGCGATCGATCGCGCGTTCATCGGTTCGTGTACGAACGCGCGAATCGAAGATCTGCGCGCGGCGGCCCGTGTGGTGAAGGGCTACAAAATCAATTCGTCCGTGAATGCGATGGTCGTGCCGGGTTCGCAGGAAGTGAAGCGCGCTGCGGAACGTGAAGGTCTCGATCGAATTTTTAGCGAAGCAGGATTCGAGTGGCGCGAAGCCGGGTGTTCGATGTGTTTGGGCATGAACGCCGACATACTGGAGCCGGGTCAGCGCTGTGCTTCGACGAGCAATCGCAATTTCGAGGGACGCCAGGGACGCGGCGGGCGCACACATCTCGTGAGTCCGATGATGGCTGCGGCGGCGGCGATCAAAGGTCACTTTACTGACGTGCGCGAGTGGGAGTTTAAGTAACTTGAAACCCTTCACTAAACACACCGGAGTTGTTGCGCCGCTCGATCGGGCGAACGTCGATACCGATCAGATCATTCCGAAACAGTTTTTGAAACGGATCGAGCGCACGGGTTTTGGGCAGTTTCTTTTTAACGATTGGCGCTACTTGGCTGACGGTCAAGCGAACCCGTCGTTTGTGTTGAATGAGCCGCGGTACCAGGATGCGTCGATACTCGTGGCGGGCAAGAACTTCGGTTGCGGATCGTCGCGCGAACATGCGCCGTGGGCGCTCGGCGAGTTTGGGTTTCGAGTCGTCATCGCGCCGTCGTTTGCGGATATATTCGCGAATAACTGTTTTAAGAACGGAATGCTGCCGATCGCGGTGCCTGTTGAGGAGATTATGAAGCGGGCGCAGGAAATCGAAGGTTATCAATTGACCGTTGATCTTGGGCCACAGATGATCACGGATGAACACGGACTTTCGATTCAGTTTAGCGTCAATAGTTTTCAGCGGTATTGCTTGTTGGAAGGATTGGATGACATCGGGCTTACTCTAAGACACGAGGAAGCGATCAAGGCGTATGAGGCTTCGAGATGACGTCGATCTCGCTGTAGAACGTGTTGCCCCAGTTGTCGTACAACTCCGTCACGTAACAATCGAAAAGTAAATAACGATACTTTCCGAGGCTGCCGCTTGAGTCAGTCACGCTGACTCCGTACTGGCCGCCGTCCTCGCCCTGCTGCGGCAACGTATTCACGGTCGTGATGAATTTCCAACCGCGAGTCGCGGGATCGACGCCGCGTTTTGGATTCAGATCGAGATTTTCTTCCGAACCGTCGGCTGCGTAGAGCTTGTAGAGCTGTGGACCACGACTGCTCGGATGCCAGGAGTAACTGTGTACTTGCGCGATCTCGATCACGTGGCCCAAGTCCATCCTGAACCGCCCGCCTGAACTACCGGCGTTGAAATAGACATTCGCACCGGGTTCGTCTTCATCTGTTGGTAAGCGGCCGTCGATCAGAGCGTTGAGTTCTGCGCTGCCATTGTCGAGATTGCCGTCGATGAGTGTGAGCCTGGCCGTGGACGCTGCGTCGTTTGCGACTGGCGAGGGCACGTTCTGGAACTTGAACTCGCGCTTGGCGGTGGCGTTTGGGTTAAAGCCACAGATTACGCTGATAACACCGATAAGAATTAGTCGCATGAGAAACGGTAAACGGAAACGTGTTTGTAAACCTCGCCCGCGCGCAGTACTGTGCTCGGAAAGTTCGCGTGATTCGGTGCGTCGGGAAAGTGCTGCGGCTCCAGACACAAACCCGCGTACTGCTCGTAAGCAACGCCACCCTTTCCTCTGAAGCTGCCATCCAAAAAGTTTCCTGAGTAGAACTGAATGCCCGGTTCGGTGGTAAGTATTTCCAACACACGACCGGATTTCGGTTCGTACAAGCGCACTGCTGGTCGAAGCGAGCCGTCGTAATCCTTGAGCACGAAGTTGTGATCGTAGCCGCCGCTCGCAATGGGTCTGCTCCGGCGAAAATCCATCACAGTGTTTTCCACGGATTGAATCTCGCCCGTAGGGATCAATTCCTTCGTCACCGGCGTAAACGCATCTGCGTGCAACGTCAACTCGTGATCCAGGATGTTGCCGCCGCCTGCGAGATTGAAGTATGCGTGATTCGTGAGGTTTACGATCGTGTCGCGGTCGGCTGTGGCCTCGTAATTGATCTCCAGTTCGTTCTCAGGCGACAACGTGTACGTCACTTCAGCTTGGAGGTTCCCGGGATAACCCTCTTCACCATCAACGCTAAGGTATTCAAGATGCAACGCAGCGGAATCATCCGTGCTCTTATCCGCCGCCTTCCATACCCGCTTGTCAAAACCCTTCGCGCCGCCGTGCAGATGATTCACGCCGTTGTTTTGCGTGAGCTGATAGTCAACACCATTCAGCGAGAACCTACCCAACGCGATGCGATTCGCATGTCGCCCAATCAGTCCACCGAAGTACCGCGGATTCCTGACATACTCCTCGAGCGTCTCAAAGCCCAACGCCACATCCGCGAACTCCCCGTGCCGGTCGGGCGCCTTTATCGAAACAACCGCGCCACCATAATTGGTTATCGACACCTCAAAACTACGCGAGTTCGTCAACGTGTAAAGACTGACGTCCTGACCGTCCGTCTTTCCGAAATGCCGTTTTACTATGCCCACCGTTGTGTGCCTTTTTGTGGCCTTACTTAAGCTCGCCGAACACGCGATTCGCCTCTTCGAGCGTTTCAATCGAACCCACGTCATACCACAACCCCGGCACCTTCCAAACATAAAACGGCACGCGCGAGTACATCCATTGGACCAGACGGCCCGGTTGGTCCGGATTGTTTCCTTCAGCGATGTACTGGCGAATCAAAGCCAGCGTCGCCTGCGGATAAAAATAAAGCGCGATTCCCGTGAGCGTGCTCTTTGGATTCTGTGGCTTCTCTTCGAAGAAGGTGATGCGCTGATCTTCGTCAATGTCGATCGCGTTGTACTTCTTGATCGCTTCAAGGTCGCCGACGTCATACACGCCCGTCACCGGCGCGTTCTTCTGTTTGCAGTAAACACCAAACTCGTCGAGGTCGTTACTGAACAGGTTGTCGCCGCCGATCACGAGAATGTCGTCGTCAATCTCATGTCTCGTCATTACGAGGTGCAGATCGCCGATCGCGCCGAGTTTGTTTGCGTCGTCAGTGCTGCCGTCGTTAACGATCGTAAAACCGAATTGAAGATTGGGACGCGTGTACGACCTGGCCCAGTTTTCAAAGTGGCTTACAAACTTCGCGTTCGTCACCACATAAGCATGATCGACGTCCCGAATGCCGGCAACGTGGTCCACCACGTGTTCGATCATCGGTTTACCCGCAACCGGCAAAAGCGGCTTGGGCTGATTGAGTGTCAATGGATAAAGACGCGTGGCGTACCCGGCCGCCAGAATAATCAGTTTCATCAGAGTTCTTCCGCCCCATCCGAAGGCTCAGAAACGTAGATCTCCGGTTTCAATCCGGTGATTCGCTCGTAGTCCCTCGGCACACTTTGCTTGAATTGTTCTACATTCCCGGCGTCGACCAGGTTCACGGTGCAACCGCCAAAGCCTCCGCCTGTCATTCGCGCGCCGTAAACTCCCTCAACACGGTTCGCGAGTGCAACCATCAAATCCAACTCCGAACTACTCACTTCATAATCATCGCGCAGACTGCGATGCGATGCCCCCATCAACTCACCAAACGTGTACAAATCGTGTTGCTCCAGCGCTTCAGCCGCGGCGAGCACACGCGCGTTCTCCGCAATCACGTGCCGGCAACGACGATAGACCACCTCGGGAAGATCGCGGCCGAACTGTTCGAGTTGCTCGGTCGTAACATCACGCAGCGCCGTTATCTCCGGCAAAAACTGCGCGAGATGATGCACGCCCGCTTCGCACTGCGCGCGGCGTTCATTGTAAGCGCTCGACGCGAGCGCATGTTTCACCATCGTGTTGCAAATAACCAGTTTCACTGTGTCAGGCAACGGCAACAACTTGAATTCGAGCGAGCGGCAGTCGAGCAATAACGCGCGCTGCGCCTGACCAAACAGCGACGTAAACTGGTCCATGATGCCGACACGTGCGCCGACAAATTCGTTTTCCGCTTTTTGACAGAGCAAAGCGAGCTCACGTTTGTCTATCGAAAGATCCGAGTTCGCCGTGAGCGCGCAGGCAGTCGCGACTTCCACGGCGGCCGAAGAACTCAAACCAGAACCAACCGGCACTTCACCACGGATGTGCAAGTATGCGCCGTGCAAACGATGTCCCGCACGTTCGAGCATCACCGCGACGCCGACTGCGTAATCGCTCCAGTGACTCCACGGCACGGGATTCGGCTCGTCGAGATCGAATTCTATTTCGTCATTAAAGTTTTCTGAGCGGATGTGAAGCTTGCGATCTTCGCGCGGCCACACGCGCACGAACACAGAAAAGTCGATCGCCGCCGGCATCACGAAGCCGTCGTTATAGTCCGTGTGTTCGCCGATCAGATTGACCCGCCCCGGCGCGCGAAAAGTTCGCGGAGAATTATTGATGAGTTCTTGTGCCAACCAGGATTCCTAATTTCATCTGTTTTTATCCCCGCTTCCCACCGCCGCGGCTAACACGCTTTCTGGTGTCCATTGATCGATCGCTCGCACCTCAGAAAGCGTGCCACGGCTCATCACCGCGAGACGATCACACATGCCGAACAGTTCCGGCAAATACGAACTGACCATCAGCACGGCTTTGTTCTGCGCGGCACACGCGGCGATCGTTTCGTAAACCTGCGCTTTACTGCCGATGTCGATACCGCGCGTCGGTTCGTCGAGCAGCAGCACGTCGGCGTCCTGATGAAGCAACCGCGCAACGATCACCTTTTGCTGGTTACCGCCCGAGAGCGATCCGACCGGCTGTTGCACGTTGCGCGTTTTGATCTTGAGCGCGTTGACGAGCCGCTCCGCTTGCCGGCGTTGCGACGAAAGATCGAGCCAGCCCCAACGCGAGCAAGTGTCAAACTTCGTAACCGTCACGTTGTCAGACAACGATTGGTTCAACGTCAAACCGTCGCCTTTGCGATCTTCGCTGAGATAGCCGAGCCCTTCTATTAAACGCATAGCGGGCGTCGCGCGTCCGCTCGGTAGCGCACGTTTGTTGACCGAGACGCTGCCGCTTTCCGGCGCTTCGAGACCGAAGATGGCGCGCAACAACGGCGTGCGGCCAGAGCCCATCAGTCCGGCGATGCCGAGTATTTCGCCGCGTCGCAGATCGAAAGTGGCGTCTTTTAATAACGGCGGCGCGGCGAGGTTTCGTACTTCAAGAATCGTTTCGTGCGTGGTGTTATTACTGTGGCGTTCGGGAAACAGGTTCTGTTGCGCGCGTCCGACCATTTTGGCGATCAGTTCGTCGTCGCTGGTGTTTGCGATCGCGCCGGTCGCCACGCTGCGGCCGTCACGCAACACGGTGAACGTGCCGGCGATCTGGCGCACCTCTTCGAGAAAGTGACTGATGTAGATGACGGAAATTCCTTCGGAGCTGAGCTTGCGAATCAGCGTGAAGAGATTCGCGACGTCGTCGCGTTGCAGACTGCTGGTTGGCTCGTCCATCAGGATTATGCGCGCACGTGCGGCGAGTGCGCGCGAGATCTCGACGATCTGTCGGGCGGCGACGGGCAGATCGCCGACGCGTTTTTCCGGATGGATGTCTGCGTGATGAAACGTGCGCAGCACTTCGCTTGTGCGCGTAAGTAGTTTGTCGCGATCAAGCCAGCCGAAGCGCGCCGATTCGATTCCCATGAGCACGTTTTCGGCCACGGATAAATGCGGACACAAAGACAATTCCTGGTGGATGAGCGCGATGCCGTGTGTGCGTGCATCGAGCGGACTCGTGGGCGAAAAAGCGTGTCCGTCGATTTGCATTTGGCCGTTGTCGGGTTTTAGCGAGCCGGCGATGACGTTCATCAACGTGCTTTTGCCGGCGCCGTTTTCGCCGATGAGGGCGTGTACTTCGCCAGGGCGGAGTTCGAGGTCCACACCGTCGAGCGCCACGGTTGGACCAAACGATTTGCGAATTCCTTTTAATGAAAGAGCGCTCATAACCGGTAGAGTTCGCGCGCGGGCTTTACGCGTTGCACTTCGTTCGAGCCTGTGATTGCCATGATGCGAATCTGCTCGTTGTTTGGCAATGTCAACGTTGTCGCATTTGCCGGGACGTCGATCTCGTAAGCAAACAGATACGAGTAAGCATACGCTTCGTTTGTGCCGGCCGCAGTGTGATGGTGCGACGCGAACCACGCGAGCGGCGCGCGTTTGATGAAACCGGGTGTGATGCCGGTCATCCGGCCGTAAGGATCGACGCGCGTGCGCGAACGTTGCAGGACCGCGGCGATGTCGGGCGGAATGTCGGGTGGCGGCGTGCGTGGCGGAACCTGGACTTCAGTTCGTTTCCACTGGCGGTTGTCCCACTGTCCGATGAAACCGTTCCAGCTGTGGATCGTCACGTCTTTCGATTCGTTACCGACGCGAAAGCTTACTTTTTCATCCGCTCCGATTGACGCTGCAAGAACATAAAGCTTGCGCACGCCGGTGGGAATCGAGATGCTTTGCCCGCGGGGAACGAGCGCGTTTGCATTTCCATTCGCCATTTTGAAGGTTATGCCGCCGTATGCGATTTCGCGCGGGAGCAGCTCGGCTGGCAGCGCAGAACCTTCTCTGTCGAATCCGGCTCTGATCCTTTCCCCGTCACGGGTCGCAACTGCGAGATCGTAAGAGAGAGAAATAGTGCTCGATTGCGGCGTGGGGATTTTGACGGATCGTGGCGCAAGCTTTACGGCGAATGTGCGTGGTTGGTATTTCGCGAGACTTGTTACGAGCTGACCTTTAACTATTGTCGCCTTTCCGACTGGCAACTCCTGCGCGTTCACTTCACGTGCGGCGATCACCGACGAAGGAAACGAGATTCGCACGTTCGGCGCCGCGCGGCCGTCGAGTTCAACGATGCGCACGATCACTTCGTCAGTATCTTCCGCCTTCTTCAGCGCGAGCACGCGAACGCGATCCGTGTTTGTTTTCACGATCGAAAATCTCTTCCCCGCGCGGCCCGGGTGTTTCGAACTCTCGAAGGCAATGAGCGGTTGATTCAAACGCTGCGCGTGCCAGTCTGTTTGATCTCGACGCCAATCGCCGCTGTGTGAAGCAAGACCGTAGACGAACTCATGCCGGCCCCAGTCCTGTGTTGACTGATCCGCGTAGCCTGCGCGTGGGCCAATGCCCGGCGTGCGCAGCAACGTCAAACGAAGCGTCTTGTCGTCAGGTTTGTCCGAACCGTACTTGCAATCGGAAAGAATCGTGACGCCGAAAGAACCGCTCTTGTCGGTGAGGTCGAACCATTGATGTGACGGCACTTCAAACTTTCGCGCGTCGTTGTTGCCGCGTTCGATCGTGCCGATTCCCTCGTTATACGTTGCTTTCGCGTTTGCGGCGGTAAGCGCAAACGTGGCTTTTAGATTCGCATTACTCGTCTTCCACTCGATCACGTTGCCAAAGTCGACACGATTACCGGCGTCGCCCGCGGCCAGGCGAACGGTCTGTTGAAACTTCGAACCTTCAGTCTCGCGCACCACTTCGATCGCGACGCGCACCGGACCATTCTCGACGACACGAATCTGCGCTGGTCCACTGACGTAAGCACGCGGCGCTTTCTGCTGATCGCTCCAGTCCATGTTCCACGCGGGCCACTCCGCGGGTGTGTCGTTCTTGAGCGCGAGCCGCAACGGCGCCTCCAACAATTCGCGATTCAGTTTCTTATCAAAGATGCTCGCCACATCTCCATCACGATTCAACTCCACGCGATAACGTCCATTCTCAAGCGATGAATCGGTAACTTTTAAGCTCGTCGCCTGGGACGCTTCACGCCCTAACTCAACGTCGTAAACTGCGTAACCGACCGAGCCAACTCTTGCCAGGAACAATAACTTCTCACCAACTACCTGCGACGGCACTTCACGCCCATCCGGTCCAACAACTCTAACAGGCCCGCCGGAAACCGGAACCGCCGCTTCCACCACGTCTTCACGTTTGATATTAAGCGGATTGTAAACAACGATCGCCGCGCCATTCGTCTGCGTGTCCAATCCCGCCGCAATGCCCTCCGTCGCACTCGTCAACACACTCGCAAACTGATTCAACGCGATCACATCGTCATTCCACGAAAACTCAAACGCCTTCGGCGTCGCCGTTCCGGGCAGGATGTCGTGAAACTGCCCACCCATCACGAGCGTCCACGCATGGTTCAGCCGCTGCTGCGGATACACGCGCGCGCCGAGCCACGCCGCGCCGACCGACGCCTTCTCAGCCGCGTCGGCGAGCAGTTCGTTCTGACGATTCCAATACTTCTGATAACTCTGCGACGTGATCGAGCCCGCGGAATGATCCGTCAACAAAAGATCTCCCTCATATCGCGGCAGACCCTTGATTTGATCGGGACGTATGTTTAGAAACATCTCTTCAGCAGTCGCAGACACGACCTTCAACGGTCCGTCATTGCGGGAAACGATCGTTTCCATCATGCGCACGGAATCTTCACGCGGCGAACCACCTGTGTCGCCAGTGCCGTAGTAGTGATAGTCAGTGAACAGTCCGCTGACTTTGCCATTGCGCTGCACCCTCGCCGGCCAATCAACCGGATTGTTGCGCGCGTTCGGATTCGCAATCACCGGACTGCGACTGATGTCTTCCCGGATCTGCCCACCGTAACTGCCGGGATTCAACGCCGCGATCACGCCGCGTCCGTCCGGCCCTTGCCACCAGCCAACGTTGAACGGAATCCCGTTCGCGGAGTTCCACGTCAACTTCTGTGTCGAGAAGCCTTTGATTCCAGCGTGGGCCAGGATGCTCGGTAATGACGCAGGAAAACCAAAGCAGTCGGGCAGCATGTACTCCGCGCTCGTTTTGCCAAACTCACGCCGGAAGAACTGATTACCGTAAAGAATCTGGCGAAAGATCGACTCGGCCGACGGCACGTTGACGTCGCTCTCTTCCATCGACGAGCCGGCCGGAAACCAGCGCCCGGCGGCAACGTATTGCTTCACGCGCGCGTAATCTGCGGGCCAGTATTCTTTCATCATGCGATAACGGTTGGCGCCGCTGAAGTTGAAGACGTAATGCGGATACTTCTCGAAGAGCGCGAAGTTGTCGTGCATGGTCTTCGGGATGTAGTCGTTGATCACACGTGGATATTCCCAACGCCATTGCGTGTCGAGGTGTGCGTAAGCGACGACGTAGAGCGTGGGTTGTTTGCTGAGATCCGTCTGGGCCTGAAGCGGAGAAGCTAAAAGAACTATCAGAAGCAGTATTAGGAAGCGCATGGGCAGAGCATTATAGGTCTTCAAAGCAATATAGGTCATATAGGACCGATAGGACCTATTCCTATAAGACCTATAGGACCTATTCCTATAAGACCTATAGGACCTATTCCTATAAGACCTATAGGACCTATTCCTATAAGACCTATAGGACCTA
>DATELP010000035.1:0-6302 GCA_035276425.1 Pyrinomonadaceae bacterium
GATAAAATCTGCGGGAGCAGAGCCGCCGGACGACGACTTCGACACCGAAGGCTAAGCCGCTTTAACCGTCTGCACAAAAACTCACCACGTCTGCACAAATAACCCCCTGTGTTTTCTAGTATTTGTGCAAAGCCCGGCCAATGAATACCCTTTAGCCATGTGTATATCAGCGTGTCAATGCCCTGTCGCGCGCTGTGTTGCAAAATCCTAGCAATAGCGATCAAGTACAGGTTCGTGGTTAACGGGTATCCAAAAACAGGTACTATCGCGCTTGATTACGCATCACCGGGCCTGTAGTAGCTAAATGTCTCAACTAAAGACTTTAGCGTAAATACACACGAACCACGTCTCTGCGGCACGGGACTTGTAATCCAAAAAACTGAACTAGAAATTGAACAAGCCGGTCGGGTGCGGCAACCCTCCCTCTTGTTGGAGAGAAAAAAACGACAATGATTAACCTGTTATCAGCAGCGACTTCGGTGCCTCGGAATGTCATCCGGACATCGGAGTTGGTGGGCAGCCTGATGCACAAGCTCTCCCCGGAGCTTATCAACACAATCGGCGCTCTTGGCGTCGATCAACGATACTCGGTCCTCGACAACTACCCCGAGTTCCTTTCTGGCAAACCAAAACTAGCAACCAGTTCCACTACCGACCTCGGCGTGGCCGCGACGCGACGCTGCATTGAGGAGTGGGGCGGCGATCCAAATCGCATCGGTTTGCTGGTGGCAGCGACCAATACACCGGATCAAATGCTGCCTTGCCTGGCTTCAGAAATCATGGGTAAAACGCACGGGATACTCTCCCGGTCGTTGCGCACAGTCAGCATGCAAGCGCAGGGCTGTTCTGTGTTGTTGAAATCTATTGAAGTCGCCCAGTGGTACCTGGCGGCGAACCCCAACAAACTCGCGATCGTGGTGATGTCCGAATCGCACACACCGTACGTTGCTCCGTTGCTGCGGGATGAATACTCTGGTTACCGCGAGCTCTTGAGATTGCGGAAAGACGGGAAGCTCGATGCCGAAAGCTTCGAGCAACAACGGTTGGACACCACCTTCGTGGTCCAGTCGATGCTCTTCGGCGACGGCGCGGTGGCTTTGCTCGTGGGCACTGAAGAAGGAAAGCCCGCGTTCGGACCAATTTCCCATTTGACCAACGACCAGCCGAACGACATGAATCTGTTGACGATGGTCAGCAACAGTTCGCATCCGTTCTTAAAAGGACGCCCACAGTATTTCATGCAGCCGAGCGTGCCCGCGCGCGGCGCGCACTACGCAGTGACGACCGTCAAGAACGTGCTGCAACATCCCGACTCGCCAGTGTCAGACATTCAGGAAGTCGACGATTGTTTGATCCACACCGGCAGCAAGAAGATTCTCGACGGCGTTTGTTCTCAACTCGACCTGAACCCTGAATCGGAAAAGGTTCACGGTTCTTACAAAGTCCTGCAACAGTACGGAAATCTTTCCAGCGCCTCAACCGGCTTCATGCTGGCGGAAAAAGGCGAATGGTCTGGTCCGGCGATCGTGGTGGGATTCGGAGTTGGGTTTACCGCGAGTGCGGGAATAATGAATTTTAACTAACTGGTTGGAGCTGACGCGCCAACGCGTTGAGGGTCGAGCCGACCTGCGTAAAATCGAAAGGTTTACCGATGATCGCATCGACTAGATCCTCTTCGCCGTTTGGCGGCGCGGTGGTTGGACCATAGCCGGTTACGAGAATGATGCGAACGTTGGGCCAGCCCTTGCGAATCAGGCGCGCGGTTTCCCAGCCGTCCATCTCGGGCATCGCGAGATCCGTGAACACGAAGTCATATTCTCCTTGCCGCAGTTTCTCCACAGCTTCCTGACCGCTACCCGCTAACTCAACCTTGTGATTCACCGCCACGAGCATCTCGGCAAGCGTTTCTCTAACCGGCGCTTCGTCATCGCACACGAGAATTCGAAGCTGTGCAATTTCATCAGACTGGATCTCAACGTCGTCAAAAGTTGGTTCGGGAATCGCCGCCGGCAAGTCGATAGTGAAAGTGGTGCCGCTGCCCGGTTGTGACTCAACACTCATCGATCCTTCATGCCGTTCGATAATGCTGTAGCTGACCGACAAACCGAGACCTGTGCCGTGTACGCCCTTGGTCGAGAAAAACGGTTCGAAGATCTTCGTTCGCACTTCTTCGGGCATTCCCATCCCGTTGTCGCTGAACTTGAGCTGTAGCCGATCGTCTTTGCGGCGGCACATGATGAAGAGCTTTCCGCCACGCGGCATTGCGTCCACAGCGTTCACGATCAGATTCACGAAAACTTCGCGCAATTCAGACGCACTACCATAAGCGTTGTGACCCGCCTCGGCTTCAAGCCGGACCTGGTATTCGAGACCGCGCAGCCGTGCCTCGTTTTCCCAACGCGTGCGTGTGATCTCGATCGAGTCGTTCAACAGACTGCCGACGTCGAGCAATTCAAATTCTTTAACCGGCGACTTACGTGCAAACGTCTGGATACGTCGAACTGTCGCGGCCGCGTCTTCCGCGGCGGTTTGAATGATGTCGAGATTGCGCACGAGCGCCGTATCGGTTACTTGACGGCGCAGCAGTTGCGCGCGCCCGAGTATTGCCGCGAGCGAGTTGTTGAAATCGTGCGCGACGCCGGATGCGAGTTGGCCCAACGCGCGCAACTTGTCAGCACGCGCCGCACGTTCGCGTTCTTCTTTCTGCTCGGTGATGTCGCGAGCAATTCCGAGAACGCCGGTAGTTTTGCCTTCAACGACGAGCGGTGAATTGTCCACGCGCGCATGACGCAAACGGCCATCGTGCGAGAAGTAACGCATCTCGTAAGTTTGCGGCACACCCGTCAAGGCCGCGACGAGTTTTTCGTGGACGAGTTCGCGATCGCCCTCGTAAACCATATCGAGCAACGGCCGGCCGATAAATTCGTGACGTTGAAAACCGAGACCCTGCAAAGTCGCCGTGTTGCACCACTTGAAATTACCTTCGGGGTCAACCGCGTAAATCGATTCACGAGCACTCTCGAGAATGTTGTTCAGCAACGATTGGTGTTCGCGAGCCACAGCTTCGACTTTGCGCAATTCGGAAAGGTCGCGCGCCGTGCAGACCACAGCCAACGTCTTGCTGGTTTCATCAAGCACCGGTTCGATCGACACCAGCAAAGGACGATTCAAACGCGACGGCGTGATCTCGATCGTCACGCTGTGACCCGTTTCAATCGCCTTTTCAACCACGCACGCTTCGTCTTCTTCACTCGTACGCAGGATGTCGCAACACTTGCGGCCCAGCAGCAAGCGTGGGTGAACAGCTTCCATTGCCGCACCCGCACGATTCACGCGCTTCAGTTCACCGCCGCGATCGAAGATGAAAATGCCGTCAGACATCGCGTCAAACGTCGTTTCCCATTCAGTCTTGCCGCGCGCGACCATTTCAAACAACTCGGCCTGTCCGATACCGATCGAGAGTCTCTCGGCGAGCGCTTCAACCAGCATCTCTTCATCTTCGGTCCAACGGCGAATACGATCCGTTTGGTGAATGCTCAACACGCCGCGAAACTGTCCCTTGACGATCAGCGGGTAATTGATTTGCGAGCGAATGTTCAGTTTCTCCGCGTGTATGCGAACGTATTCACGCAACACAAACGATTCATCTTCGAAGTTCAACGCGTCGTCGATGATCAACGGCTCGTTCGAAGTCGAGAGCCGGCGGCCAATCGGATGATCGTCGCCGATCGGCATCGGCCTGATGCTCTTCACGTCTGCTTCGAGATACTCATGCTCCAACGGCGAGCCGATTTCTTCACTGACGGAAAGAAAGACATGAACTCGCGACGCCGCAAGCGCGCGGCCCAGTTCGCGAGTGGCCGTGCTGATCACTTCCGGCATTCGCAACGACGCGCGAATCGCGGTCGTCAAACGGTTCACCAGCGCCTCACGAATCGAAGTGCTCTCGGCCTTTTGATAAAGCTCCGCTTGGCGAATCGCGATTCCCGTTTGGTCTGCCACGGCTTTGGCCATCGCGATGTCTGCTTCGGTCCACTCTCTTAGGTGCTTCGTGGTCGACAACGCAAAAGCAGCCGGAACATCGTCGCCGACTCTGATCGCCACGTACATGATCGACTTCACGTCTGCTTTGGAAAGGATGTTGCGGTAGAGATCGGCGATCCTCTGATCGTTTGCGGCGTCCGTGAAAGGCAACACGCCCGTTTCGTCGAGTGCTTTGATCAGCGCCTGAAGATGTGACAGCGCAAAATCTGACGCTGCCGGTTGCACGCCTTCCGAGTGATACTCGGCGACGTTCATCGCGCAGCGCCCGCGAGCGTCTCGCATGAACAACGAACAACGATCCACGGCGAGATACGAACCCAGCTCGCGTACCGCGGTCTTGTAAATCTCGTGACTATCGAGCGAACAACGGATGGCCTGCGAGATGCGGTGAATCATGCCCTCGCGCTGGGCTTGTTGGGCCAACGCTTCTTCCGCACGCCGTCGTTCCGTGATGTCAACGCCTACGCCCGCGACGTACTTGTTACCCGAAGCGTCGTCAGTGGGAAACTTGAAGACCAGCCAATGATGCGGCGTGCCGTCCTCGGTCGGAATCGTTTCGACGATCTGTTCGGGCTGACCGCCGTTGAGAACTTTCAGATCGTGCTCGTGAGTTGCAGCGGCGGTTGCGGGAGGCAGCCAATCGAAACTCATGCGGCCTTTGAGAAAGTTGAGATCCTGGCCGAATAACCGTTCGAAAGGTTTGTTGACGTAAACGTAGCGTCCCGTGTGGTCTTTCATGAAAGCCACGGCGGGACTGTTGTCCATAAAACTGTTGAAGAACGCCTGCGTCTCGCGCAATGCTTCTTCTGAATACTTTCGTTCCGTGAGATCGCGCGCGATGCCCTGCACGCCAACCGGTTTTCCATCGCGAAAGATCAACCGCGTACTGACTTCCAGCCGCACCCGGCGGCCCTTTTTCGAGATGATGTCGATCTCGTAAACAGTGGAAACGTGTTCGGCTGCTTTGTGCGCGATCATCTCGCGCGCGAGATCGAGATACTCGGGCGCGATCACGTCGGCGACGTTCATCCGCATCGTTTCTTCGCGCGAGTAGCCGGTGATGCGTTCGCCGCTGCGATTCAGCGAGGTGAAGTTGCCCTGGAGATCGTGAGTGTAGATGATGTCGTTGGCGTTTTCGAAGAGTTCGCGATAACGCGCCTCGCTCTCACGAATCGCCTTGCCGATGCGATGACGTTCGACCAGCCGCGCGACTTTAACGAACAGTTCTTCGTTGCGAAAGGGAAGATCGAGATAATCGTCCGCGCCTGCGTAGAGTCCTTCCATGCCCGCGTCGTTCGCCTTGCGAATGCCGCTGATCAGAAGCACGGGAACGTAAGCCGTCCGCGGATCTTCCTTCAGCCGGCGGCAAAGCTCGAGTCCGCCAACAACCGGCATCACGACGTCGCTGACGACCACGTCCGGACCGAATGAATGCGCCAGATCGAGACCTTCAGCGCCATCGGCGGCACCGGCGACTTCATAACCTTCGAGTTCGAGAAGTTCAACCAGAAGATCGAGAATCCGCTGGTCGTCATCGACGATCAGTACTCGGCCCCGGTCTGAGGTGCTGGTGGACATTTATGTTCGCTTATCCGAACGACTTAGAGAAATTACCTCGGGAGGACCAGTTGGAGTGCGGGAGTTCTGGAACCAGAAGACACGCTGGCGGGAAGGAGTATAACAGGTTTAACGAAACCTTGTCACTGCGATAGTTTACGGGATTTTACGAGCGAAAAGGACGTCGTAAAAACTAGTCCTGACCGCGCTTTTTACCCGGCGTTTCCGGGGTCGCCGTCTTGGCGAAATAGCCGTTGCGATAGTTCAGTTTGAGGTTTTGCTGGCGCAGCGTTGGGTTGACCAACTGAATTTCGATGCGCCGGTATGAGCCATCGCGGTTCTTGTTGCTCGGCGAGTAAGCGACGAGGTACTGCTCGCGCAAGTCCCGTTGAATCTGGGTAAAGGCATCGTTGAGGTCGCGTTCGTGGTGGGGAAAATAAGCACGGCCGCCCGTGGCTTCTGCGATCTTTCGCAGTGATCCTTCGTTGACATTGAACGTATAACGGTCGCCGATACCGATTGCGTAAATCAACGCGTCGGCTTTTTGCGCGCGCTCGATAGCGTCTTGAATCTTCATCCGGCTGCTGGTGTCGTCGCCGTCAGTAAGCAGGATGATGGCCCGGCGCGTGTTCTCGGCCGAAGCGCTGATCAACTCTTCCGATGTGGCCCAGACCGCGTCCCAAATCGCAGTCGAGCCGGCA
>DATELP010000036.1:0-2596 GCA_035276425.1 Pyrinomonadaceae bacterium
CGAATCGTCTTCTCGCTCAGACCGAAAAGCTGCTTGATTTCTTTGACGGTGTAAGAAGATTTGACACGTTGGTAATCTGCCTTTGACGGGACAGGTGAGGGAAACGAGATTACCTTCGGGCTTGTGTCTTTCATCAAATTCCAGCCTCAAAAAAGCACAAAGCTTTCACGAGATTTCTTGTGCTTTTTTGTGGCGCTACCCGACTTTTCGCTTCTTGGCAGCACGCGGTTTCACCAGCGTGATCTGCGGCTTCTTCTTCGCTGCTGAAGCTGCCGGCGCCTTCACCATCGGCTTACGATTCGACGCCTGCAAACTCTTCTTCAGCGCGCTCATAATATCAAGTCTCGGAACTTCCTCAACCTCAAATTCCGCCAGCTCTCCGCCTTGAATCTTCGAATCGATCAAACTGCGAAGCGCAGTGTGATACGCGTCAGCAGTGTCGATCTCGGAAAGCGTCGTCGCCATTTCCTGCACCAGCGTGGTCGCGAGTTTCAACTCGTTCTTGTTGAGCTTGCTGGCGTCGAGATTCTGCACGCCTTCGAGATCCGGCACGTCTTCCATCTTGCGAAGCTCGTGCGGGTAGTGAAGCTTCTGCAACACGAGACCGTCCTCGTGTGGAAACACCGCGACGAGATCTTCACGATCGCGCAGCACGACTTTCCCCACTGCGATCTTCCCCGTCTGCTTCATCACTTCACGCAGCAACGCATACGGCTTTTCTGAAACAGCTCCATCAGGACCAGCAAAATAAGGCGAGTCATAAAACGTGGTCGGGATCTCATCACGATCGACGAAGCCGACGATATCGACAGCTTTGGTAGTCTTGATCTTAATCTTCGCGATGTCTTCAGGTTCGACTATCGCATAACGGTCGGGTTCATACTGGTAACCCTTCGTGATCTGATCGTTGGTAACGACTTCTCCGCACTTCTTGCAGCGCTTGTCGTAACCGATTGGACCAAAATCATCGCGGTGTAACTGGTTGAACTGGATCTTCTCGCTGGTTTCGATGGCGTTGTAAATACGAACCGGAATGGCAACCAGCAGGAAGCGTATGTGACCTTTCCAAATAGATCTCATTTACAGGTCTCCTGATGCGAAAGCGCGGACTTTCTGGCCCGCGCTGGCCGTTATTATGCGGTTGATCAGACGTTTAGTAAAGGATTTTTGTGCCACGGATGACACAGTTCAAATGCAGTGCAACAGTGCGTTGCGCATGGCAGACGCTGTTTGCCAACGGTGTGCAGGGTCCTTTGCAAGAGCGCGGTCCACGATATCGCAGATCGGCGCGGGCAGGTGCGGTGCGCGCTGGCGCAGAGGCACGGCGGCTTGTTCGAAGATGGCCCGGATGGTGTCGTTGACGCTGCCTTTGCTCGTGATGTCGAGTGCGAGCGAACCTGACAAGAGGCTGTAGGCCGTCATGCCGACTGCGTAAATATCTGACTGCGGTTTGACGTCGCGAAAGTTGCGCAGTTGCTCGGGCGACATGTACGCGAGCGTACCAGCCATCTCGCCGGCCATAGTCACGCCGCTCATGCCCGAGTGTGTAAAACTCTTGGCGAGACCAAAGTCCGTCAACTTCGCGACGAGGTTTGGCGAGTGACCGGAGACGAGAATGTTTTGATCTTTGAAGTCGCGATGAATGTAACCCTGCGCGTGTGCGTATGAGAGCGCGTCGAGTGCCTGCGCGATGATCGAGATGCCGTCGTCATAAGGAAGACAGCCGCCGTGGGCTTCGGCAAGTTTGCACGCGTCAGCGCCGTCGACGAATTCGGTGACGAGGTAGACGACGCCGTTGTGCGTGCCGCGATCGATGAACTCGACGATGTTACGGTGCTTCAACGCCGCGGCGACGTCGATCTCGCGCATGAAACGTTTCAGTGCTTTGTCGCTAATCGCAAACTCGGGCAACAACGTTTTGATCGCGACTGCGCGGCCGGTTCGTTGCTCGCGGCCGAGCATCACGCAACCCATGCCGCCGCGGCCGAGTAGTTTGACTGTGTCGTAACCCGGTATCGGTTGTGGCGAACGTTTCAATTCGATCCGGCAGTCTTCGCACAAGAACGTGAGACGCTCGTCGGGCGCTGATGCCTGCGCTTGTTCGCGGCGGCCGCAGTTCAAACACTCAACCATAACGAGCACCGGCCGGCGCGGCATCGCATCCTGAGTTGTTTCCGAAAAATCGGTGCTCGGTTCGCTCGCAGTCACTTCAACCAACAGAATCGTCTCGCCGCCTTGAATGCGATCGCCGTCGTTGAGAAACGCGTGTGCAACGCGGCGCCCGTTTACAAACGTTCCGTTGGTGGAATTCAGATCGCGCAAGAACGAGCGCGGCGGGTTGATCTCGAGCAGGCAGTGGTTGCGTGAAAAATATCGATCGTCGGGCAGATAAAGATGCGCGTCGCGGCTACGTCCGATCAGAAAACTGTCGTGTTGAGTGAAGGAAAAGATCCGGCCCTTGTACGGACCAGCCACGACTTTCAGGTTTACCTGCATTTCTTATTTAAGCCACGAAAAGGCACAAAAAGCACAAGAGGCACAAGAGATACAAAACAGGTAGAAACCTCTGATTTCAACTCGTTCAAAACTTTCTTGT
>DATELP010000037.1:0-14239 GCA_035276425.1 Pyrinomonadaceae bacterium
GGTATTTTTTGCTTTCATCGCGATTTGTTTGTTGGTTTAATTCGACTATGAGCGCCCATTCACAACAGCGGTTGATTCTTGAGAATGCACGTGTAGTTTTGCCGGATCGCGTGATCGAACACGGGTCGGTCGTGGTTGAAGACGGACTGATTGCCGCGGTTGCAGACGGATCGCCGAAAGTTTCCGGAACTGCACGTATCGATCTGTCAGAGTTGGTGCTGCTGCCGGGTTTTATTGACGTTCACATTCACGGCGCGGTCGGTGTTGACGTGATGGAAGCAACGCCGAGTGGGTTGCAGGAAGTTTCCGAGTATCTCGCTACGCAGGGTGTGACGAGTTGGTTGCCGACGCTCGTGCCCGGTTCCGATCAGAATTATGCGAACGTGGCGGCGGCTGTTTCGGAAGCGATGCGTTCTTCGCAAGGGGCACGGATTTTAGGTCTGCACTATGAAGGACCGTTTGTGAACTCTGCGCAGTGTGGCGCGTTGCACGTTGAGTATTTCAAGACGTATTCGAGTCCTTCAGATCTGGATACTTTGCCGGTCGGTGAGGAGATGGTGCGGATGATCACGCTCGCGCCGGAGATCGATGGTGGCATTGAGCTGATTCGTGAACTGACGCGTCGCGGTTGGGTGGTTTCGATCGGTCACACGCGGGCGAGTCTTGAGTTGCTCGATCGAGCGCTTGCCGCGGGTGCGCGTCACATGACGCACTTCATGAACGCGATGTCGCCGCTGCATCATCGCAGCCCCGGACCGATCGCGTGGGGTCTTGCTAACGACGACGTCACCTTCGACATGATCGCCGACGGCATTCATCTCGACCCGTTCATGCTCAAGCTCCTGGTGAAGCTCAAAGGCGTCCGCGGCATTAGTTTGATCAGCGACGCGATCGCGGCGGCAGGAAAGGGCGACGGCGATTATGCGATCTGGGGTGAAACGATCTCCGTCAAGGACGGCCGCACTGCGAACGCCTTGGGCAGTATCGCGGGTTCAGTAATAACAATGCTCGACGCCGTACGCGTGATGCGTTCTCTCGATCTGTCCTACATCGACATCGCTCGCATGGCCTCCACGAACCCTGCCCACCTCCTCGGCCTCTCCGACTGCGGCTCCATCGCCCCCGGCAAACGCGCCGACCTCATCGCCCTCGACGCAGACGGCAACGTTCGCCTAACCCTAATCGGCGGCCAGCGCCAGTGAATACGCCCAGCGATGCGGTGGCCCATGTCATTCTAGCCCGGCTTTGCCGAGTGAAAGATGCTCATTCACACTTGGTTTAAACCCGGGTGAAGGATGCCCAGCATGCGGTGGCTTTGTCTCATTCTCACCTGGCTTTAGCCAAGTGAAACATGCTCAGCCTGCGTGGGCTTTTGTCTCATTCTCACCCTAGCTTTAGCCAAGTGAAGGATGCTCAGCCTGCGTGGCTTTTGTCTCATTCTCACCTGGCTTTAGCCAAGTGAAGGATGCTCAGCCTGCGTGGGCTTTTGTCTCATTCTCACCTGGCTTTAGCCAGGTGAAAGGCCCATATTAAAAATCGGGAAACCGTTTCAACGGTTTCCTTCATCCCGCCATTCAAGGCCATATCGTTTGACAAGCCGTTCGTATTCCTCTGCAAAACTGTGTCGCTTATGATGCTCTTCCTGATTTGCAATATAACGGGCCACTCGACCTACATCCGAGTGCGAGACTGAAATGCTCCATAACCTCGACCCCAGAAAAACTTTCCTCTGATGATTCGGTTCTGGTTTATCCAATGTGACGAACTACCTTTTGAGTAACTTGATTACGTCTTCAATGCAAATGTTAGTGGGAAGATCGATCAACGCATGTGTATGGTCAGCGTTGACATAGTTGATCTTCATGTAGATCCCCTTCTCTAGCGCGTAGCTGGTAAGAAATTTGGACGTCCGAGCGGCCGCTCGCTTATCGAGCATCCTTTCACGCGACAGCGTTTCCCAAATTAGATGTGTCCAAAGACGTGAGTATGCGTGAGTAGACATCGTGAGGTTTTCCTTTCAAGTGAGGTTAGATTATCGATCAGATGGAAACCGTTGAAACGGTTTCCGGCTTCATTATCTTTAAAACACCTGGCTGAAGCCAGGTGAGAATGGGATAAAGCCACTGACCGCTTAGTCTCTTCCCGGCTTTGCCTCATGAGTCCTTTTCATTCACACCGGGCTTCAGCCCGGTGGAAGACAGTCACATTGTCGAGAAACAGTTTCAACGGTTTCCCCCGCGAATACCGCGACTATCTGTGGCTAACTGCGAAGAAGAGAACCGCGCGTGGGCGGTCGCGGAAGTTTAAAGCGGCTGGGCCGAGATAAAGACCGGGGCCGACTTCGCGGATTTCGTCCACGATCGAGCGGATGAATTGTGGGTTGGCGGGGCCGGAGTAGTCGAGTTGGAATGTTGGTTTACCGTCGAGAAAAGAAGGCGCGAAACGGGTTTTGAAAGGGAACCAGCGGCGCTTGCCGAAGAAGTTCACGCGGTTGATGCCGCGGCCCTGATCGGGTTCCCAAGAAGTCGGTTCGACTTCGTCACGGAACGTTTTGCCCTCCCAGGGAAACGCTGACGACGCGCCATACGTGCGCAGCCACCACGCGATGGGACCAGTGCGTGGACTGCGCCAGGCGAGCATCGCGCCGCGTGTGTCTCCGTTTAATTCCGAAATCGCACTCGGGCAGCGCGCACTGCGGTAGAGCGTGTCGAGTTCGGCGTAGGTCATGCGCCGCAGGGCGTCGAGGTCCAGCACAGTCGTGTCGATGAAGGTCTGTGCGATAGCGCTCATGTGGATGAGGTCTCCTTCCATTTAAATAGGCCGTAACTGCCAACGATCGCGAGCGCGAATCCCAGGATGACGTGCGCGACGTCGTCAGCGAAGGTCCATTGAAAATACTGTATCGGCGACAAGCCAACCACACTCGCCAGCGCCTGGTAAAGATCGATCAAACCAAACCCCAGGTTGAACGAACTCGCCGCCAGATCGCTTTTCGTTTGCAGCAGCACCAACCCGATTGCGCCGAAGATTATGTGAAACAGGTTGTAAGGCGTCGTACTGCTCATCAAACTGTATTGAGCGGGAACGACAAACCCGGCGATGCCGGTGAGGATCAGTAACGGCGCGAAGATCATCAGCGTCGTTTGATTGAGAGTTCTATTTTCCATCCGCGTAAAGACCAGCCTGGGCGTACGCTTCGTCGACGAGTTCGATGGGATGACAAACTTGCAGCTTCATGCCCGCTAGTTGTGCGCCTGCGCCGATCTGCATCTGGCAACCGGGATTGCCTGTGGCGAGAATAGTAGCCCCGGTTTCGCGCACGTGGTCCAGTTTTTCCTGCAACACGCGTCCTGACATCTCGGGCTGCAAGAGATTATAAATCCCCGCCGCGCCGCAACATCGCTCTGTGCCTTCAAGTGGAACGAAGCTTGGACCAACGGCAGAGCGTAGCATCTGCTGTGATGCGTCACCAGCCTTTTGTCCATATAAAAGATGACACGAGGTGTCGTAGGTACACGTCTTATTAGCCGTCGGCGGCACGGATCGTGGCGCAACTGTTTGAAGCTGCTGACTCACGTCTCGCACTCGCCGGCTGAAGTCTGCTGCGGCTTCAGCAGCAGCTTGATCGTTTTCCAAGAGATGTCCATAAGTAGCGAGCATAGCACCGCAACCACCGGCATTCGTGATAATCGGCGCGCCGGAGTTGAAAGCCGCGATGTTTCGCTTCGCCAATTCACGCGCTCCTTCAAGATCGCCGGCGTGTGCGTGCAACGCGCCGCAGCAAACCTGGTCCTTTGGCGCTGCAACATTGAAACCGTTGGCGCTCAGCACGCGTTCGGTTGCGCGATTGATGCGTCCGAACAACCCTTCGCCGACGCAACCCGTGAACAACAATACGTCCGGGGATTGGCGTTCGGATTGGACTGCGCTCGTAATTTTTTTTCGCCCGGGGAATATGGGCCGAGAGCTTTCCAGCAATGCCAAGGCAAAGTCAGAACGTGCCGAGAAGAAGCGTGCTAATCGCGACTTCAACAAGAGCCGCGCCAAACCAAGATCGCGAAACAACCGAGCACTCGCAAAGAACAACCGCAATCGCGCCGGATACTGCCACAAATGCCGCAACGCAAAGCGTAATGCTTTGGCGGTAAAGTCGCTCTTAGGCTGTGCGTGCAACAGTTCTTCACGGCTGTGCTCGAGCAGTTGCCCGTACTCAACGCCCGCCGGACAAACCTGTTCGCACGCACGACAACCGAGACACCGATCGATGTGTGTGCGAAACGCTTCCGACGTGTTTTCAAGCCGTCCTTCCGCAACCGCGCGCATTAGATAAAGCCGCCCGCGTGGTCCATCGTTCTCGTTGCCGGTGATCACGTAAGTCGGGCACGCTTCGAGGCACAACCCGCAGTGAATGCAGGCGAGCAGCTTTTGTTCCTGTGCGGCAAGTTCGGTCACGGATTTACACGAATGAAACGGACCTAATATCCCACGGCCTGACCGTCGCTGCGACGCGGATCGGTCGCGCCGAGACGCATCTTCGTCTTCTCTTCAATCATGATTCCCTCTGCATCGCCGAGATAACGAAGCTTGCCGAGCGTATGCCCGCGCGAGGTCAGCGCGCGTTGCGTGTCGCTCGAAAAGCCCGACGGTTCGCCGACGAGTTCGTCGGGCAGCCACTGGTGATGAATCCGCGGCGCGTCGATCGCTTGCTGGATGTTCATCTCGTAGTCGATCACGTTGGTGATGATGCAGAGCACGGTGTTGATGATCGTTGGACCACCGGGACTGCCAACGGTGAACCACAAACTCCCGTCCTTGCGTAATACGATCGTCGGCGTCATGGCAGACAATGGCCGCTTCTTGGGCGCGACTGCATTTCGCTCGCCCTGAATCAGGCCATACATGTTTGGCGTGCCGGGTTTCGCGGCGAAGTCGTCCATCTCGTCGTTGAGCAGGATGCCGGTGCCTTTCGCCATCGCGGCTGAGCCATAAGAGTTGTTCAGTGTGTAAGTATTGGAAACGGCGTTGCCCTGACCGTCGACGACGGTGAAGTGCGTCGTCTCGTCTGATTCGTAACCAGCGGGACGCCCCGCACGCACATCATTACTGTTCGACGCGCGCTCCGTGTTAATGGTCGAACGTAACTTCTCGGCGTATCCCTTGTCGATCAATCCGGCGATCGGGACCTTCACAAAGTCACTGTCGCCCATGTACTCGGCGCGATCGGCAAACGCGCGGCGCATCGCTTCAGCCATGAGGTGATAACGCTCCGACGACGACGCTTCGTATTTACTGAGATCGAAACCTTCGAGAATGTTGAGCATCTGGATCAGGACGGCGCCGCCCGAAGACGGCGGCGGCATCGAAATGATCTCGTAGCCGCGATAATTGCCGCGCACAGGCGCGCGTTCCTTAGCGACGTAACCGCGCAGATCGTCCAACGTCATGAGTCCATTGTTGCGTTTCATGTCGGCGGCGATCAGCCGCGCTGTTTCGCCGGTGTAGAACTCATTTGGACCAAAGCGTTGCAGACGCGAAAACGTCGCCGCGAGCTCGGGTTGACGGAAGAGTTCGCCTTCACTATAGAACCTGCCATTACGCAAATAGATTCGATTGGTCTCCGCGTACTGCGACAGATATTCACGACTCGAAAACAGCGAACGCGCGAGCTCGTGTGTGACGGTGAAGCCGTTAACCGTGAGCCGTCGCGCGGGTTCTACGAGCTGGCTCCACGTCAGTTTGCCGGAGCCGTACTTCTTGAGCGCGAGCTCCATGCCGCGCACTGTGCCCGGCACGCCCGCAGCGCGATAGCCGACGAGTGAACCGCCTTCGCCTTCGATCAGGTTCCCGTTCTTGTCGAGATAGACGTTGCGATGAGCGGCGGCGGGCGCCATCTCCCGGTAGTCGATCGCGGTGGTGCGGCCGTCTTTCAGTCGAATCATCATGAAGCCGCCGCCGCCGAGATTGCCGGCAGCGGGATGCGTGACTTGAAGTGCAAACGCGACTGCGATCGCGGCGTCGACAGCGTTGCCGCCGCGTTTCATGATCTCGACGCCAACCTGTGAAGCGACTTCGTTAGTAGAGGCGACCATACCGTGTTTGCCGCGCACCGGTTCGCGCGCGGGGACGGAAGCGTTGATGAAGATCAGGACTAGGAGAATGTGTCCGAGCTTACGCAGTGTGTTCATGGTCGTGTCCTCTGAATAGGTTGAAAGGATCGAGTTGTTGCTTGATGCGTTGGCTGAGGTCGTTTATCGGTTTGGTATTCGGCGCGACTTGATTTGCGGTTCTGATCCGTCCGTCTCCCAGTCCCACTTGCCAAATAGCCTCGCAGTCGAAAGAGGAAATCGCTTCCGCTATTTTCGTTGGCAAAACGCGAGTCTCAAACGAAGCTGGTTCTTGTAACGGCACAGCCGCAAGCGAGCGCCAGAGTTGCGGGTCTGCCGACAGAACTTCGGTTGAAACAATTCCGCAGTTCTTCATGTGTACTAACGCCTGTTCGAGTTGGTAATCGACCGCTATGTCGTTACCCGCAAAGCGAACGAGTAGAACCGCGGCCGCTGATTCTGTTTTGATGTCGAGGCGAGTCGCGAAAGTCGATGATACCAACTCGACTGCAACCGGAAAGAGTCGGGCGTTGATGATTGCGCGACCGGCGGCGAGCAGATCGGAGATCGAACCAGTACCGATAATTGTTGCTTCGCGTGCGGGACGGGGACGCAGTTTGAAGATCAGTTCGGTGATGATGCCGAGTGTGCCGTAGCTGCCGGTGAACAACTTGCACAGATCGTAACCCGCGACATTCTTCACGACGCGGCCGCCGGCTTTGATTATGTTGCCGTTGGCGAGAACAACGGTCATGCCGATCACTGAGCCGCGTGGACGGCCGTAGCCGAATTGCTGCGCGCCGCCCAAGCCGGTGGCGATTACGCCGCCGAGTGTGGCGCGTCCGTCGTCAGGTGGATCGAGTGGTAGCCATTGGCCGTTCGCGGAAAGTTTTTGGTTGAAAGCGGCGAGCGTCACACCTGGTTGCGCGACCGCGATCAGATCCGCTGGTTCGTGTTCGATGATTTTGTCGAGACGGCTGGTGTCGACAATGAGGTTGGCAGAAGGATGATGTAGTAAGGTTTTTCCGCCCACAGGCGCAACGGTCCGGCGCTCGGCGGTGGCGCGTTTCATTATCTCGGCAACTTCTTCCGTCGACGTTGGAGCCACAGATGACACGGATTTCACGGACGTCTGAAAAGTGATGTTAGGAATCTGCGGTTGTAAACGAGGTGAAAATATATCCGTGATTTCCGTGTTATCCGTGGCTATTGCTTTTGCTTCGCCGCAGCCGCGGAGCATGGGAATGATCTTGCCGGGGTTGCAGAGACCAAGCGGATCGAAGGCCGCGCGGACGCTGAGCATCGCGTTCATGTCGGCTTCGGAGAAGACGAGTGGTAGGAGTTCTCGTTTGTCTAGTCCGACGCCGTGCTCGCCTGTGATCGTGCCGCCGGCATTAACACAAACTTCCATCAACTCGCGCCCGGCTTCTTTGACGCGCTTCACCTGGTCTTCAAAGCGGGAGTCGAAACAGATCAACGGGTGCAGATTGCCGTCGCCCGCGTGAAACACATTCGCGATCCGCAACTGATTCCTTGCCGCGATGTCGTAGGCAGCACGCAGAACTTCAGGCAGACGCGAACGCGGCACGACCGCATCCTGGATCATCGAATCGGGCGAGATGCGGCCGATCGCGCCAAACGCGCCTTTGCGCGCGGCCCACAGTTTCTTGCGCTCCGTTTCATCATGTGCCAGACGGCAGTTGCGCGCGCCGTACTCCATGCAAATACTCGTCACCTTGCGTGCTTCGTCGTCGAGTCCGGCTTCGATTCCGTCCAACTCAATCAACAGCGCAGCGCCTGCGTCGGGCGGAAGTCCGGCCGCAAACACACTCGCCTCGACCGCGCGAATGATCTCGCGGTCCATCATCTCCAGCGCTGCAGGCATCACTCCCGCTGCGATGATCGCCGACACCGCATGACTCGCATCGTCGACCTCGCCAAACTCCGCGAGCAGCGTTCGCACCGCCGGAGGAATCTGGCTCAACTTCAGCGTTGCTTCAGTCGCAACGCCAAACGTGCCTTCCGATCCCACGAACACGCCTAACAGATCATATCCATCAGCCTCACCACCGAGATCGACGATCTCACCGCCGGCCAACACAACACGACAGCCAACGACGTGATCTGTCGTCGTGCCGTACTTCAAACAGTGAATGCCACCGGCACTCTCAGCAATGTTGCCGCCGATCGTGCAACTCGGCTGACTCGACGGATCGGGCACGTAATACAAACCGTAAGGCAACACCGCGCGCGACACGTGAAGATTCACCACGCCCGGCTGCACAATCGCGAGACGGTTCTCGGCGTCGATGCGCAGTATCTTGCGCATGCGCGCAAACTCGATCACCACGCCTGAATTCAAAGCGAGGGCGCCGCCGGAAAGTCCGGTTCCCGCGCCGCGCGGTGTGAACGGAACTTCGGCGCGCGCGAGTTCGCGCATGATTGCCGAGGTCTCTTCAGTCGAGGAAGGAAAGACGACCGCACGCGGGCGATGCTTGTGTTGCGGCAGGCCGTCGCACTCGTACACCAACAGCTCGTCAGCCTTGGAAAGTACGTTTTCGCGGCCGACGATCGCGGCCAGATTTTGGGTTAGTTGATCCACGCCCCCGTTGATTGACAGTGTACAATCTACCGCTTATGAAAACCACACCCCTACTGGTTTTGATTGCAGCTATAACTTTTATGAATCTACCCGTTCACGCTGACAAACCCGCGTTCGTAGCCGACACGATCATCGTCAACGCCGTCGTTCACACGATGGACAAGACGCAACCCACCGCCAAAGCGGTGGCGATCTACGGCAATCGCATCGTCGCCGTCGGTTCGTCTAACGACATTAAGAAACTCGCTGGTCCAACTACGCGCACGATCGACGCGAAGCAGCGTCTGTTGCTGCCGGGATTCAACGACGCGCATACGCATTTCATGACCGGCGGTTTTCAACTCTCGAGTGTCGATCTGCGCGACGCGGATTCGCCGCAGGAGTTTGCCGCGCGCATCAAGACGTTTGCAGAGAAGCTGCCGAAAGGGCGTTGGATCACAGGCGGCGATTGGGATCACGAGCGCTGGTCTGACGCGAAGCTGCCGACGAAAGAACTGATTGACAGCGTCACGCCCGACACGCCGGTCTTCGTCAGTCGACTAGACGGTCACATGGCGTTGGCGAACAGTCTGGCGTTGAAACTCGCAGGTGTCACAAATCAAACGCTCGATCCGCCCGGCGGCGTGATCGTTCGCGACAAGTCAGGCGAACCGACCGGTGTGCTCAAAGACGCGGCGCAGAGTTTTGTCTGGAAGGTGATTCCGGAAGCAACATTCGATGAGAAGCTTGCCGCAGCGCGCGCAGCGTCAAACTACGCTGCGAAGCTCGGCGTCACGAGTACTCAAGACGTGTCCGCCGGCACTGACGTCGGTATTTATCAAGCCCTGCTCGATCGCGGTGAACTAAAGACGCGAATCTACGCTGTCGCTCCGTTGCCGCAATGGGAGCGTTTGGCCCGCACCGGCGTGCGCGCGCATTTCGGCAGCGAGATGCTGCGCGTCGGCGGTTTGAAAGGTTTCTCGGACGGCAGTCTGGGATCGACGACTGCGCTCTTTTACGAACCCTATCGCGACGAGCCGTCGACGAGTGGAATCGGGAGCGACGAGATGTATCCCGAAGGCGAGATGCTAAAACGCGTCACCGAAGCGGATCGCGCCGGTTTGCAAATCATGATTCACGCGATCGGCGATCGGGCTAATGATTTGATCCTGAATATCTACGAACAGGTCGAACGCGAGAACGGCAAACGCGATCGACGTTTTCGCATCGAGCACGCACAGCACCTGCGGCCGCAGGACATCCCGCGTTTCGCGCGCGACGGAGTGATCGCGTCGATGCAGCCGTATCACGCGATCGACGACGGGCGTTGGGCTGAGAAACGCATCGGCAAAGAACGCGCGAAGACGACTTACGCGTTTCGTTCGCTGCTGGACGCCGGTGCGACGCTGGCTTTTGGCACTGACTGGACTGTCGCGCCGCTCAACCCGATATTGACGATCTACGCCGCCGTGACGCGCCGCACGATCGACGGCAAGAACGCAGAAGGTTGGGTGCCGGAACAGAAGATCTCAGTCGAGGAAGCCGTGCGCGCCTACACGGTCGGTTCGGCCTACGCGGAGTTTCAGGAGAACGTGAAGGGAACTATCACCACCGGCAAACTCGCAGACCTCGTGTTGTTATCGCGCGACATCTTCAAGATCGATCCGAAAGAGATCGAAGACGTGAAGGTCGTGCTCACGATGGTCGACGGCCGCGTCGTTTACGAAGAGCGCGATCGGGAATAGATCCAGTAGGCAACGTAGATTAGCAGCCCCGCGCCGGCGGCCCATCCGGTGGCGATCGCTTCGGCCACGGTGGCGTGCCACAGTAGCCAGATGATCAGCGCAACTGAAAGCAACGCGACGATTGTCCCACCCGGTAGTCGAAATGCAGGCGCTGGTGTGTCTTTGCGATGGCGAAAGACGGGCAGTGAGATACAGGTTGCGCCGTAGGTCACGAGCCGCGCGATCGTGCTGATCGTGAGCGCCGCGACGAATGAGCTTTTCAAAGTTAGAAAGAGCATCAATCCCGCCGTGAGCAGGATAGACACCCAGGGCGTGAAGAACGATCGATGAACGCTGCCTATGAACGTGGGCAGTTGTTTCTGCTCCGCCATCGCAAACGTCACGCGCGAGCCTGACAACAGCAGAATATTAAGATTGCCTGTAATCGAAATGATCGCGCCCGCGGAAATGATCGCACCGCCTGCGGTGCCGAGAAACTGTGTACCCGCGTCCGCGAGCGGCTTCTGCGAATTTTGTAAACCCGGCAGCGTGCCGACGCAGACAATCTGAATCAGGATGTAAAGCACGGCGACGACGAGGATCGCGATCAGCAGCGCGCGCGGCATGTTTCTTTTCGCTTCGCGCACTTCACCCGCGGGAATCGTCGCCATCTCGAATCCCGTAAAAGCGTAAACGAGTAGCAAGACGGATTGCGAGAACGCTCCTGCCGAAGGATTTTGCTGAGGCACAAACGCCTGCGGGTTGAGAAAGAACAGTCCGGCGCCGATGAAGATGATGATCGGCACGAGTTTGCCGATCGTGAAGACGTTACTAACAATCGCAGCTTGCCTGATACCGAGCAGGTTTATTACCGCGAGTACCGCTACGACGAAAACGATAACCGCTGCGCGCCAGACCGTGTCCGTGGCTGAAGTCCAGAAGTAAGCGAGATAGTTGATCAGCAGGTTGCAATTAGCCGCGAACGCCGTGACCCGCGCGAGCCAGATCAACCAACCGATTTCAAACGCGACCGCCGGATTGAACGCTTCGCGCGCGTAAAGATATGGCCCACCCGTGTCGTCAAAACGGCTGCCGACCTCGGCGAAGCACAGGATGATCAGCGCAACGACCAGCGCACACGCGACAAAAGCAATGATGCTGTAGGGGCCGATTAACCCAAAGACTTTGGAAGGAAGCCCGAAAATTCCCGCGCCGATGATGCCGTTGATTGCGATCGCGACCAGGTCCCAGCGGCGGATACCTCGGACCAAGCCTTCGTCAGTGTGGTTCTGCACAGGGGTGACAGATTATAGTGTCGGCATGATCCGAATCAAACAAATAATTCCGCTGTGCTTGATTTTGCTTTTATCCATTTCCGCTGCGGCCCAACAGAAACCGAAGCCTTCATTACAGGACGTGTTGGACCGCGCGGCTAAAACCACGCTCGAACGTTTCGCCGACAAGAAACTGGAAGAAAAACAACTCTCGATCACTTTGATCGACCTGCACGATCCACAACGCCCGGTCACCGCGAGTTTTCGCGGCAACGAGCGCATCTATCCGGCTAGTGTCGTGAAGCTCTTTTATCTCGTCGCCTCCCAGCGCTGGCTCGAAGACAAGAAGATCGAACAAACGCCGGAGTTAACGCGCGCGTTGCGCGACATGATCGTCGACTCGTCAAACGAAGCCACGCAGTACGTCGTCGACGTGTTGACACAAACGACCGCGGGTTTCGAGTTGCCGGCGAAAGAGATGGAAGAGTGGCAGTACAAACGCAACGCAATGAATCGTTACTTTTCCGGGCTTGGTTACACGAACATCAACGTCAATCAGAAGACGTTTTGCGAAGACGCTTACGGCCGCGAGCGCGTCTCGCGTGGTCCGAACGGCGAGAATCGCAACAAGTTGACCACCGACGCCACCGCGCGTTTGATGATGGAGATCGTGACCGGCAAAGCTGCTAACCCGGCACGCACGGCGATGATGATGGATCTCCTCAAACGCGAATATGCCGGCACGAGCAACGACGGCGACGATCAGGGACACGGCTTTACCGGCATCGCTTTGAAGGACGTTGTCGGCGCGCGTCTGTGGTCCAAGGCCGGTTGGACCAGCACCACGCGTCACGACGTTGCTTACGTCGAGCTGCCGGATGGTCAGAAGTTTGTCCTCGCGACGTTTACCATCGAACACGCCAACGAACGCGAGATCATTCCCAACGTCGCGCGCGCTGTGATTGAAGGTCTCAAGGAACTCCATTGAAGGAAGAACTCGAAAGCAAAGTTGAAGAGATAAAGAAGGACGCGCACGTGCAACGTGCGTTGAAACAGGCGTCGCCTGTAGAAAAGGCGAAACGCACAGTGACGCGCACACGCGACAAGCTGCTGATCGGCACGCACGTCACACTGCTGTTCGGTCTCGGTGTCGTGTACCAACTGCTGCGTTCGCGGTTTCCGGATTTCCTCAATCAGTATCCGCTGCTGGCAAAACTGATTCTCGCCGTCGCGGTGATCATCGTCTGTTTGATCGTGCTGCGGCTGCTCGATGTTTATTTTGTCGGACGAGTCAAAGACGCGGTCTACAAGTACAACCTCAAGCGAGTGATGCGCCTGATCGTATGGCTGGTGACAGCGTTGTTCATTCTCACGATCCTCTTTCAAAACTGGTACACGGCGGTTGTTTCGCTTGGTCTGCTCTCACTGATCCTGGGTTTCGCGCTGCAAACGCCGATTACGAGTTTCATCGGCTGGATCTACATTCTCGTGCGTGAACCGTATCGCGTTGGCGATCGAATTCAGATTGGCACCGCGCACGGCGACGTGATCGACGTCGGCTATCTTGACACGACGTTGTGGGAGTTTGGCGGCGAGTATCTCTCCACGGAGCATCCGACGGGACGCGTGATCAAGTTCCCGAATTCAAACGTGCTGAGCACGCCGGTCTACAACTACACGTGGCCGCTCTTTCCTTACATCTGGAACGAGATCAAGTTTCAGGTTGCTTACGATTCCGATTTGGCGTTCATTGCCGCGACGATGCGCGAGGTGGCGGAGAAGGAAGTCGGCGAAGCGATGATGAAACAGGTGCGCGTGTTTCGTGAGCTGTTGGCCCAAACGCCGGTGAACCAGCTCGAAGTGCAGGAGCGTCCGGTCGTGATGTTTCGGGTCAGCGAAAACACGTGGCTCGAAGCGATCGTTCGTTACCTGGTCCACCCGAAAGAAGCGGGACGCGTGAAGACGCGCTTGATCGAAGACTTGCTGACGAAACTCAACGCTGCTCCCGATCGCGTTCTCTTTCCGCGCGGCAACACGAGGTAACGGAGCGCAGGCGGCTCGCCTGCACGTCGCGGTAGAGTTCTTATACAAACTAGCGGGCGAGCCGCCCGCGCTCCGATAGGAAAGCGGGAACCTTTTCGGCGTCGCATTGTCTAAGACGCCATGAAAAGCAGCACACACCCACCCAATATCAACGTCACACCGCTCATCGACGTACTCCTCGTACTGCTGATCATTTTCATGGTCGCCTCACCCCTGCGGCCCAGCCGCTTCACTGCAAAACTCCCGGCCGAGCCGCAACAGAATCTGCCCCAATTCGAACCGGATCAACGGACCTTAGTAGTAACAATCGAACCGGATAACACTTTACGTCTCAATGCACTGACAGAAATGGGCACTGTTGACGATCCCTCAAAGCTGAACCTCAAACTCGTCGCACTCTTTGAAGAACGAACGCGAAACAAGGTCTATCGCGACGACATGCGCGACCGTTTTGACTTGCCTGACCGATTACGTGTCGAAAAGACTGTTTTCATCAAAGCCCCACGCAACATG
>DATELP010000038.1:0-5606 GCA_035276425.1 Pyrinomonadaceae bacterium
CGATCCAAACTCCGCCAACCTGATCGCCGGCATGGGATTGAACACTGGTCTTCATCCTGACTTCGGCACGGTTTGGAACGGCGCTCCTAACGGCATTCCCTACATCGTCGTTGCGGGAAATCAAACGCTGGTTCCGATCAACTTCACGGCGTTCGGATCGCAGAGCGATCCTGGTCCATATCCTGTGCCAACGAATGCACCGATCGAGGGCGGACCAAACGGCACCGGCGACCGCCACGTGCTCGTGATCGATCGCGACAACTGGAAACTGTACGAGCTATATCGCGGGTTTCCTGTGAACAACGGTGCGAGTTGGAATGCGGATTCCGCCGCGATTTTCGATCTCAATTCAAATGCTTTGCGACCTGCGGGTTGGACCTCAGCGGATGCCGCAGGACTGCCGATCTTTCCGGGACTGGTGCGTTACGACGAAGTGTTTGAGCAACAGGAGATTCGCCACGCGCTGCGTTTCACCGCGCAGATCACGCGCCGCGCTTACGTTCATCCGGCGCGTCATTGGGCCAGCAACAACACGAGTGTCGATCGGCCGCCGATGGGCATGCGCGTGCGGTTGAAAGCGTCGGCGAATATCTCGAGCTACTCGCCGGCGGTGCAGGTGATTCTGCGGGCGTTGAAGAAGTACGGAATGATCGTGGCGGACAACGGCTCGAACTGGTACATCAGCGGCGCCCCCGACATGCGCTGGGACGATGATGAATTGAGTACGTTGGGAAGAATCAAGGGGTCCGACTTCGAAGTCATCCGAATGACCAACATCATCACGCCTTAGCCACGGACTTACACAGACAAACACGGACAGAAGAAAACAGAGCAGGTCAGAAGCAATCTTTCTAACCCGCTCTGTTTCAACTGTCCGTGTTCGTCTGTGTTTGTCTGTGGCTTATTTCTGCTGTTGCTGGCCTTCAGTCGCGATGTTGCGCTTCGAGCCGTTCAACTGCTTCATCAAATCCTCAACCGCGGCCTCGAGTTGACGATCCCTTCCGGCCAATGCGTCTTCCGGCCGGTTCTCGATCAGCATGTCCGGCTGAACGCCGTAGTTTTCCATGTTCGTTCGCTTCGGATCGGCGAGGAACACGCCCACGCCCGGTGTGCGCACCGTTGAACCGTCAATCAAACTGTAACTGCCGGTCCCGATGACCGCGCCCATCGTCGGCGTTCCAACCACCTTGCCGAGTCCGAGCGCACGGAAGCCAGCCGGAAACATCTCCGCGTTCGAAGCCGAGCGCCAGTTTTGCAACACGATCTTTGGTCCAAAGAAACCGGCAAACGGACGTCCGCTCGGTTCAGTTCCACGCGGTTGCCAAACCTGGTACTGACGTTGGACCAGAATCGCGAGCAACTCCTGTTCGATGTTGCCGCCGCCGTTCCAACGTTGATCGATCACCAGCGCCTCCTTATTGCGATACTCGCGAATCTCCTTCTCAAACTTGCGCAGAGACGGTTGATTCATCGCCTGAATGTGGAGGTAGCCGATGCGTCCGCCCGAAAGCTCGTCGACTTTCTTGCGGCGTTCCTTCACCCAGCGGTCGTAACGCAACTGGCTATAAGCGCCGCCATTGATCGTTTCAATGCGTGTGTTCCACGCACCGTCGTCGGCCGGTTTGCTATTGAACGTGGCGGTGACCTTGCGATTCAACCGGTTGTTCAATAACTGCCAGTACTCGTCGCCGGCTTTCACTTGCTTACCGTCAATCGCGAGCAGGTAGTCGCCGACTTTCACTTTCACCCAATCTTTGTCGGCTGGACCATCTTCGTAAATGTAAGCAACGCGATAACGGCCCGCGGCTTTGTCGGGTTCAAGCTCGATGCCGAGGTGACCGGTTGAAACTCCACCACCGCCGAACCCGCGCGGCGGCGGCGCAGCGCCGGTGTGCGAAGCGTTCAACTCACCGATCATCTCGTTGATGATGTTGAGCAGTTCCTGGCGATCGCCGACGTAATCGACGAGCGGGCGATACTTCGCGCGCATCGCGTCCCAATCCATGCCGTGCATCTTCGGATCGTAGAAGCGATACTTCATCGTGCGCCATCCATCGTCGAACATCTCGGCCCATTCCGCCGGCCGATTGATCTGAACGCGAACGTTGAAATTGATGCGGCGTCGACCACCGCCAGCGCCCGCGCCGCCACCTTGTCCACCTGCTGCGGCCGCGGCGGCTGCTGCGCCGGCTCCTGGTCCACCAGCGCCGACCGGCACTGACCAAACGCCGTCGCGTTCACGGAAGAACAGCGTGCGGCCATCGCGCGAGATGTTCAGACCGGAAACGCCACCACCAAAACCACCGCCACCGCCTGGGCCACCGCCGTCTTCATTATTCGGTGGTTGGCCTGCGGTGATACGCGCGAGGCGGCGGCCGTCTTCCTGAATCGAATAGACCACCGGAATGCTGGCCGGGCCGGCAGGTTCCGTGGTGACGAAAACGATCGTGCGGCTGTCGGGCGCGATCGTGTAGCTAAGAATCGGAAACGGCATGCGCGTGATTTGCCGCGTGCGGCGTCTCATTCCGTCCCAATCCATCTTGATCTCTCGCGGTGGACGATTCGCCTGCGGCCGCGGTCGTGCTGCCGGAGCTTCACCTTCAGCGCCTTCAGCGGCTGGCGGCGGCGTGGGCCGTTCGGCTTCGCGCTCTTCCGGATCGTCGGGATCCTTGTCCTGATGCTCGAGCCACATCGAGTAGATCTGGACTGAATTAGGTTGGCTGGTGTTGCCGGTAGCTTCTACGCGTTGGAAGAAAAGTTTGCGTCCGTCTGGTCCAAACATCGGACTGCCGTCGTTGTTTGAATCAGTCGTGACCCGGTGTGGTTCCTTCTCGGCGCCTGAAGAAGCGATCATGTAAATGTCAGACGTGCGCGAGATGTCCTGTTTGGAATAGGCAAGCCATTTTCCGTCAGGCGACCAAACGGGCGTACTGATAGCGCCGTACCGCGACGTGTCGAGATCGACGATTTGCTTCGTGGCGACGGTGAGCTTGCGCAGTTTGTCGTCTGATGAAGCAAACGCGATCTCCTTCGAGTCGGGCGACCAGTTGTAACCTTGCTTCAGCGCGTCGATGTCCGTGAGCTTTTGCGCTGGAGCTGAGCCGTCAGTCGGTACAACGTAGATTTCCTCGCGTCCGCTCTCATCGGAAACGTACGCGATCCACTTGCCGTCCGGCGAATATCCAACGCCGCGGTCGCGTGCTGGACCATCGGTCAGTTGTTTCAAGTCGCCTTCTTCAACCGGCGCGGTGAAGATCTCACCGTGAATCGAAAACGCGATCCGGCGTGAATTCGGCGCGAGATCGTAGTCGTCGGCTTGTCCGCTGAACGATTGAACTTCGCTGAGATTGTCCTGCGTTTCCGCGTCGATGTTCAACGTGATCGGCGTGGCGCGTTTGGAGGCGACGTCGAGTTTCCAGATGCCGAAGTCGTGTTCGAAAACGATCGTGCGGCCATCGCCGCTGATCGAAGGCCAACGAACGTCGCCCGCTTTGAACGTCGTGACTTTATCAGCCTTACCGCCGCCGCCGTTTTCGGAGACGCGATAGATGTTCGTGAGTCCCGCGCCGTCGCGATCACTGACGAAGTAGATGTAACCGTCGTGTCCCCACATGGGCCACGAATCGAGACCGTCGAAGTCAGTCAACTGCGTAAACTTCTTCGCGGAAACGTCCATCACCATGATGTCGCTCTGGTAAGAGCCGCGATAATACTTGCGCCAGTAGACCTGCGACTTCTGGTTGTAAGCGAGCTTCTGACCGTCGGGCGAATACGAAGCCATCACGCCCATGTCGGTACCCGCTTTCCACGGCATGCCGCCTTCGGTGCTGACGAGATAAAGCTGCGGCATGAAGTCTTCGCCACGGTTACTCGAGAAGAGAACCGAGCGCGAATCGGCGGACCAGCCGAGCACGGTGTCGTCAGCGGAGTGTGCGGTTAACTGTTTCGCCTGACCGCCGCCCGCAGGAATCAGGAACACGTCGAGATTTCCGTTACGGTCACTCGAGAACGCGATCCATTTGCCGTCGGGCGAGAAACGTCCGTAAACGTCGCGGGCGCGATTGACCGTCAGCCGTTGCACGTTCTGACCGTTTTCGTCGGCCGTCCAAATGTCGGCGAGATACGTGAAGACTACACGGCCGTTGTGGTAGTGCGGATAGCGAACGAGCCGCGCTTCGCGGCCGAACGCCGAGATTGCTGCACTGAGAAGCAGTGCTGCTGCGAAAAGAGAGATTGTCTTTTTCATGGCTCCTGACCTGCGCTTAAATTCGGAATGGAAATTACGTGGAAGTGGGCAGAATTATACGCGCGAAACTTGCGAATTGAGAAGGCTAATTGGCATGATTGGCGCCGTGACGACAATTCGCTGTCGAAAGATGGGCGCCGCCGATGTGCAGGACGCGTTTCACATGCTGAGCGATTTTCTCAGCGCGGACGAACACTACCTCGCGAGCAGTCAGGCTTACGGCGATCTCGGACTCAAAGGTCTGAACGATGCGCTGGACCTGTTTTTAGAACATCCCGAACTCGGATTTGTGTGGATGGCGTATGACGAACAGGGCTGCGCCGGGGTTTGCGTGGTGTGTTATGCGATCTCGACGTCGATGGGAGCGGTCGTGGCGAAGCTCGATGATGTATCGGTGAAAGCTGATCGCCGTGGCGCGGGGATCGGAAGCGCGCTGCTTGATCAACTGAAAGAACAGCTACGCAAAGAAGCCGTGACACGGATCGATGTCGCCGTACACATTGAGAATCCGCAAGCGAAACACTTCTACGAGAAGGCCGGCTTCGTCGCACTCAATGAAGAGCGCCTGTGCTGCGTGATCTAAGACCATCCACAGATTACACAGATTCTGCGTAATCTGTGGATTGCTTTGTGGCTAGAGCTGAGAGATCTCCTCGAAGTACTTCGCAAACGCCACCATTCCACCTGACGCCTGCTGCCAATCGAAATTCTCATTCGGCGCGTGATAGCCGTGCTCGGGTAGCGACAGTCCAAGAAACAGCACCGGGCACCGCAGCACCTTTTCAATACTCGTCATCGCCCCAATCGTTCCACCATCACGCACAAACACCGCGTCGCGATTGAATGCAAACTTCACCGATCGCTTCAACGCTTCCGGCAGCGGTCCTTCAAGCACCGTGCGAAACGCCGGCGCGCCGTGCTCAAACTGAATCTTCACGTCCGGATTTTTTTCCTTCACCGCCGCCGTGATCAACTTCCGCAATTTCTTCACGTCCTGTCCGGGCACCAACCGGCACGATCCTTTCACTTCCGCACGCGGCGGCACGATCGACTTCAATCCCGGTCCCTGATAACCACCAACCACGCCGTGAATCTCAAACGTCGGCATGCCCCAAATGCGCTTCATCACTTCGAGCGGATCTTCCGTACGCATCTTCTTCAAGTGATGCGCTTTCTTGTAAGCACTGACCGAAAAACCGCAGTTGGCCCAGTCCTGAAGTTCTTTTTTCGACGGCGGAATCACGTCGTCGTAGAAGCCTTTGATTTTTACTTTGCCCGTGCGCGCGTCGTAGAGCTCGCTGACGAGCTGTATCAACTCCGCGATCGGATTGCGTGACGCGCCGCCGGTTTCGCCGGAGTG
>DATELP010000039.1:0-25773 GCA_035276425.1 Pyrinomonadaceae bacterium
CCGCTTCACCGCATCGGGCGAGAGACTCGTCGGCAGCGGCGCGATGTCCACACGGCCGGACTGAAGCTCCGCTTGCAACGCGTTCATGTCCGCGATCACGCGGACGCGCACCTTCTGCAATTTCGATGGGCCATCCCAATACTCGGGAAACGCTTCAACGTCGCAGACCTGCTGCGTGTTGTCGTAATTAACAAACTTGAATGGTCCAGTGCCGAGCGGATGCGTTTTCTGTGACTCGTAACTGTCCTTCGGAAGCATCGGAATCGGGACCAGGTTTGATAACAAGCCCACCCACGGCTTGGTCAACGTCACGATCACCGTGCGTTGATCCGGCGCCTCGACACTCTTGATATAGCTCCGTTTCTCGTCGCCCGTGCCTTCAAAAAAACTGGCCGACTTCGCGAAGTTGCTGGAGAACAGAAGATCGAGTGTGTACTTCACGTCTGCCGAACTGAGCACCCGGCCGTCATGAAATTTGACGCCGTCGCGCAGCGCGAACGTGTATGCCAGCCCGTCGTCTGAACGCTTGATGTCGGAAGCAAGCTCGCCAACGTAATCAAACTTCTCGTCTTTCTTCACGAGCGTGTTGAAGATCAACGTGCGCACGCGTTCGCTCGCCGCGTCGACCGACGGCGAACCGATCGGATCGATCGTGCGAATGTTGTCACCCAACGCGATCACAAATGCGTTGCTGTTGCGCGTGCGGCAGGCTGTCGGCGCCATCATCGCGAACACGATGAGAACCACCAGCAGGAGAAACCCGCGTTTCCTCACTTAATTGTGCCTCCGTAAACGTAATTGAGCTTGCTGTTCAGTTTTTCCACTTCGTCTGACAAGGCTTTGAAACGATCGAGGTCGAGGGGAAGAGGATCTTCGACGATTGCTTTCGTGCGTGAGATTCGATGCAGCGATTGTTGAATGCGCTCTGCCGATATCCGCCCGTTGTTTGCGGCTTCGAGAAGCGCTTCGTGACCGCGCCGAATACGTTCCGGCGAGGCGCAGATCAGGAGCATGTCTTCGCCGGCGAGTGTGGCGCGGACGGCCGCCTCGCCGATTTCGTAGTGACGCGTGATCGCGCCCATTTCGAGATCGTCGGTGACGACGAGATGTTTGTAGCCGAGTTCCTCGCGCAGCAGTTTGGTGACGATGTTGTAGTTCAACGACGCGGGTTCGAGCAGACCGCCAGTAGTTTCTTCTCTGATGTCGATATTGGGAAAGCCGCCATGACTCACCATCACGCAGCGCACGCGATCGTCGCGGCGTTGAAACAGTTCGATGTACGGCGCGAGATCCTGCGCAATCAGGTCATCGTGCGAGAGCCGTACGACGGGCATCTCTTCGTGTGAATCGACTTCGCCCGCTCCGATGCCCGGAAAGTGTTTGAGACAACCGAGGCAACCGGCGCCCTGCAAACCGCGCATGTAGACGGTCGTGTAACCCAACACCTCACCGGGCGAACGCCCGTATGAGCGCGAGTAAAGACCGTTGGACAGCAGATCGCGATCGTCGGTCATGATCGACATGACCGGCGCGAAGTTGATGTTGAAGCCGAGCATTCGCAGTGTTTCGCCGGTGATTCGTCCGAGACCGCGCGCCGCGGCGAGATCGCCGTGTTGTCGAATCGTGCGCGCCGAGGGCATCGGCGTAAAGATGCGGCGCAGGCGATCGACAAGTCCGCCTTCCTGATCGATGCCGAAGAGAAGCGGAGTCGCGACCAGCTCTCGCACACCGTCAAGCAGCGAACGCAGTTGCCCCGGACCCACGACGTTGCGGCCGAAGATGATCACGCCGCCGGGTTGTACTTCAGTGATCAGATCGCGCGTTTCCTGATCGAGCTCCGGGCCCGGGAGGCCGATGAATAAGAATTGTCCGATTTGTTGTTCGAGTGAAAGCGACTGGAATTTTTCAGGTAACATTTTGATTGGAAAAGTTTAGCACACTTGAACTATTTGCTTGGTAACACGAGTCGAACAGATGTATAAACGTCGGCGATGCCACGCGAAATCACCGACCGCGGTCGCGTCGTTGAAGCCGTCCAGAATCTCGCTCTTACCGCCGAACTCTTCGAAGAACAAAACGGCAAACAGAAATTCGCCGGAGATCTCGAAGTAATTCTGCAAGGACGCGATTATGGCAACGGCAAACGTGTTGGGCCTTACGTCAAGCTGCTTACTTACGATGGCGGCGAGGAGATCATGCGCGAGGGCGAGTGGGGTGGAAACACTTTCTACATCGCGGTCGAAGGCACGCTTGATGTCTACGTTGGAACAAATGGCAGCCGCAGAAAGATCAATGTGCTCGAGCCGGGAGCGTGTTTTGGTGAGATGGCTTTGCTCGCCGGCATCGAGCGCAACGCTACCGTCGCCGTGCCTGTCGATCGATCCGCCGTTGTGCTTGAAGTAACGCGGCCCGCGCTGCGTCTGCTGCGAAAGCTCCCGAAGTTTGGACAGATACTTGATGAGACGTATCGCACGCACGGATTCGCGCGCGTGCTTGAAGACCTCACGGGTTTCACCGATCAGCCTTTGAGCCAGGAGCTCATGAACGCGTTGCGGGAATCCGCGCGCTTCATGGTTTACGGCAAGAATCACATCCTCTGCAAAGAACGCGATCCGATCGATCGTGTGATCCTGATCAAGAGCGGTTGGCTGCGGCGCGCGCGCGGGATTCGGTTTGACGCAGCGGCGCCCGGCGTTGTGATGAGCATGGACGAGGGCATCGGCGTCGATTTCCTCAGCGCCGGCAATTGTCTGGGGCTGGAAGGTGTGAATGAACCGGCGAAGTGGAAATATAGCGCGAGTCTCATGGCGCGGACGGAAGTGCTCGAGATCTCGCTGAGTACGTTTCCTGCGGATGTTTTACTTCGGCAGCAACTCTTTGCGGTGTTGTCGGGTTTCTCGAATGCCGACGACGCTTCGCCGCGCACACTCGAAGCAGTTCCGGATATCAACGCGCTCAAGTCAGCGGAAGAAACGATCGCGACGGGCATCATCGACGGCCGCAACGTGCTCGTGATGGACATGGACCTTTGCGTTCGTTGCGGCAACTGTTCGCTGGCGTGTCACAAGGTCCACGGGCAGTCGCGTCTTTTACGTCGCGGGATTCAGATTGAACGTCCGGTCGCGATTGGTAAGAAACGGTTGCAACACGCACTCGTGCCGCAGGTTTGTATGCACTGCGCCGATCCGGAATGTATGACTGGTTGTCCGACGGGTTCGATCTTTCGCGCGCCGTTGGGCCATGTGGAGATCGATCGGGTGACCTGTATCGGTTGTTTTGATTGCGCGACGCAGTGTCCGTACGACGCGATCTCGATGGTGCCGCGTGAGGCGCCTGTCGTAGGTGGTGGGTTCGTGTCGAAGCTAGCGCGCGCGTTCAGTTTTCGCATTACTGAGCCAGTGGCTCCGGATGGTGACGATGTGGTGGCGATCAAGTGCAATCTGTGCGAAGGCACGTCTCTGAATCCGCCGGGTGCAAGCCGTCAGGCTTATTCCTGTGAAGAGAACTGTCCGACTGGCGCCCTCGTGCGCGTGAATCCGGTTGAATACTTCGACGAAGTCAAAACAGCGCGCGGTTTTGTGTTTCGCGATCAGACGCACGCGTTTGGACGCAACATTCACAAGAGCGATCCGCTGGCGCGTGCGTGGCATGTTGTCGGTGTGGTGGCGACGTTGCTCGCGATTGTGGCTGTTGTGTGGGGATTGGTGCGGTACGGCTACGACGACGTGTTGGCAGGTGCGTGGTTAACCATGCGCTGGTTGACCGGGATTGTCGGACTCGGCGGCGTCGCGGTCGTGATGACCTATCCGTTTCGCAAACAGGTCTATCGACGGCGCGCGGGTGCATTGCGGTACTGGATGCTGGTCCACGTTTACGCGGGCGTGATCGCGGGTGTGGTTCTGTTGCTGCACTCCGGATCGAATCTCGGCGGACTGCTGACCGGTCTGCTGTATGTCGTTTTCGATCTCGTGCTGCTGTCCGGTGTTGTTGGCGTGATTGCTTACATCGTGGCGCCGAGAATCATGACGCGCATCGAGGGCGAGCCGCTGCTGGTTGAAGATCTCGAAACACGCCGTGATGAATTGCAGAAACAGTCGGCGTCGCTTCTCGAACAGAGCGAAGGTTGGTTGAAGGACGAGATCCGCGACCGCGTCTATCCGCGTTACGCGTCTTTTGGTTTTCTGTGGCGGCAACTCTCGCGGCGTGAGGAACTGAAACCGTTGCTCGCGCAGGCGCGTGAGGAATTCAAGTCGCACACGACGCGAACGGCGACGCCGGAAGAAAGAGAACTGTTGCTGTCGGCGGTTGAGACCGCGGTTACCCTGCGGCGCGTGGATGCGTTGCTGTTGCTTCATCGAACGCTGCGTTCGTGGATTCCGATCCACGTCGTTTCCACGGCGGCGATGCTCTTCCTGATGCTCGCGCACATCGTGCAAGTAGTTTTCTTCAATGCCCGTTAACAATCAATTCATCATCATTCGCCAGGACCTCGGCGTAGATCCGATCACGATCATCAGCGACGGGCTGCTGATTGGCCGGCTGATCGAGTGTGAACTGCTGCTGAATCACCCGTCGGTGTCGCGGGTGCAGGCGGGCATCAAGCAGTTTGACAACGCGTATTACGTGTTCTCGCTGCGGCCGAAGAATCCGGTCATTCTCAACGGCAAACCGGTTGAGGATAACGAAGCGCTCGCCGGCGGCGACATCATCGAAGTCGGACCATTTCAACTCGAGATCGACGCGACCGCAGAAGGTTTGGTCATCAGGGTTGAGATGACGATTGGTGAGCGCGCTTCGGAAATCGACCTGAGCGATCCGGGTTTCAGTACGGACAAGCTGGTTGCGCCTGTAGAAGGGAAGAAGCCGCGGCCCGCGCCGATTGCGGGGACGAAAGCGCTTGATATTTTTTGGGACAAGCGCATACGTGAGGCGGGAAAGATGGTGCGGCCCTCGCCGTTGTTTCCGAAAGGTGGACGACGGAGTGGCAAGGCGGCGTTCAACTGGACGCCGACGACTGATTTGGTTTCGCGCTGGCCGGCCGCGTTTTTCACATGGGCTTTTATCATCGTCGGGGCGAGTTCGGTTGCGGCAGCTTACTGGTACACGAACGCGTTCTCGCCTGGTCCATTGTCGCGTGTTCATGCGGCGTCGCAGATGACGTTGTCGCCACCGATCGCTGTCGCGGCGAGTGGTGGGTCGTGTATGTCGTGTCACGCATTGAAGGGCAGCATGGACCAGCGTTGTGCAGCGTGTCACCAGACTGAAGCTTTCAAGGCGACAGTGATCAAGCCACACGTTGCGGCGGGGATTGGCTGTGCGTCGTGTCACTCGGAGCATAAAGGTTTCGAGTTTGATGCAACTGAGGCCGCTTTGGCCACGTGTACAACTTGCCACAATGATGCGAATCACGACCTCTACAACGGCCGCCGCGTAAGCACGCCGCATGGCGGGACGTTTGGTTATCCAGTAGTGAATGGTGAATGGAGCGCGAAGTCGATCAACGATGAAGAGTGGGATTTGCGGAAGCTCGCCGTCGTTCGCTTGCCAACCGACTCAGAGCAAAAGTGGCGTAGCAATCAGTTCCACGCGCTGCACGATCAGCGCGTGAAAGTCGTTGGCGGAATCAAAGGCAATGCCGAAGGGCGCTTGTCGTGTAACAGTTGCCACCAATCCTTCGACCCCCTCGACCGCGTGACTCCCCGAACCACCTGCGCCGCTTGCCACACCACCGCGGACGCGAAACCGAACTGCACCTCCTGTCACGTCCAACACATCCACGACCTGCGTAAACCACAGATCTCACAGCTGACAGAGAGATAATCTGCGTAATCTGTGGATGGTTTTAACCGACGGGTTTATGACACGGGAGGCAGTCGTTGGAGCCGGGGACTTTGCCTTTCAACGCGGGGCGCGCGGCGATTGCTTTGTCGTGACAGACGTTGCAGTTCAGGTGATAGGCGACTTCGTTTGTTAACTTCGTCGGCGCGGGTTTGTCGGCGTATTGAACTGACGGCATCGGGGCGCTGTCGTCGCCCGCTTGCAAGTGACAAACGCGGCAGCTCTTTACCGGCTTCGCGTCCGCCGCGGCGAGGCTTTCCGCCGTCAACACGACTTCACGTTCAGACGTCTTCAAGGGCGCCTTCAAACTTGCGGCCGGCTGGTCCGTGTGATGACACTCGACACATGTCAGGACGCTCTGGCCGTCCGCACTGTATTTCTTCAGCGCGTGATTCTCGTGATTGAACGGGACCTCGCCGTACTTGTCTGACTGGCTGTCCTTCGCCAGCACGACTTCCTTCGGTTGGACCTTGCTCTGTTTTTCCTGAACGACAACCGTGAAACAGCCAAGCGCCAGCAGCAGTAGTAGGAGGGTCTTCATAGTCTCGGAATCTTAATTACGCGCTTCTACGCGTGTCAAATTTTTTGTGCCTTTTTTGTTGCTCAAATAGGCATACGGAAAGTTGGACCGGAGTGGCAGCGTTTGCAGTCGTTGAAGCCGAGGTCGCCGCCGAAGGTCCGTTTGCCGGTGTGACAGCTCGCGCAGGTTTGACCGCGAGTGGTGTTGAAGTGTTGGGCCGCGTTTGTAGAACTGACCTGTCGCGTTTGTGACGCGCCGGCCGTGACTTTGTGGCAGTCGGCGCAGGCGAGTCGCTGTCGTGTGCCGTGGTCCGCGTGGCTGAAAGCGTAACGAAAGGCGCGCGCGTTTGTGGTCGTTGGACGATATGGTTTCTGTTCGTGGCAGACGCCGCACGAACCGATCTCGCGGCCGGAATTGGATTTACTTGTTGGCGTGTGACAGGTGTAGCAGTTGTTATGCGCGGCAAGGTTTGCGGGGATCGATAGTCCAGCGCGCCGGTTTACGGGCGAGTTATGACAACCAGTGCAGCCGGCTTGCGGACGTGCAGCGCCGGTCATGTGTTGCGCGTGATCGAATTTCACGTTGAAGGCTTCGTTGAAGCTCGTGGGAAAACTCTTGAGCGGCGGGTTGCTGCTCTTCGTGTCGGTATGACAGATCAGGCACATCGGTATCGCGGGCGTGGTGAACTGTCCGCGATGACAATCAGTGCAGGCTTTGTGACCGGGGAACCGAGGCGTCGCGGAGTTGTCGGTGCGTTCGTGACACGACGTGCAGGCGAGTGTGCGATGACGCGCGCTCGTGTGGAGAAACTTTGAGTAGTCAGTCTCGGGGCCTTGCGCTGTAAAGGAAGTCGTAAAGGCCACGGATGAACACAGAAACCACAGACTAAGCAGAGCAAATCTGGTCATTTAATTGCGCTCCGCTTGAGTGGGGGACGTTGTGCGATCAGGTAGTGACTCGCGGGTGCGTCGAGTTTGCCGACGTTTGAAGTGTGGCAATAGACGCAGGTGAACGCGCGGTTCTTATCGAGCGCTGCTAACTCAGTGTTGAGATCCTGGCGCAGTCCGTCCTTGTTGTGACATTCAGTGCAGGACGTGATCGGCACGTCGGGTTTTAGAGTACGCAGGGTGGCTGATTTGGTGATGTTGATGTGGCACGTCGTGCATTCCGCGACGTGTTGTTTTTTCTCGCCGCCGCCATCGTGCATGAACTTGAGCGAGATTCTCACAGGCACGGTCGCGGTGGTGTAGGGTGTCGTTGCGAGTTTGTGACAGCCGTTGCAGTTAATTGCGACCGGCTCCTGTGATTTCCAGTGACAGTTGAAACAGGAAGAGTGATCGAGTGGTACTGCTTTGAACGTTGCGGCTGGTGGTGCGTAGGCGTCGAGCCAGCCGCCGGTTGGCGGCGTCGTGGCCGTGGTTGCTTGTGCGTGGCAGATGGTGCAGTTATTGAAATTCTGTTGAGGCGCGTGGGCCAGCAGTTTTGAGCGCCACGGATTGGTCTGTCGCAACGCGATGACGTCCTGATGCCGATCGTGCGGAAACTCAATTGTGAATTGCAGCTTTGTTGCAGGGTTACGAAAAGCGTAGCGAGCTTCATCACGTGGGGAAGTCTTCACGTGACAAACAGTACAGATTGGTGGCCGGGCGCCCCGGAAGAATTGTGCGCGATGACAACTCACGCAGGCGTCGTGGTCAGGGTAATCGGTTATGTCTGGAAACGCGGAGCCTTTGGTCCAGTCTTTGGTCGGTATCTTGTGGCACGTGTTGCAGGCTGCTTTGTGCTTGGGTGTTGAGTGGGAGAACTTCGTGTAGTCGACGGCGGCATAAGTGGGCCACAGACAGACACAGATGAACACGGACGCTTTAAGGATTGTGTTCATTGGCACGCAGGTGCGGGTTTTTCGATGGCGATACACTTGACCAACCGATCTTTGCGGTTGGCGATCAAATAGGGTTTTTCACTGGCCAGATCGTCGGGCTTGATTTGCAGTTCGCAGTTCCAGGTCGCGAGTGCCTGGCCTATTTCGGTTGGGATTAGATTTGTAACGACGTAAGTGCCAGGGATCAGATCGGTAAAAAAGGCGGTTCCGTTACGATCGGTCATGACGGATTGAACTGCGGCGCCTGACGTTGCTTGTGCTTGTTTGAGTAACGCGTCGATGGCGGCTTTGCGATCACGATAGAAGCCGTCGCGCAAGTTTGGTGACAGGTTCGTCGTCAGCCATTTGCGTGCGGTTGCAGCGTTGGCGAACTCTTTTTCGCTCGTGGCGAACGCTGTCGCAAACTCAGGCACGGCTTTCGGACCAGTGACAAAATCCTGTTCGACGTCGCGGCAGTAAACCGATTCGCAGTCAGCTTCTTTTAGCCACGCGATCAATGCCGGACTCGCGCCGTTCTTTGTGTAGTAGCAATCGCGCGTGACGAGCGGCTGGCGTTCGATCGCCTCTACCAGCGCGCGGTTTTGTTCGAGCGAGCCGGGAATGAGAAAGAATCGTTTGCGTGCTAGACCACGCAAAGGTGCTGAATCATTTAGTTTCACGCGCGCACGCAGACGCACCACTCCTGACTGTTGCGCGGGTGCGTCCTGACTCTGCGAGTGCCCGATCGCCAGCGGCAATCCCAGCAGCAGCGCGATCAAAACGAGAAGTAAGCGAGCGCGACGATTCATTTTTAGAGGTTTGGACTACGCGGAAACTTCAGAAACGGCAGACGCACGCCGCGTACGAAGATCTGATCGGATCTGATCGCGGGCGGCGCTGAAAAACCATTCGCGCCAGCCGCGCCAATCAGGTCATCCTGCTCGATGCCGTCGCCGCTGATTCCGATCGCGCCAACCAGCACGCCATTTTTGTAGAGCGGTACACTGCCCGGAAAGATCTGAATGCCATTCGGCAAACCCGGAATCGAAGTGCATGAAGCGACCGGCCCGGCCAAAGCGGCGAGAAAGTTTGTGCGCACAAGATCTAACTGAAGACCAACGTTGAAGGGGCTCCAGTTTTCAATCGCGGTGCTGAATGGACCAGCAGCGCTGTTGTCGATGCCATCAGGGATAAACGGTCGATGAAGAAAGCCGGTCGCTCGATCGGTAAATGCGAACGCACCGTCGAAGCGCAAACCGTCTGCGGCAGCGCGAGTGACATAAGCGCCAAGACCGGCGGCCTGCAAAGCAGTGGCTGCATTCGCTCCTGAGAAGAAGGCTGCGGTTCGTGCTTTTTGCACTGCGACGTCAAAACCGAACACCGGCGCATCTTGCTGCCGAAAGACACCGAGCACGACGCCCGCCGTATCGACTACCGCAATTGTCACGCGTGCGTTGCTGCCGAGCGGTTGCCGAATCGCAGCGCGCGTGATGTTTGCCTGTTGCGCAGCGCGCGAGATGATCGTTTGCACGTCCGCGGCAGTTAATCCGTTGCTCGGCGCAGTTCCCGCGATGAACGGAAAGAAGCGCGGGCTGACCTCACCGGAAATCCCACCCAGAACTTGCGGAACAAACTCTGATACAGGGGCCGCGGAAACTACCGAACCAGCGATACTCGCGGTTGTGCTTGGCACTAGCGGAGCCGTGATGTTTGTAAACGGAAGCCTGATACCGTCGACCAGAATCGTGTCGCCACGAATCCCCGGAGGCGCTTCAAATCCGCGAATCGCCGACGCCGCGATCACTTCTTCAAAAGGCTGATCGTTGTCAGTGGGATCGCGATCGACCGTGTAGAGACCGTCGCCTTCGATGCCGATGCCGCCGGCCGGAAGACCGTCTTTGTAAATCGGTAACCCGCCCGGATCGGCCGACAGGCCGAGGCGCGCCGACGGCTTCTTGATGTCGCCGCACGGCAGCGAAGAGAACTGCACGCCGTAAAGTGGTCCACTCGCGCGAAAACTGATGCCGGGCGGAAAATGTTCCTGAATGATGAAACCTGCTGTGCGTGTCGAGAACGCGTTGCCGGTCGTACTGAAGAACGCCGCTGTTGCGGCTTTCGCAGTGGCTGCTTCGGAGGCGGGCGCAACAGTGCCTTCGAGTCCCTGGCCGGCCGTGCCGACGCTGCGAATGGTCGTCGTGGCAAGCGCGCCGGGCATCGCGAAAAAGCCGAGAACGTTTGCCTCGCGATCGGTGACGACGATCGTCACTGCTTTGCCGAGAGACGCCGCGGCGGAAGCGGCTTGCTGGAGGATCGTTTGTACGTCAGTGGAACTTAAGTTGGTGGCGGTGATCGACGCTGGCGCCGGCAGACCAGGCGTGGGAACGGCATTAAGATCATCCGGTGGTCCACCACCGACCTGGCCGATCCCTACGCGCACTCGATTACTGACCAGGTCGCGATACTTGATCCGCACTAGCACGTCTCCCGTTGCTGGGAGGTCCTGGGGGAGGCGGATAATGACGGACGAAGCCCAGGGTTGATTTGGAACCGATCCAACGTGCTCGACCGTGAGCTGATAAAGATTGTGATTTACGTCTTCAGCATCGGCAGATGGAATTTCGTTAGCCGGAAGATTCATTGCAAACAGCATGATGCGCGTTGCGGCATCTGAACCGAAGCTGATCTCGGCCGTGGTGTTGAATGGTTCGCGACGCCGCGTGACTGAGTCGAACGCGATGGCCCGAGTTGAATCCGCGTGACTGATCAGGACCGGACGCGTTTGCGCGTGGCCCTCGATGGCAGTGAGCACGCATGCGCAGAAGATCAGTCGTCGCCACATTGGCGCACAATGTACCACAGATTTTTTCTGCCGAATCCGTGAAATCTGTGGTAAAAAGCCAGCCGCGTGATCATATTACTGATCGTAGCGACCTGCTTATTACAAACGACTGGCCGCCTTCAGGGTGTGGTTCGCACTCAAGATGGTGCCGCAGTACCCAACGCCGTCGTCGTTATCACCAATCAAGTCACCCGCGAAACAAGACGAGTCAGGACCAACGCCGACGGCAGCTATTCGACCAAACTTCCTGCCGGCGCATATCGCATCACCTTGGACCAACCGCACACGGCTGCGTTCGATAAAGATAAAACTTACGGCGATTACGCGATCGTTCGCGGCGATACGCTGGAGAACGTGATCGTTGAGCCAGGTAAAGAGATTGAGCTTGAGATCCGCACGGCCAAAGTTGTAGAGGACGAGAAATCAAACCAGAAAGAGACGCCGGATCGATGGCGGATCGCGTTTCCCGAATACGATCGCTACGGCGATACGGGCGCGCGCGGGCGCGATATTCCTTTCAAGCGTGGCCGCTGGTGGGATCCTTACAACCAGAACGTGCTCAAGGGCGACTACCCGATCAAGGGCGACAAGCTCTTCATGATTCTGACTGCCGTGAGTGCGACGAATGTCGAACAGCGGCGCGCACCCACGCCGTCGGGCGTCAGCAGCGTCAATCCAGTCAGCGCTGAGTTCTTCGGACGTCCCGAACAGTTTGCCGCCGCCGAAACTTTGCAGTTCAGTTTCGAACTCTTTCACGGCGACACGACTTTCAAACCGCGTGATTGGGCCATCAAGTTTTCCCCGACGTTCAGCGTGCCGAACTATCTCGACGCGCGCGAGAACGGCATCGTCAATATCGACGTGCGGCGCGGGACGAACCGCACCGATTGGCATGCGTCACTCGAAGAAGCGTTTGGCGAAGTGAAGCTTTTCGACGTGAATGCCAACTATGATTTCGTTTCTGTGCGCGCGGGCATTCAGCCGTTTGTTTCCGATTTCCGCGGCTTCATTTTCTCCGACAACAATCTCGGCGCGCGCGTGTTTGGCGCCGCGGACAACAATCGCGTGCAGTTCAACGCCGCGTACTTTTCCATGCTCGAGAAGGACACGAACAGCGGTTTGAATCGCTTCGACACGCGCCACCAAAACGTTTACATCGCGAACGTCTTTCGGCAGGATTTCATTCGCAAGGGGTACACGATTCAGGGCAGCTTTCACTACAACGACGATCGTCGGAGTGTGGAGTTTGATCGCAACGGCTTTCTGGTCCGGCCCGCGCCGATCGGCGACGTGCGGCCGCACGCGGTGAAGGTTGGTTATCTCGGGTTTAGTGGCGACGGACATCTCGGGCGTTTGAATCTGTCGCACTCGTACTACTTTGCGTTTGGTCACGACGAGCACAATCCGATTGCGGGTCGTCGCGTAGATGTGCGATCGAACTTCGCGGCGGCGGAACTCTCGATTGATAAAGACTACCTGAGGTTTAAGGGATCGTTTCTATGGGCGCAGGGAGATTCGAATCCGACGGATGACAGAGCCACCGGGTTTGACGCGATCTTCGACGATCCGAATTTCGCGGGTGGACAGTTTTCGTTTTGGGTGCGCAATGGAATCCGTTTGACGCAGGCCGGCGTCGGGTTGGTCCAACCGAACAGTCTGTTGCCGAGTTTGCGTAGCAGCAAGATTCAGGGGCAGGCAAATTTCGTCAATCCGGGACTCTTTCTTTACAACGGCGGGGTTGATGTTGAGCTGACGCAACGCATCAAGGCGGTGGTGAATGTGAACTACCTGCGCTTTCATCGCACCGAGCCGTTGGAGTTGGTCCTGTTTCAGAATCGCATCCGGCACGATATCGGTTTCGACTACAGTTTGGGTGTCGCTTATCGGCCGTTTCTCATTAACAACTTCACGCTGACATTCGGCGCGTCGGCGTTACAAACAGGCCGCGGCTTCAGAGACATATTTACTGACGCGTCACGCAACTGCCCGCCGGGGGTTGAAGACTTTTGTCAGCCGGACGTGATCAGTCCGAACAAAGCGCTGTATTCGTTGTTCGCGCAAGCGAAATTCGTGTTTTAGCCACAGATGACACAGATTTTTTTGTACATAGTTGCGGTGATTACCTTTAGCCCGCAGGCCGCGACGCCTGTCGTTAAAGTTGAGGGGTGTGTGTCGTGTCATGGGATGATTGAGCCGATGCACAAGTACGGCACGACCGAGACGCTCGAGAAACTCAAGGATGGGAAGGATGCGGTTGGGTTGAGTTGCACGGCGTGTCATGGTGGGAATCCGGCGGCGAAGTTGAAAGAGGAAGCGCATGTGAAGCCGAAGTTTCCCGATGAGTGGCGGCGCGCGGGGAAGTACAGCGGCGCGAATCCGGAACGGTCCAACACGCTGCTGAATCGCGAGAGTTGGGAGTTTGTAAGGTTCGTCAATCCCGGGGATTTGCGCGTGGCGGCGAAGACATGCGGCAGTGCGGCGTGTCATGAGATCGAGTCGAAGAACGTGTCGCGCAGCATGATGACGCACGGCGCGATGTTGTGGGGCGCGGCGCTTTATAACAACGGCAGTTTTCATTTGAAGGATCCGCGGTTTGGGGAGAGCTACAGTGAAGCGGGCAGGCCGCAGACATTGTTAGCCACGGACGTCACGGACGAAGAGCGAAGAAAGAAAGGGTTGTTGACCTTTTTGGAGCCGCTTCCGCGTTGGGAGATTTCGCAACCGGGCAACGTGCTGCGTGTGTTCGAACGCGGCGGGCGGCGACGGCTCGAAGTCGGGTTGCCGGATAAAGAAGAAGATCCTGGGAAGCCGGATAAGGGATTGAGTGCGCGTGGCCTTGGCACGGCGAACCGAACGGATCCGGTGTTTCTCGGAATACAGAAGACGCGTTTGCTGGACCCGACGCTGAATCATTTGGGGACCAATGATCATCCGGGCGATTACAGATCTTCGGGTTGTTCCGCGTGTCACGTGATCTACGCAAACGATCGCGAGCCGGCGCATTCGGCGTTTTACCAAACCGCGGGCAATCTCGGGCGTTCGCAAACTGCCGACACGAGCATTCCCAAAAACGAGTCGGGCCATCCGATCAAACATCAGTTCACGAGCCAGATTCCGTCGTCGCAGTGCATGGTCTGTCATATGCACCCGGGCACGAACATGGTCGCGAGCTACATGGGCCTCACGTGGTGGGACAACGAGAGCGACGGCGCGAAGTTGTATCCGGCGAAGCAGCACAATCCGAGTCAGGATGAGGAGCAGGAAAAACTCGATCGCAATCCGGAAGGTGCGAGCTTGCTTGGCTTGTGGTCCAACTTCGAGTTTTTGAAAGACACGGGCACGCCGGAGTTCAATGCGTTGTTGCGCAACACGCAGTTTGCTGACTCGCATGGTCACGGCTGGTTGTTTCGCAAAGTCTTCAAACGCGATCGCAAAGGCAATCTGTTAGACGCGGACGGAAACATCGTCTCGCCTGACGATCCGGCGAAGTTCAGTAAGGCTGTGCATCTCAGCGACATTCATCTCGAACGCGGGATGCACTGTGTGGATTGTCACTTCCGTCAGGATTCGCACGGCGACGGCAATCTCTACAACGAACCGCGCGCAGCCATCGAGATCGCGTGTGAAGATTGCCACGGCACGATCAAACAGAAGGCGACGTTGTTTACGTCAGGTCCCGCGGCGATGATGGCCTCGGGCGCGGCGGCTGAGAGACGCAAGTCGCAGAATCAACCTTTGTTGGGCCAGGATCTGACGCGCATTCGCACACGCGACGCGGAAGGCGGCCGGATTCCGTTGTTCCAACGTGTGACGCGAGATCGAAAACGGAAAAGCGAATCAGGTGCGGAGATTGATCTGAAGTCGGGCGACGTTATGCAGAACTCGATGGTCGTGCCCGGCCGTTGGTGGCGTGTGCCGCAAACGCTCGACACCGTTACGCCTGGTGCGCGCGATTACAACGAGAAATCCAGCTATGCGAAGACGATTCGCAAGGACAATGTGAAGTGGGGCGATGTGCCGGCGAACGCGAACGACTTAGCCCATCGCGACGACGACATGACCTGCGTCGCGTGTCACTCTTCGTGGATGACGAGTTGTTTTGGTTGCCATCTCTCGATGCAGGCGAATCGCAAGATGCCGAACCGTCATAACGAAGGCGGCAACACCCGCAACTACACGCAGTACAACTTTCAAGTTTTGCGCGATGACATTTTTATGCTTGGCCGCGATGGGACTGTGACTGGCAATCGTGTCGCGCCGGTGCGTTCGTCATCAGCAGTGTTGGTGAGTTCGCAGAATCAGAATCGCGAATGGATCTATTCGCAGCAACAAACAACTTCGGTGGAAGGCTTTGCGGGTCAGGCTTTCAACACGCACGTGCCGCACACGGTTCGATCGAAGGAGACGAAAGGGTGTAGCGATTGTCACGTGTCGGAGAAGAATGACAACAACGCGTGGCTCGCGCAGTTGCTGTTGCAGGGCACGAACTTCGTGAACTTCATGGGCCGATACGTGTATGTCGCTGCGGACCATGCGTTGGAAGTCGTTGTCGCGACAGAACAGACGGAGCCGCAGGCGGTGATCGGCAGCACGTTGCAGCAGATCGCGTATCCGATGAATTACGATCGGTTTGTGCGTGGCGGGCGGGAGTTGAAAACGTTTTACGAGCACGTCGGGAATCCGAAGGTGTTGCAGGTGCAGTTGCGTGGTGAGTATGCGTACGTTGCGGCGGGTGAAGGTGGTTTGCGTATTTACGACGTGGCGCAGATCGATCAGAAAGGTTTTTCGGAGCGGATCGTGACGGCGCCGGTTTCGCGGTTTGGGCAGAAGTTTTGGGTGAAGACGAAGTATGCGACCGCGGTGGCGGCGCCGACGACGCTGGCGGTCGATCCCGCGCGGACACGGCGGCCTGAGAATGAAGAGCAGGCGATTCATCCGTTGTATGCGTATTTGTACGTCGCTGATAAGTATGAGGGATTGATCTTAGTGAATGGGGCAACGCTATTGGATGGCGATCCGTTGAACAACTATTTGAAGCGCGCGCGTGAGGCGTTCAATCCCGATGGTGTGTTGACGGGTGCGAACAATATCGTAATCGCCGGAACGTATGCGTACATCACTACAGACGAGGCGTTGGTTGTAGTTGATATCAACGACCCGCTAGCGCCGCGCGTGGTGAAAGAGATTAGTTTGAAAGAGCCGCGGAGTGTGGCGATTCAATTTAGATACGGATTTGTGGTTGATGATGAGGGGTTGAAGGTTATTGATGTGACTGTGCCGGAGCAGGCGCGGCTTGTTGCAGGCGCGTTTGTTCCTCTGAGTGATGCGCACGATGTTTATGTGGCGCGGACTTATGCGTACGTTGCGAATGGAAAAGATGGTGTGGCGATCGTCGATGTGGAGAGCCCCGAGAAGCCACGGTTGGACCAGATGTATAACGCGGGTGGACAGCTCAACGATGTGCATCAGGTGAAGATCGCGATGACGAACGCGAGTCTGTTTGCTTACGTAGCTGATGGAAAGAACGGCTTGCGAATCTTGCAGCTCACGTCGCCAGAGACGATGCCTGAGTATGCCGGGTTTAGTCCGCGCCCGCAGCCGGAACTGATCGCGACGTTCAAAACCAAAGGGGATGCGTTAGCAATTTCGAAGGGGTTGGATCGGGATCGGGCTGTTGATGAAAGTGGGAATCAGATCTCGGTGTTCGGACGTCGTGGTGCGCGGCCGTTCACGCTTGCGGAGATGATGCGTTTGTTAAGGACGAATGATGGGAAGGGCGAGTGGTTTACGGTTAAGTAAGCCACGGATTTACACGGACTCACACGGATTAACTCTCGAAGAGGGATGCTTGCGCTACTGCTCTTCGCCTCGCGGCGCGAATCAATGCTTTGTCTCCGGTCTCGGGATCCTGATCGGCAAAGACTTCGAGCTCGTAGCGTTCCAGTCGAGTCAGTACGTCACGCGCTGTTGCGATGACTGAAGGCGGCAAGCCTGCGAGACGCGCGACTTCGATGCCGTAAGACTTCGAGGCGCGGCCGCGTTCGAGTTTGTGCAGGAACACCACTTCGCCTTCGCGCTCGGTGGCGGTGATCTGATAGTTCTGCGCGCCTGGCAGTCGTTCCGCCAGTTCCGTGAGTTCGTGGTAGTGCGTGGCGAAAAGTGTTTTGGCCGCATGGTCCGCTGAATCGTGCAGATACTCCGCGACGGCCCACGCGATCGAGAGACCATCAAACGTCGCAGTACCGCGTCCAATCTCGTCGAGCAAGACGAGCGAACGTGGCGTCGCGCTGTGCAGGATCGCAGCGGTCTCAGTCATCTCGACCATGAACGTCGAACGCCCGCGCGTGAGATCGTCCGAAGCGCCGACGCGTGTCCAGATGCGATCGAGTAACGGGAGCCGCGCGCGTTCGGCGGGAACGAAACAACCCGTCTGCGCAAGAATGCAGATGATCGCCGTCTGGCGCAGGATTGTGCTCTTACCGCCCATGTTTGGACCAGTGATGATCAGCAAACGGTCGGTGGAGTTGTTGAGATAGACGCTGTTCGGAACAAACGGTTCGTCAATGAACGCTTCGATCACCGGATGTCGGCCCTGGACGATCTCGAGTTCATCGCCGTCGTGTAACACCGGTCGTACGTAGCGGCGCCGCGCGGAAGTCTCAGCCATCGCGGCGAGCGCATCGAGCGCGGCGAGTGCGCGCGCGGTCATCTGAATGCGTTTGGTCTCGGCGGCGATCTGGCGACACACGCCTGCGAACAACTCAGTCTCGAGTTGCACGATTCGCTCATCAGCGCCGAGCACTTTCTTTTCCCACTCGCGCAACTCAGGCGTCGTAAAGCGTTCGGCATTCGCGAGCGTCTGGCGCCGTTCGTAATCAACCGGCACACGCGCGGCATTCGCTTTTGAGACCTCGATGAAATAACCAAACACGCCGTTGAAACGGATACGCAGGTTGCTGATGCCGCTGCGCGTGCGTTCGGTCGCTTCGAGCGTGGCGATGATCTGTTTTGCGTTGCGGCTGATCGAACGCAGCTCGTCGAGCTCGGCGGAGAAGCCTTCGCGAATCGTGTCGCCGTCGGCAAGTTTGATCGGAGGATCGTCGCTGATTGCGCGAGCGATCAGGTCGCGAATGTCGGGAAGTTCGTCAGTGTTTTCCGCGAGCACTTCAAGTAACGACGAATCAAATCCGCGCAACACTTCGCGAACATCAGGCACCTGGTTCAACGAACGCAGCATCGCGCAGAGATCGCGCGGCGTCGCCGATCCAAGACTGACGCGCCCGATCAAACGTTCCAGATCGGAAACCTCTTTCAACAGCGCACGCAGTTTGTCGCGCCGCATGTGCGAACCAACCAGATCCTGCACCGCCGCGAGTCGCGCTTCGACTTCGAGCCGCTTCACGCATGGACGCAACAACCACGAACGCAGCAAACGCCCACCCATGCCGGTAACCGTTTCATCGATCACCTGCAATAGCGAACGGCCGGCGCCACCCGCGAGCGATTCAACCAGTTCGAGATTGCGCACGGTTACACTGTCGAGCACGAGGTGATCCTGCGGCTCGAAGTAAACGAGATCGGTGACGTGCGCCGCAGCCGCGCGTTGCGTTTCTTGCGCATAACGAAGACACGCGCCGGCCGCGCGGATCGCTTCATCCTTGCGCGCCAGACCGTAGCCATCGAGAAACTGGACCTTGAAATGTTCGAGCAACAGCGTCTGGCAATCTTCGCGTTGCCACTGCCAGTCGTCGATCGGCGTCAACGTCGCGGAAAATCCGATTTCATTGTGCGAAAGGCCTTGTTCTTCTGAACCGAGCGGTAATGGAGCTGTCTGCGTCTTCCCCGAGAGACCACTCTTGATCAATGCCGCGAGCGAAGCGGGATACAGCAACTCACGCGGCGCGTATGATTCGAGCGCCGCACGAATGCGCATCCACGAGTCGCGCCCTGTTTCCTGAGTCACGCGAAACTCACCGGTCGATATATCGAGAAACGCGGCTCCAATCGTTTCGCCCGCCGTGCAAACTGCTGCCAGAAAGACAGGCTCGCGTGCTTCGAGTAACTGCGGATCGATCGGCGTGCCCGGCGTGACGATACGCACCACTTCGCGCCGCACGAGTTTCTTCGTCTTGCCCGCTTCCTCGGTCTGTTCGCAGATCGCGACGCGATAACCTTTGCGCACGAGGCGTGCGATGTAGTTGGCCGCTGAATGATGCGGCACGCCGCACATCGGCACCGGATTGTCGGTCTCTTTGTGACGAGCGGTGAGCGTTATTTGCAGTTCGCGCGAGCCGGTGTGAGCGTCGTCGAAGAACAGTTCGTAGAAATCGCCGAGCCGAAAAAACAGCAAAGTTCCGGGGTGTTGCTGCTTGAGTTCCTGGTACTGCCGCAGCATCGGCGTTGGGTTCGATTGGTTCATAAGTTGTGAGCGCGCACAGATTACCAGATTCACGGTTTGATATGTTAATGTCACGCACGGCGTGAACAATCTCCTGTCCAACTCTCTTCAACAGCACATCGCGACAATGCAAGAGCTGCTTGAGTCTTCGGTGGCGAAGATTGAAGAGTCGGGACAACTGATCTGCGACGCACTCACCAGCGGAAAGAAGATTCTCATCTGCGGCAACGGTGGCAGTGCGGCCGACGCACAGCACATCGCTGCCGAACTCGTCGGCTATTACGAAAACCAGAGACGTTCGTGGCCCGCGATCGCGTTGACAACCGACACGTCCGCGTTGACTGCGGTCAGCAACGATCTCGGTTTCGAACACGTGTTTGCACGGCAAGTCGCCGGATTAGCACAACCCGGAGACGTGTTGATTGCGATCACAACGAGTGGAAAATCAAAGAACGTCTTGCGCGCCGTCGAAACCGCAAAAGAATCAGGTTGCAAAGTGATCGCGCTCGTCGGCGCTTCGGCTGAAACACTCGGTTCGCTTTGTGACGTCGTCGTCACCGTACCCGCCTCACGCACTTCAAGAATCCAGGAAGCTCACATCACCATCGGTCATCTATGGTGCGAGATAGTAGACCAACTCGTCTGACCACAAGCTGAGCACTACATTTTGTGTTCAACAGCCTTGACACAGCAAGGGATTGGCATTAGTCTCTGCCGGTACATCAGTTTGATCTCATTCGCCTGGGATTACGCGGAGGCTCCCCGACAACGTCGCCGCTGATTCATTGAGACGTTGATGTTTTTTATAGAACTATCGAACTACACCAAACTCCGCACACTCATCCACAGCAGTCGCGTTAAGCACCCCCGTCGAAGCTTTCCGAAACTTCGCACGGTGCCCCTCTGCTTGTTCCCGCGCACTGCGAAGTCTAGCGGATTGAGTTGAGAGTGTTTTGAAAACTAGTTGCCGCCTCGCATGAGAGGCTTCCCTAACGGGTACGTGTGTGTCGCTTTTACAGAGACACGCAAGGCTTGAGGTGTGCATTGATGACGACAACCCCCAGGAAAAAGAAGCGTAAAAAGAAAACCGCACTCGTAGTTTGCCGCGATCGAAAGCAGTTCTGGACTACGCAGACACAGTTCTGGCAATGGGTGAGGGAAGGAATCGTGATGAAAGTCAGCGATCAGCCGCTGACGGGATTGTTTCGGCGCGAGCATGAAGAGTTGCTGGTGCTGTTAAGCAATACGGTTTTGAATCTCGCGCACCCGAATCACATGCGTGAGGCGCTGTTGTCGCGGCGCATCGGCATTGCGGGGAAATAGATGAGGAACGTTTTCGTCGCAGGGTTCTTACTGGTATTGGCGTTCAGTGCTCAGGCGCAACAGGATGACCGGTACCGGATCGGCCCAGGCGATGTGCTCGACATACGCATTTATAACCGGCCGCAGTTGTCGCGCGAGGCCGTGCGTGTTGAAGGCAACGGTATGATCCGCATGCCGTTGATCGAAACGGAGATTCAGGCTTCGTGCCAAACCGAAGGCGAACTCGCGAAAGAGATCGCGACGCGCTACACGAAGTATTACCGCAACCTCCAGGTCGATGTGTTTATTAAGGAGTATCACTCGCGGCAGGTCGCGATCATCGGCGCGGTAAACGATCAGAGCCGGTTTGAGCTTCAGCGCCGCGTGCGTTTGCTCGAACTTCTGACCTTCGCCAAGGGGACGTCTGTAAAAGCGGGACAGACCATCAACATCGTTCACTCGACCAATATCTCACCGTGCAAACAAGCAACTGAAAACGAAGACAACGCCGCGTTTTCGAGTTTCAAACTCGGCGACGTGCTGGCAGGCAAACCGGAATCGAATCCGTATCTCGAGGCTGGCGACATCGTGACGGTGCCGGAAGCGGATCAGGTTTACGTTGTTGGTAATGTGTTTATGCCGTTGACGATTCCGTTGCGCGAACCTGTGACGCTGACGCGCGCGATCGCGATGGCTGGCGGACTGAAGCAGGACACGCGCAAGGACAAGATTCGTGTGTTGCGTCAGGAGCCGGGCACGTCAGTGCGAAAAGAGATCACGGTTGATCTGTATGCGATCGAGAAGAAGCGTTCTGAAGATCTAGCGCTCGCGCCGAACGACATCGTCGACGTGCCGACCTCAGCCGGCAAGAGTTTTCTGCGCAGTTTGATTCAGGGCGTGGTGCCTGGTGTAGGGCAGCTACCGGTGCGCGTGGTGCCATAGGTCCTATAGGACCTATTCGACCTATAGGACCTATTAAAAACCATGAAACCTCCTACTGATCTGATCAAACACGAGCCCGCCCCAGCGGCGCTCGAGAGCGTCGAACGCCCGCAATCCTATAACTACGGCGTCGATCCGAACGCGCAAAACGAAGTTCACCTGATCGACTACTGGCGCGCGATCCGCAAACGTTTGTGGATGGTGCTGGGCCTCGTTGCGCTGATCACGATGCTTGCCATTCTCTACGTGGCCCGCAAGCCTGATTACTTCGAAGCGCAGGCGCGCGTGCAGGTCAAGCCGGAAGACAATTCAACACTCAGCGGCAAGCCGCCTTATTTCTACAGCGCGAGCGAAGAATCGGTTTACTTCAACACGCAGCTTCAGATCCTGACCTCGCAGGGCTTGCTGCGACGCGTCGTCCGCACGCTCGATCTCGAACACAATCCGGATTTCTTCAAAGGCAGTACTGCGCAAAAGCGATCCACGTGGCGAACGGTTCTCGAAATGACCGGGATCAGCGAACGCCAGCCGAGCGCTCCGGAGAAGTCTGATGAATTGCCCGTCACCGCGTCTGCTGTCGCGCCCGCGGCGTCGCGTGAAGACCTAAACGAAGCAAAGCGCCTCGCTCCGTACGTTGGTGCCATTCTCGCCGGCTTGAAAGTCGAACCGGTGAAGGAAGCGCGTGGTTATTACAAAGAGACGAGTCTGATCGACATTCGCTACTCGCACACCGATCCGCAGGTTGCCGCGAAGGTGGTCAACGCCATTGCCGACACGTACGTGTACGCGAACCTCGAGAAGAAAATGGAGACGAACAGTTCGACCGGAACTTTTCTCCAGAAGCGCATCGCTGAGTTGCAACAGCAGATCCGAACTGACGAGGAACGTTTAGTCAACTACGCGCGCAACAATCAGATTATCTCGCTCGACCCAACTCAGAATACGGTGGTCGAACGTCTCGCGGGGCTGAATCGCCAGTTGCTGGAAGCAGAGAATGAACGGAAGACTGCGGAAGCCGCGTTCAATGCAGCGAGTGTTCCGGGCGCGGCCGAAGCGTTAGCAGAGAACGACGCCAAACAAGTCTCGGATCTCGATACGAAGCTGAACGATCTGCGCCAGAAACGCGCGCAACTTTTGGTCGAAGCCACCGAAGAGGCGCCGGAAGTCAAAGAAGTGGACCAGCAGATTGCTGAAATCAACAAGCAGTTGAAGGATTTGCGGAGTCGTAAATCGTCTACGCTGTTGGCGACGCTGGAAACGAAATACAAACAGGCGCTCGGACGCGAACAGGCGTTGCGTCAGTCGTTCAACGCTTCGCGCGCGGAGACTCTGACGCAAAACGAAGCAGCAATCAACGCGCGGATAATTCAACAGGAGATCGATACGAATAAGGCGTTGCTCAACAGTCTGCTTCAGGGCGCGAAAGAGAACGACGTCGTGATCGCCGGCAAGCCAAACAACATTTCCGTAGTTGATTACGGTCTGGCGCCGGATGCTCCGATTGGACCAAACCGCACGCGAACAGTCTTCACGGCGTTTTTCCTCTCGATCGGATTGGGTGTCGGGTTTGCGCTGTTTCTCGAATATCTCGACGACAGTGTGCGCACGACCGAAGAGGTTGAACGCGGACTTCATCTGCCGGCGCTGGCTGTGATTCCGTCGGTCGGTGGCGTCGCGAAGAATCGTTTGCTCGGCACTTCGAAGGCGCTCTTGCGACGAAACGGCAACGGCCATTCTGACGGCAGTGAAGAGTTGCTGATCAATTCCGACTCACGTTCGCCGCTTGCAGAAGCTTATCGACACTTGCGCACTTCGGTGTTGCTCTCGTCGGCCGGCCGTGCGCCGAAGGCGTTACTCGTCACGTCGAGTCTTCCGGGCGAAGGAAAGACCACGACCGCGGTCAACACTGCGTCGATTCTCGCGCAGACCGGCGCATCGGTCGTGATCGTCGATGCAGACATGCGCCGGCCGAGATTGCACTCGATCTTTGACGTGCCCGATCAGCTCGGGTTGAGTTCGATACTTTCGAGTTCGGTTTCAGACGACGAGATCGCGGCAATGATCAATCTCGACGAAGCAAAGGGCGTACACGTTTTGACTTCCGGTCCGATTCCGCCAAACCCGGCCGAGCTAATCGGCTCCGATCAGATGCGTCGTCTGATGACGATGCTACAGAACAGGTTCGATCACGTGATCGTCGATTCGCCGCCGGTGAGTTCGTTTACTGACGGCGTGTTGATTTCGACGATGGTCGATGGTGTTTTGCTGGTGGTCCATGGCGGCAAGAGTTCGCGGCATATCGTGCGGCGTGCGAAGCAGCTCTTGCAGGAAGTCGGTGCGAAGATATTTGGTGTCGTGCTCAACAACACGCAGGTGCAGACACACGACTACTATCACTATCAACGTTATTACAGCGAGAAGTACTACGGCCAGCGAACCAGCGCCTAGCCACAAAAAGGCACATGAGTACCGCGATCTCAGACGCTCAGAACCTCGCGGGTGAAGACCTCCCAACTCTCCTAATCACACCACCCAATCGCTGGATACCGCTCCAGCTTTCGGAGCTTTGGGAATATCGAGAGCTGCTCTACTTCCTCATCTGGCGCGACATCAAGGTGCGTTACAAGCAGACCGCGCTCGGCGCCGCGTGGGCCGTAATACAGCCGCTCTTCATGATGCTGGTATTTAGTCTTTTCTTCGGCAGACTCGCCAAACTGCCCTCCGATGGCATCCCTTATCCGGTCTTCACGTTGTGTGCGCTCATACCGTGGCAACTCTTCGCCAACGCGCTGACAGAATCGAGCAATAGTCTGATCGGTAATCAAAATCTGATCACGAAGGTCTATTTCGCGCGACTCGTGATTCCGCTCGCCGCGGTGTTGAGCGGTCTCGTCGATTTTCTGATCGCGTTCGTGATTCTGATCGGGATGATGCTCTTCTACAGCATCGTGCCCGGTCCGGCGATTCTCGCGTTGCCGGGTTTCATCCTGCTCGCGGTGTTGACAGCGTTAGCGGTCGGACTTTGGTTGTCGGCGTTGAATGTTCAGTATCGCGACGTGCGCTACACGATGAACTTTCTCGTGCAGTTTTGGTTGTTTGCGACGCCGGTGGCGTATCCGAGTTCGATCGTTCCGGAGAACTGGCGTGCGCTGTACGGGCTTAACCCGATGGCCGGTGTGGTTGAAGGTTTTCGTTGGGCGCTGCTGGGGAAATCGTCGCCGCCGAGTGCGATGTTGTTAGTGTCAGTGATCGTAGTTTTGGTGTTGTTGGTCGGTGGTCTTTATTACTTTCGCCGCATGGAACAGGAGTTCGCTGACGTCGTTTGAGCGCGATCAGTTGTGAACTGGTAAGCAAGAAGTACGCGATCGGCCGGCGCGAGAGTTATCGAGCGTTGCGCGACGTGATCGCGGAAAGTGTGTCACGTCCTTTTCGACGAAGCCAACGTGACAAAGCAGAACTGATTTGGGCGCTCAAGGATGTGTCGTTTGACGTGCCTCACGGTAAAGCCGTCGGCATCATCGGCCGCAACGGAGCAGGGAAGAGCACGTTGTTGAAAATTCTTTCGCGCATCACGAAGCCGACGCGCGGAAGCATTCGCGTGCGCGGCCGAGTCGGTTCGTTGCTCGAAGTCGGCACGGGCTTCCATCCTGAATTGACCGGACGCGAAAACATTTTTCTCAACGGCGCGATCATCGGTATGCGCAAAGCGGAGATCGTGCGCAAGTTTGACGAGATCGTGGCGTTTGCGGAAGTGGAGAAGTTTTTAGACACGCCGGTGAAGCGCTACTCGAGCGGCATGTACGTGCGGCTCGCGTTTGCGGTGGCGGCACATTTGGAAACCGAGATTCTCGTGATCGATGAAGTGCTGGCCGTGGGCGACGTTGCGTTTCAACGCAAGTGTCTCGGCAAGATGGGCGACCTTTCGCATTCCGGGCGGACCGTGCTGTTTGTGAGTCACAACATGCAGGCGGTGCGGAGTTTGTGCAGCGAGGCGATCTGGTTGGAACGCGGCCAGATCGAAGCTACAGGATCGAGCTCTGATGTGATTGAGAGGTATCTCAATGTTGCGAGTC
>DATELP010000040.1:0-23523 GCA_035276425.1 Pyrinomonadaceae bacterium
CAAACTCTCCCAATAACCCCAACCCGCGGCATCCGGGTCGCGCATCAGAAACGTCTTGTAAAGATCGTAAACGTACCAGTGATCGTTACGATTGCGGGCCGCATACTCCGCCGACTCAAACAGCGTCTTGCCAAACTCTACCGCCGCAAGCTTCAGCGACGTTTGTCCCTGCGCGTAAGCCACGCGTAACTGATCGTTCCAGTAAGTCAACTCGCTCGCGCTGGGCGCACGCGAGACGGTCCACGTGAAGAAGTTCTGCACAAACTGGTCGTCAAGCACCGAAGGCGGATTCACTCGCGCGCGTGCATGCGCTCGCCGCACAGCGCGTCGCACCTCCGAACGCACACGCGGCGTTTGCTCCACTGCTTGTTCGCCACCGTCACGTGCGTCGCGATCGCCGACGCGCCGGCCGTTCCACGGCTCGTGCGGCACTTTTGGCGAACGCTGCGTCGACGGAATCGCGGCGGGCGCATCACGTTCCTGCGCGGACTCACGCTGCGCCTCTTCCAGATCCGGCAACTCGCCTTCAGGCTTTTCGCGCCGCGGCTTGCCTGCGCGATGCTCTGGACTCTGGCCCTGAGCCCCAACAGACGTAGGCCACGCTACCGTCGAGACCAGCAACAGCGAAACAGTGATTATTAGTGCTAGAGCGGTCCGCAAGGTAGACCAGCGAGACACGGGAGGAAACATCAGGAGGACTCCAGTTCATGAGATCTATCTGGTTATGCGTGCTCCGGGGAGAGGCCACACGCTCCGGGCTGAACCTTAGGTCCGCAATTTAACCACGGCTCGAATTGCTGTCAATGAATTTTTCATGACACGCAATTCAATCATAGCTTTTGCGCGATCTCGTTCATGCGCGCTTTCAGGCGTTCTTCGTCGACACCCAGGACTCGCTGGTCGCGGTAGACTTCGCGGCCGGCGATTATCGTTAGAAGGACGTCACGACCTGAAGAAGAGAACACGAGCGTAGTCGCTGGATCGTAAACCGGTACTTGATGAGCGCCGTCTAGTCCGACTACAACCACATCGGCTTGGGCGCCTTCACGTAGAGCGCCGCCGAGGGTCGCGGCCGCCAATATGTGTGAGGCTTTGAGGGAGGGATTTTGGGCGGATAGAAGAGCGAAGCGTGATTCTTCGATCAGATCGCAGGTGTTATTGCTCGCGACCGAATCACTGCCGAGTCCAACTGTAACGTCTGCGGCGAGGAACTTCGCCAACGGCGCCCGTCCGTGGCCCAACTTCGCATTCGACTTCGGACAGTGCGCGACCTTGCTGCCGGTTTGTTTCAACGTCTCGATATCTTCGTCGTCGACTCTGATGCAATGCGCGAGCAGCGGTTGAGTTTCGAGAATGCCCGCAGTTTGCAAATACTGAATGGTTGATGTTCCCGGCGGCGTCCACTCAATTCCACGCCGCGCAAGCCCTTCAGCAAACAATCCCGTTCCATCACGCAAGAACGACTCTTCCGCCTGCGACTCCGCCGCGTGCATCATCAACGGCAACCGCTCCGCAATCGCAAGTTCCGCAATCAACTCAAGCTGCGCTCGACAAACCGTGTACGGCGCGTGCGGCGAGACGCCAACTCGCACCAAGTCATTTTCAAGCCCGCGAAGCTGTTCCACCTTCCCTTTCAACTTCGCAAAATTCTCCTCAACCAATCGCGGATCGGGACCGAACGACTCCTGATAAACAACTCCACGCAGCCCGACATCGCGCAACGCCTGCATACTCATCATCGCCGAGTCGCTGGCATCCCCAACACACGTAATCCCAGCCCGCACCGCTTCACACGCGCCCCACGTCGCCGACACATGAATATCATCGGCCGTCATTCGCTCCATTCGCGCGAGTGTCAACTTCCGCAACCACGCAAAGAAATCATGCTCTTCGTTTTCGAGATAACCACGCATCGCGGTGAGTTCGAGATGCGTGTGTGTGTTGACGAAACCAGGAAGGATTACCGACCGCCCAAACTCTTCAACGCGTGCGTCAGGAAACCTCGCAACAAGATCCGACAAAACGCCAACGCCAACGATCAAAGCACCATCAACCGCAATCGCACCGTGCTCGATCATCGACGAAGCAACTGGAAGGACCCAACGCGCCGTGTAGATCGTGGTCATCGTTTCGCGTTCTTCACCTGGCGGTACCGCTCCATGATCGAGATCACATAAGCGCGCGTCGAAGGAATGTCGATGCGCCCGATGAACTCCGCGCCACTCTGCGGCGGCGCACCGTCTGCAACGCGGCTCCATTCAACCGCGCGACTCGGCCCGGCATTGTAACCCGCCACCATACGCGTCTCGACGTCCGGCCGGTCCTGAAACTGCTCGTAGATCTTTTCCAGATACCAGCAGCCGATCTGAATGTTACGTTCCGGATCGCGCAACAACGCTTGCGGATCGGTCGCCATCTGCCGTTCGAGTTCACGCATACCCGTTTCGGTGGCCCATTCACGGCCGACGATCGGCGTCACTTGCATCAAACCAATCTCGCCGTCGGCGCCCGTCTTCCACGGACTGAAGTAAGTCTCTTCGTAAATGATGCTCCAAACGAGATCGGGATCGACGCGGTAGATCGCGGCTTGCCGCGCAATCAAAGCGTCGTAACGATGAGTCCAGTATTGATTGAAAAGATAGGCGGCGAGAACCAGCGTGAGGACTACGCAAACAACGACGAGAACTCGTTTCATCCAGTTCGGGGAAAGCCATCCACAGATTACGCAGATTCTGTGTAATCCGGGGATGGTTCTAGTTTTTTCTCTTTAGTGACGACCAGAAACTGGCCCGATGACACGCGAGGTCCACGCCTTCGTAGCGCGAGCGCAGCGCGTGTTCGTCAAGCACGTGTCCCTGCAACCAAACCTCTGCTTCCAAACTCGCACCCACCGCCAGTTCACCACGAAGCGCGCGCCGGTTCACCAGCACTTCGAGCTTGATCTTTGCCAGATCGAGATGAATCCAAAACAGCTCGCCGCCGGAAAGCGGATTCCTGAGCGGTTTGAAAGCGATGATGCGGCCACACAAACTCCAGTCATTTTCATGCGCGGCGCGAGCGGGAGCCGCCTTTTCGAGCGGCATCCAGTGGGTGTCGCATTTGCCACGCCGCACGCGCGCGCGATACGCGAGGCCGCACAAACCGATGTGCAACTCCTGCGCGCCAAAACCCGCTGGTCCAACTTCCGTCAGGTTCTGTAATTCGAACAGAACTTCGCAATCAGTGCCTTCGCGATAACCGTGAATGACTGCTTCGCCTTCTTCGTCGTACTCAGTCAACGCCCACGGCGCGATCGTTTGAATGTAGCGAGCACGAAAACCGGGACGGCAATCAGCGTAGAACACGTCGCTGCCCGATTCATAAAGAACGGTCCAAACTTCGAGACCTTCTCCGAGCTTCCAACAACGGCCGTGCAACACAGCGCCGCGCCGATTGAGTTGTGTTGCCTCGCCTTGATCGCCTGCACGTTCAGCCAGGTAGTTGAAAGCCTTCTCGCTTGAAACCTCCAGACCGATCGTTTCGAAAGTAGGGTTCATAGTGAATCAGTAATCTTGTACGGATGCATTATTGCGCGCTCCGCTTCCGCTGTCTACGCTTCGCGGTGTTGCCGTTGCCATTTTCTGCACGCGGCGCGCGTGTCCGGAAGCCGCGGATCACGCGTTGTGGACCATGCGACGGCTGCTTACCCGATCGGACCATTTCGGCGAACAGGTCGACGTCGTAGTCGGCTTCACGCGACATCTCCTCGCGAATCGAGTGCAGGACTTCAAGAAATCTAGGGCGACGATACATTAGCTTTTTGTTCTTTGTACTTTGATCTTTGTACTTTGCAAAGCACTAAGTACAAAGCTCAAAGCTCATTAACCCTTTCAGTAGCCTCCGACACCAAAAACTCCGGCGTCACGATCATCGGCACATAAAACCCGGCCGCGGTATTGAACAACCTTATCCGCGCCTGACGTCGAACGTTTGCCAAATGACCGAAGTTCCACGTTACCAAATAATCGATCTTGTGAAACGACGCAATCGCTACGTGCAGTGCATCAGCGATGTACTTGCGATGAAATATCCCGCGCGCGATATACCCCTCCGCGAGGATCGCTGCTTCTTCCGTCAGATCTACCTGTTCGAGATTACTAATGAGTTTCAGATACGACGTGCGATGCGGTTCCTGCACGCGCCCGAGTTCTGACGTAACGAGCGGCGAGATCACCGCGCGATAGTCCGGCATCTCGTGTTCCCACCAGCGGATCGTCAAGTCGCGGCGAAACGGTTCGCCGTTGTCCAGGTAGGCGCCGATTACCGACGTCTCGAGATAAAGAGCCTGCTTCATGGAGTTGTTACTACTTCCTGATTGATATTCTCGACCGTGTTCCGCTTCTGAAACAACGGCTCCAGGCGCATCGTGCCGCGCGCGAAGTCAAAGTAGATGCGGAAGTGCCGCAGGAAGTTTCCACCGAGAATACCACTTTGCGTAAAACCCGCTGTTTCGTTTACCGGTTCCATGTCGAGTACTGCCGCGTTGATCTTTTCCAGTTTACTCAATCCGAAACTCAAACGCGGCAATTGCAAAAGTTTCACGTCTTCCGCGACACCCGCCGCGCCATACACACGCATCTTCGACGGCTGTAACAGATCGAGAAGTTGTTCCTCCTGCGAAAGTTTCTCGGAGATCACCGTGATGCTCGCAGCCGTATCAACGATAAAGTTTAACGACTTGTCAAATCCATCGAGCGTGACTTCACCACTCAAAAATCCGCTCGACGTCGAACGCAACGGCACTTCAACCGAACCATCGTTGGGCGCCAGCGGCGCGAGTGACAACATTCCTTCGGGACGTTTGGCGGTCCACTGTTCCAACTTATCACTCTGATTTTGCCGCACCAGCGACATGCGCCGCGTACCGTAGTCGATAGCCGCTAAATACTTCGAAATCACCGACAATCCCAGATATCCATCAACCGGAATGTTCGCGTCGAAAAACTTCCGAATGTAAACCGGAACATTTTCAACTCTGATTTGTCCCATTTCGATCGAATCGAGATAGCCGTAAACGATCTCAAACTTTCCGCCACCGCCGACCGCCCGCGCCTGACCACCACGCGCAACCGGTCTGATGTTCAAACGCTTCGCCGTCTCTTCAGAAAGCACCGACATGCCCGAGCCGGTGTCGAGCACAAACCTCAACGGCTCCTTTGAGCCATTCACACGAACTTCCAGAACGGGACGATTGTCTGTCGCTTCAAACGGAATCGACGAGCGATCCTCGCCAGCCGGGTTGTAAAGCGATCCCTGCCTGCCGAGATAACGCAGGAACGAGATCAAGCCAAGTATTCTCTCGCGGCGATCGGTATCGGTCTTCGGTGCGATGATCAGAAATCTTTCATACGCATCCGCAGCCTCGCGATACTTTTCACTTCTCGCTGCCGCTTGTCCGAGACTGAAAACGTAATCAGGCTCGTCAGCATCCATGCTCGCGGCTCGGCGCAATCCGTCGATCGCTTTTTGCAGACGATTCTCGTAGAAGTCGACCATCGCCAATCCGGCAACGGCAAGCGCTTCGTCCGGGTTGAGCGCAAGTGCAGTGCGAAACTCCTCCACCGACAAACGAAACTCACCCGCGCCAAGAATCGCAGTTCCCAACAACGCATGACCGCGCGCTGACAACGGATCGAGCATGATCACGCGCGCTGCGTTGTCGTAAGCGCCCTGTAAGTTTCGCTGCTTGAGTTGGGTAAAACTCAGGCCCAAGCGCGCTTCGACATCGTGCGAGTCTTTCTCGAGCAGCTCGCGAAAGATCTTTTCCGCTTGTGGATACTCGCCTTTGCGTGCGGCGCGATATCCCTTGTTGTAAGCCTTCTTGTCAGCGGAGGCATAAGCAGTTTGCGCGGCGCCAGTGAGGAACAAACAAAACACGAAAGCGGCCACACCGCAGGCCGCTGTTTTGAGAAGAGATCGCCTGGTTTTAGACTGCATGATTCACACCTACTACTTCAGAATCTCGCCTGTCTTCATCGACCATAGCACTAAATCGAGCTCATCGAAATCGACGCGAATGTCTTTGGCGAATCGGAGTAATTCTTGTTCGACTTCGAGATACTTCTTGCGCGTCTGCGGCGGCTTCGCGGAGTCGACCACTCCGACTTCCGTCAAGCAGCGCATCACGTGTTTATCAAGAATAGCGTGACCTTTGACGCCGATGTTCCGCAGGAAGTGACTGGATTCTTTGTAGCCCAGCCCCTTGACCTGTTTCTCCTGGGCCAACCAATCGCGGCGTTCAAAAGGATCGCGGAAACTGCGCAAGCGTTTGCGCAACGCCATGCCGAAGGTCGAGCGAAAGTAGTTGCGCGTAACCACGATGTACTGCGGACGCGCGACTGGAAAACGATGTGCGCCAGCTTGCTTGAGCGCCGCGGTCATCGCTTCGGCTTCGCCCTCGAGTAGCAACGGTCGCACCGCGTCGACAGAATCGAGACCCATACGCGCGGAAGCTCCGGCAGTGAAGATGCAGTATGCAAGTTCTTCCCAAAGCCGTGCGTCGGATCCTTTGCGCCAAACTTCATCAAACTCGCCGAGCCGCTTGCGAATCTCTTTGCGGCGCGCCCGGTGAGTGGCAACCACTCGATCAACTGTGACGGGTTCTTGATTGCGTTGCACTGTAGTTGTCAACACGGCGATTCTATGAGCGCGTCTGAAAGCTTGTCAACGAACTCTTACGTCATTCGTGTCATCAATATAGATCCGTGGCTTTGGAAACACGGATATAATGAATCCGGGATGAGAATAGGATTGAAACAACTAACCGGCCTAATGATAGTGGGACTGCTCTTGTGCGGGCACGCCGTTTCACAAGAGGCCCAACCGTCTCCGTCGCCTTCGCCGTCTGAATCAGTGCGGCCGCTGTACGGCGTGCAAGGCGTGCTCGTCGAAACACTCGACGGCAAGATCGTCTCATCACAAAACGAGACCGCGCAGTTCAATCCTGCTTCGACGTTGAAACTCGCGACCGCGCTCGTCGCGTTGAGAACTTTCGGCGCGGATCACCGCTTCGCAACCGCCGTCTGGACCGACGGTCAGTTAGACAAAACCACCGGCGTAATCACCGGGAACCTTTATATTTCCGGACGCGATCCCTCGTTTCACTACGAACACGCAATACTCATCGCGCGCGAGCTGAACACACTCGGCATCAAACAAGTCACCGGCGATCTGTTCGTCGCACCCGGCTTCACGATGAACTTCAGTTCCTCGGCGACACGATCCGGAGAACAGTTTTACGACACTTTAGATTCAACGTTGCGGCGTCCGGCGGCTACGCAGGCGTGGAATTACGAACGCACGCTGCTGAACGATCGCGCGAGTTTGGCAAACGTTCCGAGCGTAGCGGTGCAGGGCGGCGTCGGCGTCGCACCGGTTCCACAGGCAGCGAAACTGCTGTTGACACAGCGGTCGAGCAAGCTCGTCGACATTCTCAAGGTGCTGCTCTGCTATTCAAACAACTTCATGGCCGATCGCATCGGCGATGCGCTCGGTGGACCGGAAGCAGTACGTCAACGGTTGACCACTGAACTGCAACTCATGCCCGACGATCTGCGGATCGCGACGCTGAGCGGCCTCGGAGTGAATCGTATTTCACCGCGCGTGATGATGAAGGTCTACCGCGCGCTACTCGCCGAGTTGCAAAAAAGTCGGTTAGGACCTTCAGCAATCATGCCGGTCGCGGGCATCGATCCGGGCACACTCGAAGATCGTTTCACTGGTCCCGCGTGGCGTGGCAGCGTGATTGCCAAAACCGGAACGCTGTTGCGCACGGACGGCGGCGCGAGTTCGCTCGTCGGCCAGATGCGAACCGCAAGCGGCGAGACGCTGTTGTTTGTGATCATGAATCAGCGCGGCAGTGTCAGCCGGTTTAGAGAGAATCAGGATTATCTCGTGATGCTGGTGCAAAACACGCGTGGTGGACCAAAAGCTTTCGACTACAAACCTTCGCTGCTCACGATGCAGCTCTCGCACACTGAAAGTGTCGTCTCCACCAGCGAGGAATTCGAGCCGCCTTCGAAGTCTCAACAATAAAGCTGCGCCTCGGCAATCCGAAGATCACCGAGACGCTTTGTCGCCCAACTGTAATGCGGCGTGCGGCACCGCAGCCACAGCGGACGATTCCTTGAGAAGGGTCAATCCCTGTCCGCTTCCCTCTTCAATAAAGGTCCAAAGCCCTCCCGATTCCGAATAAGTTTTTAAGCCACGGACCCCTACACGGAGGAACACGGATTGACCTTGACTGCTGCTGTCCGTGTTCATTCGTGTAAGTCCGTGGCTTAGGAAACATACTTCCACTCGCCGTCACCATCGGTAACACGTCAGCCAAAACCTCCCCACTAACCCACGCCTTTTACGAACAAACCGCGACGGCATGGCCGTTGCTCAAGGTTGACGCGGCCAGTTCTGCCGACCCTGCAATACCCGCGGAGGAGTGATGCCCGTCAAAACTCGAAAAGACGCCCGACCCGATCGGCGTAAGAATGTAAAAGCCCAAGCCGGCTTCTCGATGATGCAGCTACTGATCACACTCGGCGTAGTCAGCATCGTCTCGGGTTTGGCATTTATGGGAATCACGTCGGCGCGGCAACGCATCCGTCTGACTAACTCTTCCCGCATGCTCGCGAGCTACGTTGAAAGAGCGCGTGTCGATTCAGTGCGGCGTCATCCGTTGAACGCGGCAGACATGGCGGGCGTGGAAGTGCTCAATGGGACCACGTACCGCGTGAAGATGGACTTCGACGGCAATGGCACCGTCGAAACAAGAGACGTTTCGCTCGACGACGGTGTTGTTTTTGCAACCGATCCGATCGCGTTGGTGTTTGATTGGCGCGGTCGTTTGGTCGATCTGCCGCTGACTGAGATCAAGGTCAGTATCGCCATGCAATGGGGCGACGATCCATCCGATCAGCGCGTCGTCGACGTCACCCGTTCCGGCGACGTAACTATTGATAGCGACGTCTATCTCGACGACGTACCGAACGTAAACGTAAACGTCGGTGGACTCACCGGCATCGACTCCGGTTCAACCGTTAACGGCAACAACAATCCGGACGCAACGCCTACTCCGACGCCGTCACAAGAACCGACGCCGACACCAACGCCGACGCCGATCGAGGCCGATCCGACACCGACGCCGACACCAACTCCAACGCCAACACCTACACCAACTCCAACACCAAGTATTTCGCCATCGCCCGGTGGAACCCCGACGCCAACGCCGACACCAACGCCGTGTACGGTCCAGGTAACGACGAGTCCAAATCCGCTTTCGTTCTCGAAACACGGTGGCGGCACGATCAACTTCCTCGTCACTCCGACCGGAACGGTTACGTTCACGAGTGGACCAAGCAATCTCGGCGTAACGGGAAGCAACAATTCGTTCAGCGTCTCGTCGTTGAACAACACGCGTGGCAACTTCACGCTCGTCTTCAGCACGCCTTGCGGTTCGCAGAACGTCGGCGTGACGGTCACAAACTGATGGTCCAACTTGAGGAGAACAAGATGCAGCACTCGGTTGAATCACAACTAAAGCCGCGGCGGGAAAAAGGCTTCACGCTCCTGGAAACGGCTACCGCGCTGCTGGTCATGATGATCGGTGGCCTCGGCATCTGCGCGGTGTTTTCTTACGCAATCAAAAACAACACCGGTTCGCGCGACCGCGCCGCCGCGATTGCCGTGGCGCAGCAGCAGATGGAGCGTTATCGCACTTTGACGTTTCTGGATGCGGCGCTGACGGCCGGACCGGCCACGACGCAAACAGTCGAGAGCGCCGGCCGCACGTACACGGTAAAAACGACGATCACGAACACTACCACCTCGCTCAAAACGATTCAGATCGAGGTGACGCCGCTCTTGAGCAGCGATCAATGGGCGCTCGGTACTGTGCGCGTCAGCGTGCAACGCTCGGCGTTCTCTTTAGGCCCTTATTCCGGTGGTACTTAAAAAGGTCGACGTGATGAAGACGAAACTAAATTCGCAACGCGGCTTTTCAATGATCGAACTGATTATCGCGATGAGTGTGACCATCGTCATCGCGACTATCGCGAGCACTCTCGTGGCGCAATCGTTTCGCATGCGCGCCCGTGAAGATGCGCGCTCGGACGCGGTTGCCGATGCGCAACGCGCGCTGAATATCGTGTCGCGAGAGATCGCCAATTCCGGTTTTGGTTTGCTCGACAACGGCATCGTTCCCGGCGATACAGGCGCGGGCTCGATTCGTTTTCGCGCCAACCTGAATGCCTACACTCGCGACGGCTCCGGCAATCCGGTGTCCGGCGCAGGCTCGGTCACCGATCGCGACGAAGACATCAAGTACACGATGTACAACGACGACGTTGCGAACCGTCATTACCTGGTTCGTTACGATGCGATTCTCGGCGCAGTGGACCAGCGCGAAGGAACGACCGTGCTGGCGAATCGTCTCGACAGTTTTCTGCTTCAGTATTTCGACAGTACGGGAACGGAGTTGAACGTCACGGCGACCCCGTCAGCGGTCATCAATGCGTGGAAGGTACGGATCACGGTCGGCGTGGTGCTTCCCGCCGAAGGGCAGCCGAATTCACCCGGCTACCAACCGCCATCGACTATCAATCTTGTTTCCGATGTGGTTTTGCGTAACGCAAGTCAGATCACTTTTTAGTAGGCGAGGTCTACGAACATGATGCGTCAGCCAAAGAGAGTTTCCGATCGACATGGTGAAAAAGGTGCGGCACTGGTGATTGCCATTCTGCTCGCTACGTTGTTGTTGGCCGTGGCCGGAACCGTGCTGTTAACAAGCGGCATGTCGTCGATCACGTCGATCGATGCGACGGCGGAGTTGCAGGCGTACTACGGCGCCGAGAGCGGTCTGGAAGCAGCGTTGAACGTGCTGCGCGGACACGTGCAACCAAACGGAATCAACGGCACAACGAAGATGGGCTTTCGCAACGCGGTCAGTACTTCGACGTCGAATCGGAACAACGACTCGTCGACAACCGCGCGGATGTCCGCGTGGCTCAATTACGACAACGATGGGCGCGTCAGGCCAGCGGGGCTTAATTATTCTTACAGCGTTGTGGTGACGGACCCGGACGATCCGAACGGAACCACGCGCGCTGCCGATGCGACTTACCGGCCGTCGCGAATCCAGGTGCAGTCGACCGGGTATGGTCCAAACGGTTCGGTGAAACGCATGGAGATGATCGTGCAGAAGACGTCGTTCGACTTTGAACCGGCGGCGATGTTGATGATGCGCGGCGCTGACGACGGCACTGCGGCGACGATGTCGTTTGATATCGGCAGCAGTAACGCGAAGTTTTACTCGGGTCACGATAATGCCGGTCACTACGATCCGCTACCGACGTTTGGCGTCACCACTCCCGGGGATTTGAACGTGGCGAACAACGCGATCACCAAGGGCGCGACGGTCGAAGACGTTAAGACGGCGCAGATTGGTATGAGCGATATGCCGTCGTGGTTGCAGGATGCAAACGCGGCGCGCACGTTTCTCAATAACATGCAGGTCGTCGCGCGCAGTTTGGGACGTTACTACACGACTTTCAGCGGTCAGGCCGGAACTACGTCTTCGCCTCAGGTCACGTTCGTGAACGGCGAGGCCACGCTTGATGGCGGCGCCGGACTGCTGATCGTGACGGGCAATCTCGTACTGAACGGTAATCCGAGCTTCAACGGCATAATCCTGGTTCTCGGTGAGGGCACAGTCAATCGCAACGGCGGCGGCAACGGCAACATCTACGGATCGATTTACGTCGCGAGGTTCGCGCGTTCATGGCCGGCGAGTGAAAACGGATTGCCGCATCCATTCCTCGCGCCGATATTTCAAACGAACGGCGGCGGCAACGCGAATCTCGAATACGACTCCGACTGGGTCCAAAAAGCCAAGGACGCCCTCGGCGACATCGTACGCGACGTGCGGGAGTATTAATCTTTGACAGGATTACAGAATTAACAAGAGAAGAGGTTTATCTTGTTAGTCTTGTGAATCCTGTCAAATTTGCGGGATACTGTGCCTCGGATGGCCGATATCCTACTTGTCGAAGACAAAGACAGCCTTCGCCGCGTACTACGATTAACTCTCGAGAACGCCGGTTACACGGTCGCAGAAGCTGCCGACGCCCGCGCCGCTCTCAACGAAATCGCGAACTCTCGTCATCGTCTCGTACTCACCGATCTGCGTATGCCCAACGGTTCGGGTCTCGACGTCCTGCGCTCCGCACGCAGCGCCGACGCCGATGTGCCCGTCATCGTCATGACTGCGTTCGGTTCGATCGACGAAGCCGTGCAAGCCATGAAAGACGGCGCTCACGACTTCCTGCAAAAACCCGTCGACTCGAATCACCTGCTCTTGCTCGTCGACCGCGCGCTAGAACAAGCGCGCCTGCGCACGGAAAACATTTTGCTGCGCGAGGAGTGGTCGCGACGTTATGGCTTTCCGCGCATCATCGGCGAGTCGGAAGTCGTAAAACGAGCTGTTGCCGAAACCCAACGCGTCGCGCAAACCGAAGCCACGGTGCTGTTGCTCGGCGAGTCCGGCACCGGAAAGGAACTCTTCGCCCGCGCGGTCCATCATCTTTCACCACGCCGCGATCAAGCGTTCGTCGCGATTAACTGTGCCGCCATTCCCGAAACGCTGATCGAAAACGAACTCTTCGGACACGAACGCGGCGCCTTCACCGGCGCAAGCGATCGACGCCAGGGAAAGTTTGAACTTGCCGCCGGTGGCACTGTTTTCCTCGACGAGATTGGCGAGTTGCCACTCGGTGTCCAGGGCAAACTGCTGCGCGCGATTGAAGAGAAGATGATCGATCGGATAGGTGGACGCGCTCCGGTGGCGGTTGACGTTCGCGTTGTTGCCGCGACGAATAAGGATTTGAAAACGGCAGTCGACAACGGTCAGTTTCGCGGCGATCTTTTCTTTCGGTTGGCAGTGTTCCCGATCGAGATTCCGCCGTTACGCGATCGCGATGACGACGTCACGTTGCTGGCGCGTCACTTCGCCGCCGAAATCGGACGCGAACTGCGCGGCCGTGAAGCGCAACTCAGCGACGAAGCACTCGCGGCTTTGAAACTTCATCGCTGGCCGGGTAACGTGCGCGAACTCGAGAACGCGATCGAACGTGCGTGCATTCTGTCTGACACGCTGAAACTCGAACCTGTCGATCTCGGTTTACGTCCAATCGCCACCGATGACGCTGACGGGCTTCACCAGGTCGATCTTTCGGGAACGTTGTCGGACGTGGCCCATCGCGTGTTGCGCGTCGTCGAGCGCCGCAAGATTCAAACCGCACTCGCCGCAAACGACGGCAACAAGAGCAAGACCGCCGAGGATCTTGGCGTCAGTTATAAAACGCTGCTGAATAAGATTAAGGACTATACTCTCTGACGCCAGATGAAGGACGACGTTAAGCTCGAACAACCTGCCGGCGCCGTGGCAGGCGAGACTCTCGAACAAGTCGGCGCCGGCACTCCGGAACCGCAGCCGCAAACTCCGAAGTCTAAAACCAACGCGCCGAGCACGGCTCGCTCGGCTTTCTTCGTCGGCGCAGGCATTCTCATCAGCCGCATCGTCGGCCTGATCCGCCAGCGAATCTTCGCACACTACTTCGGCACGTCGATCGAAGGCGACGCGTTCAGCGCCGCGTTTCGCATTCCGAACTTTCTACAAAACGTGTTTGGTGAAGGCGCGCTGTCAGCGTCGTTTATTCCTGTCTATGCAAAGCTGTTGGCGCAGGAAGACGAGGAGCACGCCGGACGCGTGGCCAACGCCGTCTTCGGAATCCTGGCGCTCGTGACTTCGCTCATCGTTTTGCTCGGCGTGCTCGCAACGCCTTACATCGTTACGGGAATCGCGGCGGGTTTCGAAGAAGAACGTCGAGAGTTGACGATCACGCTCGTCAGGATCTTTTTTCCCGGCGCCGGCCTGCTCGTACTTTCGGCGTGGTGTCTGGGAGTTCTTAACAGCCATCATAAATTCTTTATCTCTTACACCGCGCCGGTCGCCTGGAACGCCGCGATCATTGTGACGCTCATCTTGTTTGGCAGACGGGTCGATCTCGCGCATCTGGCACAACTAACGGCTTGGGGTTCGGTGGTCGGCAGCGCTTTGCAGTTTGGCGTGCAGCTTCCGATGGTGCTGCGACTGATCCATCACTTTCGACCGGCATTGGCTTTGGCGAGTGAACACGTCAGACAAGTGCTGCGCAGTTTCTTTCCGGTGTTCATCAGCCGCGGAGTGGTCCAGATCAGCGCGTTCGTGGATGCGTTTCTGGCGAGCTTTCTCGGACAGGGAGCGGTTGTTGCGCTGACGTACGCGCAGAGTCTTTATACGTTACCGGTGAGCTTGTTTGGCATGTCGGTGTCGGCGGCGGAGTTGCCGGCAATGTCGAAAGCGATTGGCGCGAGCGAAGTGGTGGCTGAAACGTTGCGTCACCGGTTGGACCAGGGGCTGCAACGAATCAGTTTTTTCATCGTTCCCTCCTCGATGGCCTTTGTCGCACTCGGCGACGTGATCACTGCCGTGCTTTACCAGACGGGTAAATTTACGCGCGCTGATTCTGTTTACGTTTGGACCATTCTCGCGGGTTCGGCGGTCGGCTTATTGGCGTCGACACTTGGCCGCCTTTACTCGTCCACTTACTACGCGCTTCAGGACACCAAGACGCCGCTGGTCTACGCCGTGGTGCGCGTGGTCCTCACGACCGTTCTCGGCTACCTGTTTTCGATTCCGTTGCCGCGTTACCTCGGTCTCGATCCGCGTCTCGGCGTTGCGGGTCTAACGGTCTCTTCCGGCATCGCGGGCTGGGTAGAGTTTGTGTTTCTGCGGCGAAGTCTTAATCGACGCATCGGGCGAACCGGATTGGCGCTCTCTTATGCTGCGAAACTTTGGCTCGGCGCGACGGCGGGCGCTGCGGTTGGCTGGGGGCTCAAAGTGCTGGTTATCAACTGGCATCCGATTCCGCTGGCGATCGTGGTCCTCGGCGGCTACGGCGTCACCTATTTCGCCGTCGGCTACCTCTTCGGCATCACGCAAGCGAAACTCATTATCGGCCGTTTTCTCCGATTACGTTGACGGCGAACTGGAAAACGTTGTTTATTGGTGGTGTTCTTTTAGAGCAGGGAGCCCCAAAAGCCCTGTTCGAACACGTATTCAGGAGTTGCCCCCATGTATACAATGCCGATGATTTTTCCGCTTGATGGATCCGGTCGAGTTTACGTTCTTCAGGACAAAAACGGACAGGTTGTGGGTTCTGGCTCGCGCGAGGTGTGCGAAAGGCTGTTGCGGTTGATCGGGATGGGACTCACGCCCGCAACCGAAAACACGCCCGCGGCGCAGGCTCCGAATGTGCGCGCTGCAATCACGATTTAGCCTTCCGGGTTTCTGGAACAGACCCCGACCTGTTCCAGAATAATTCTTCAAAAATTTTCTGGAGACCACCCGCCATTCGATCTTTAACTTAAGTATCCTGGAAAAAGGACAGTTGGTGCAGCGGCAGGCAAGGCGGGCGGCGGCTTTGGGGCCGCTATCTGTCTTTTGTGCCTCTTTGTGGCTATCATCCCTACCGTGCAACCGGTAATCTTCGCCCAGCAGATGCGTGAGATCGATCGTCTCACCGTCGAGAACTACCACACCACTTCACTACTCCTGATGGAATCAGCCAGCGCCGCGTGCCTGGAAGCCATTCGGATGCGTTTCAACGGCGACCTGGCCGCCAAACGCGCGCTCGTCCTGTGCGGTAAAGGCAATAACGGCGGGGACGGCGCGGCACTCGCCCGCGGCTTGTGCCGTGCGAGTGTTCAGTGTGACGTGGTCCTGTTTGGCAAGTTTGCCGAGACTCGTGGCGATGCGCACACCAACTTCGAATCTGTACGCCGGCTCGCGTCGTTTGAAGCCGGTTCGCCCGAAGCGCCCGCACCGTTGACGTTTATCGAGTGTGAAAACGTCAGCGCGTGGGAACGGATCGCCAAGCCTCGCCGCACCTACGATGTGATCGTCGACGCGCTTTTTGGCACCGGATTGACGCGGCCGCTCGAAGGCGTGTTTTTGAAAGTCATCGAACACCTCGCGATGCTCAAGCAGGCGCGCGAGCGTGCCGGCGGCGCGCGGCCGTTGGTGCTTTCGATCGACATTCCTTCCGGACTCAACGCTGACAAAGCCGAGCCGATTGGACCAGCCGTGCGCGCCGATGTGACGGTGACGTTTACCGCGCCGAAGCCTGCGAACGTGCTGCTGCCTGCAAGCGACTTCGGTGGCGAACTGATCGTCGCCGATATCGGCTCGCCCGCTCCGTTGATCGCCACGACGAAACCGTGGCTGTTTTTGATCGAGACGGAAGATGCGCAGCGTTGGCTCGTCAGTACTCGTTACACGCCGGAGTCGTATAAGAACACGCACGGTCATGTGTTGATTGCCGCCGGGTCGCGTGGTTATTCGGGCGCGGCGGCGTTGTGCGGGAATGCGGCGATGCGCAGTGGCGCAGGGTTAGTCACGATCGCGACGCCGAGTTCCGCGCAACCACTCGTCGCGACTCGCGCGATGCCGGAAGTGATGACGACCGCACTGGCCGAAACTGATCGCGGTGCGACGAGTGATGAAGGCGTCGAGCATTTTTTGGATCTGGCATCGAAAGCGACGGTTGTTGCTGTTGGACCAGGATTGACATCGGATGACGAACGCACGCGGCGGTTTGTGCGTGAGATCGTGGAGCGTCGCTCGCGGCCGTGTGTGATCGACGCTGATGGGTTGAACTGTCTGGCGCCGTGGCCTACCGAACTAAGCGGTTCAGCCGAGCAGCCCTTGATCCTGACGCCTCATCCGGGCGAGTTCCTTCGACTCATGGGAACAAACGACCGGTCAGCGCTGGTGGATCGTCCAGCCGCCGCACGTGACTTTGCCACCGCGCATAAAGTCATACTCGTTTTGAAGGGTTCGCGACCGCTTGTCGCGGCGCCCGATGGGCGCGTCTTCATCAATCCGAATGGCAACGCCGGACTCGGCACCGCAGGCTCCGGCGACACGCTCACCGGTCTCATCTCCGGCTTTCTCGCGCAAGCTTACGGGACGCTTCACGCCGATGCCGATCCGCTCGCGGCGACAGTCGCCGCGCTCTACGTCGGCGGTCTCGCCGGCGACCTCGCGGCGCGTAAACTCGGCATGCGCACGATGGTCGCCTCCGACATCCGCGAACACTTCAGCGACGCGATTCGCCAACTCGATCCGGAGGGAGAACAACCGTAGCCACAAAGAGGCACAAAAGATGAACAGCGAGTTTATTAGCTCCTCTCCGGAGGAGACTTTCAACTACGGCTATCGAATGGGCGAGCGGCTCGAAGGTGGTGAGATTCTGTTGCTTAGCGGTCCACTCGGCGCGGGCAAAACGATCTTCGTGAAAGGCATCTGTGCGGCACTCGGAATCGACGAGGAAGACGTCACCAGTCCGTCATTCACTCTGGTAAATCCCTACGCCGGGCGTCTCCAACTCTACCACCTCGATCTCTATCGTCTCGACGAAGGCGCGAGCGCCGCCCACGCCGTCGATCTCGACGACCTCCTCTCCGACGAACGCGCCGTCATCGTCATCGAGTGGGCCGAGCGCATGGGCCCCTACCCCCTCCCCTCAAACGTCTATCGCATCTCCCTCTCCGGCGACGGCGACTCCCCCCGTCACATTCGCGTTCATCGAGACAAAGCCTGATTGCCTTAGCGCGACGCAAGGCGCTCAACAACCGTTCGGTATTTCTTGGCGATGCCAAAAGGTGCGCCGTCTCGATCAGGTTTGATAGCTCGTCAGCACGAACTAGAACCACATCTCGCTTCCCGCGTCGAGTGACTACAACTCTCCGTTGCGTTGCGATACATGATCCAGCAACTTCGCGAGTCTTGCCTGTGCAACCGTATAGGACACTTTGAGTGACATACATTTCACTGTACAACCATAGTCAAGCGAAAGCCTTTTCATTCTCACCGGGCTGAAGCCCGGTGAGAATGGGAGGGCCACCCGCAAATATCCACTGAAGGGCTCCCCCACGCGAGCCGCGTGGTGAGAAGTCTTCGCAGCAAGCGCTGTGTTACCATCATCGTCTGTTACCAATCACGAAGGAGAACTTGCAATGCCGTATCCTGAAATTATGATTCGTCCGATGCGTGAGGATTTGACGCGTTTGGGTGTGGAAGAGTTGAGAACCGCCGAGGCGGTTGATGAGACGGTTAAAAACAGCACGGGCACGTTGATGGTCGTGGTGAATTCGATCTGTGGTTGTGCGGCTGGTAAGGCGCGTCCGGGTGTGGCGCTTGCGCTACAACACGATGTGAAGCCGGATAAAGTTGCGACGGTGTTCGCCGGCGCGGATATCGACGCGACCGAACGCGCACGCAGTTATTTCACCGGTTACGGTCCATCATCGCCCTCGATCGCGATTCTCAAAGACGGCGAATTGGTCTACATGCTCGAGCGTTATCAGATCGAAGGACGCGACGCGACTCAGATCGCCGGAGAACTCACGAAGGCGTTCGATCAGCACTGCGCGGCGTAAGGCTGGGTATGAACAATCCACCGACAACGTCGGTGGATTGTTCAGTTCACCTACCTAACAGCCTCATCACCTCCGAATGCAGCAGCACCACATCCGGTGACTGCTGCAACGCGAGAAAGTAATTCTTCTGAAACTGCGTGCCCGTTTCCGACGGCGCAAGCAGCGCCTTCGCGCGCTCCACCAACGCCTTCGCGTCCTCGTCCGTCATCGCATGCTCGGTGTCGCGCGTGTCCAACGCCTCGTCGATCTGCACGATCAGCTCCGACAACCGGTGCAACCAATCAAACCACGGGTCCTTCAACACCAACTGCAAAAACTCATAACTATTCCCAATGCGGCCGCGCGCGCGCTCGTAATCCCGGCGCTCCAAATCGAGCAACAGTTTGTGTAGCCGCAACAGCCCATGCCGCAGTTCCTTCAACGCATCACGCGTAAGCTCCGATGCCCTTTCGTTCGCCATAAATCCCCCTGTTGCCCCAAGTATATCCGAAGGACCGCTATGCTATGATCCCGCCGATGCCCAGCGCCATCTCCCTCAACACTCCAATTGAGGATCTTCACAACTTCCGCATCGCGCGTCTGGGAGAACAACTATCGCACAAACTCGCACTCGCGCTCGCATCATACGCAAACAAGCGAAGCGCCGCGGACGTCACGGTTGAAGATTTACTCAACTACCTGCCGATGCGTTACGAAGATCGTTCGCACCCGGCAGCCATCCGAGATCTTTCCGACGGCCTCGAAGCATCGCTCGAGCTCATCGTCCATCGCGCCCACGGTTACGAAATCAGAAAAGGCTTCGGCCGTGGACCGCGACTCTTCATCTTTGAAGTAAGGGCTCACGACGCCGCGCTAACCGGACCCGAAGTGATCGTCTGGTGGTTTGTCTCGGGCCGGCGTGCGTACGAGATCGTCCAGTACTACACAAAAAAACTCGTCGCCGATACGCGTTTCATCACTTTCGGCCGCTGGGAATGGAACGCACCCAAGAGCACTTACAAGCTCCAACTCCACCGCCCTGCCGACGAACTCGAAATTCTTCCCTCACCCGAACAGCAATCTCTGACAACCGAAGAAGACATCGGTCCCGAACAGTCGGAAGAAAACGTTTCCGATCCGTCGCTCGCGCTGATTCACGTCGGGCGCCGCGTGCCTGTTTATCGCAAACTTGGTCCATTCAACTCGAAACGCGTGCGCGAGATCATACACGCGGTCCTGGCGACGCTCGATCCGCAATCAATCGAAGAAACACTTCCTGACGATCTCCTTAAGCGCGTCAAGTTAATCCCGCGAACCCGTGCGCTAAACGAAATTCACTTTCCATCGCCTGACGTTTCAATGGAAGACTACGAACTCGCGCAAAGTCCGGCGCACAAGCGCCTGATCTTCGAAGACTTCTTCTGGGTGACGTTCGCGCTCGGCCTGAAACGCGGTAAGCGTGCGAAAGAGTCGAAAGGCGCACCATTACGCATCGACAAAACGTTATACAACCGGATCGCCTCAGTGTTGCCCTTTAAATTAACTGAAGCCCAACGCCGAGTCACAAAAGAGATCTTCAACGACTTGAGATCCACGGCGCCAATGAACCGTCTGTTGCAAGGCGACGTCGGCAGCGGCAAAACCATCGTCGCACTGATCGCCATGGTCGCGGCGATGGAAAACGATCTGCAAACCGCCCTGATGGCGCCGACCGAAATCCTCGCCGAGCAACACGCGCGAAACATCAAACGTCTGCTCGCGAAGACGCCTTATCGCGTCGAACTGATGACGGGCTCGCTTCGCGCCGCACAAAAGCGAGAACTCCGGGCAGCGTTGAAAGCCGGCGAGATACACGCCGTGATCGGGACTCACGCACTGGTCCAGGAAGGCGTCGCGTTCGCAAAGCTAGGCCTCGCGGTGATCGACGAGCAGCACCGTTTCGGCGTCATGCAACGCGCCGAACTGCGCGCGCGCGGTTTCAATCCCGACGTGTTGGTGATGACGGCGACACCGATTCCGCGTTCACTCGCGATGACTGTTTACGGCGACCTAGACGTGTCGGTGATCGATCAAATGCCCCCCGGCCGGACGCCGATTGAAACGATTGTGGCGGGTGAAGATCAGCGCCAGGAGGTGAAGCGTTTGATCTCGCGCGAAGTGAAAGCCGGACATCAAGTGTACGTGGTTTATCCGTTGGTCGAAGAATCGGAGAAGATGGACCTGAAGGACGCGACGCGCCGTTACGAATACCTGCGCGACGTCGTCTTTCGGCGAATCCCGGTCGGCCTGCTGCACGGCAAAATGAAACCGGCGGAGAAAGAAGAGGTGATGAAAGCGTTTGTCGCCCGCGAGATCAAGATCCTCGTTTCGACGACGGTGATTGAGGTCGGAGTTGACGTGCCGAATGCGTCGGTGATGATCGTGGAACACGCGGAGCGTTTCGGACTCTCGCAACTGCACCAGTTGCGAGGCCGCGTGGGGCGCGGCGCGAAGAAGAGTTACTGCGTGTTGTTGACGAGTGATAAAAAGACCGCGGTGGCTGAGGAACGTCTCGGCATCATGGCGAAAACGACAGATGGTTTCGTCATTGCGGAAAAAGATCTCGAGATTCGTGGGCCAGGCGAACTGCTCGGCACGAGGCAGTCGGGTTTACCGGAGTTTCGGATCGGGAATATCGTGCGCGACAGGTTGTTGCTGGAGAGTGCAAGGCGCGAAGCTGAAGCTTATTTGAATCGGGAGAAGTCTGCGGGGACTGCGAAGCTGATCGCGCGCATCACACGAGATACGCGGTTTGGGCTGGCTGCGATTGGGTAGGTTGATATGCGTGTGATTGCCGGAGCGTTTAAGGGAAGGAATTTGAAGAGTCCGCCGTCGATGCAGGTGCGACCGACGTCGGATCGACTGCGCGAAACGCTCTTCAACGTGATCGCGGCGCATGTCCCTGATGCGCGGTTTCTGGACTTGTGTGCGGGCTCTGGCGCTGTCGGGATCGAAGCACTGTCACGTGGCGCCGCGCACGCGACGTTTGTTGACCGGTCGCGCAGAAGTTGCCAGTTGATCGAGTCGAACCTTGAACTGTGCCGCGTGCCGGAGGAACAGAGGGACATTTACTGTGCGGAAGCTGCGGAGTTTCTAAAACAAAACCAGGAAAACCCCTGGGACATCATCTTTCTCGACCCACCTTACAAAGAAAACTACCTCCGCATACTCGAAATCCTCTCATCGAAGCTCCTGAACGAGGACGGACTGCTCATCGTCGAGCACCACCACAAAACCGAGTTGCCGGAAACGATTGGCTCTTTGACCCGTACGCGCATCCTCAAACAAGGCGATTCCGTGTTGAGCTTCTACCTTTGCTAGAATCAAATCCGTGTTGTCCGTGTTCATCTGTGGCTTATGTTAGTACTCGGTATCGAAACCTCCTGTGATGAGACTGCGGCCGCGCTCGTGCGCGACGGCCGCGAGATTTTGTCGTCGGTGATCTCTTCGCAGGTTCCCATTCACAAACGCTTCGGCGGCGTCGTCCCGGAGCTCGCTTCGCGCGAACATCTCGACAAGATCGTTCCCGTGGTTAACGAGGCGTTCGAACGCGCTGCTCTAACCCCGCGCAATGTCGATGGAATCGCCGTCACCGCCGGTCCGGGACTAGTCGGGTCGTTGCTGGTCGGCGTGTCGTACGCGAAGGCGATGGCTTACGCGTTGAACAAACCGTTCGTCGGCGTGAATCACATCGAGGGTCACATTTATTCGGTGGCGTTTGAAAATCCGCCGATCGAATACCCGGCAGAGGCGTTGATCGTCTCCGGCGGGCATACAAACATCTTTCTCATTCCCGAACCCGGAAAATACAAAGTGCTGTCGCGCACGCGCGACGACGCGGCGGGTGAGGCGTTCGACAAAGTCGCGAAGCTGCTCGGGCTCGGTTATCCCGGTGGACCAATTATCGAACGACTCGCACGCGAAGGCGATCCGCACGCCGTGCCGTTCTCGTTGCCACGCATGGGCGACGGCTTACCGGATTTCAGTTTTAGCGGATTGAAAACGGCGGTCACGAAGCACGTGCGTGAGAGCGGACTGGCGCCGGTTGAAAACGGCGGCGAGCCGTCGCAGCCGATCAAAGATCTTGCGGCGAGTTTTCAACACACAGTCGTTCAATCGTTGGTGAAGACGATGGAGCGCGTCGCGGAAGAAAACTATCCGAAGACACTTATCATCGCGGGTGGCGTGGCGTGCAACGGCAAGCTACGCGAAGTGGCGAAGGAAATGGCCGCGCGGCTCGGTCTTCCGGTCTACTTCCCTTCACCACACCTTTCAACCGACAACGCCGCCATGATCGCCGCCGCAGGAACTGTGAAACTTGAAGCCGGGCAACACGACGCCCTCGACCTGAACGCCGACGTCACGTTACGTCTCCAAAACATGGACCTCGCAGAAGAGGCCGCTAAACGCGCAGGCGTTCGCTACCGTCTGTAACCAAGCCACAAAAAAGCACAAGAAGCACAAAAGGCACAAGAAAGAAACTGAAGAGAGTAGAAAGCATTGTTTTCTACTCAACTAAGCTTCTTGTGCCTCTTGTGCTTTTTGTGCTTTTTTGTGGCTTTGCTGACTCCGTCACGCGGGGTCTAGGTTAGCCTTATCAACCCTCGATGGTGCTCATCGCGGTTACAGCGCGTTTTTCGTACGCCGCAATGGTCGCGATGTTTTTCTTCTCCACCTCCGTCAGGTTCGCTTCTGTGAAGTCAGGGTCCGCTTTGTACCACGCGAAACTCGAAAAGTATTGCTGTAGCCACGGCTCTTTAAAAACTTTGCCGTGACGCGCGTAAATCTCCTGGCGCATCTGGCTCGCGTCTTCAAGAAACAGTCCTTCCAAAAGCGCGCGCGCGATCGGCTTCGTGCTCAATCCCTCGTGAATCCGGTTCTCATACCTGACGATCGTTTCAACGTTCAGCTTGTCGTTACCGGAAAGCTCTTCGT
>DATELP010000041.1:0-20023 GCA_035276425.1 Pyrinomonadaceae bacterium
GTCCTGTTTGTGCTTGAACAACTCATACCCCTTGGGCGCATCTTCGAGACTCATGATGTGAGTCACCACAAAACTCGGATCGATGTCGCCGTTCTCGACTCTCTCCAACAACGGCCGCATGTAGCGTTGCACGTGCGCCTGTCCCGTTCTGACCGTGAGCGAACGCTGCATGAGCGAACCAGTCGGAAACTTGTCCGCGAATCCGCCATAGACGCCGATGATCGAAATCGTTCCGCCGTTGCGGCAAGCCATGATTGCTTCGCGCAAGACTTGCGGACGATCCTGTTGCAACTGCATCACCTGTTTCGCACGGTCGTACATATGTATCGGCAGGGACGTGTGTGGTTCCATGCCGACGTCGTCGATGCAGGCATCAGGACCGCGGCCGCCCGTCTTGTCCATCAATGCTTCGTACACGTTTTGTTCGTGGAAGTTGATAGTCTCCGCCCCGCCCTGCTCGGCCATTTGCAGGCGTTCCGGCACGGCGTCAATCGCGATCACGCGATCAGCGCCGAGTAAAAACGCGGAACGGATCGAAAACTGACCGACCGGACCGCAGCCCCAGATCGCGATCGTGTCGCCCGGTTTGATGTCGCACATTTCCGCGCCCATGTAACCGGTCGGGAAAATGTCAGACAAGAACAACACCTGCTCATCCGTTAAATGACTCGGCACCTTGATCGGTCCGACGTCGGCAAACGGCACGCGCGCGTACTCCGCCTGGCCACCGGCATAGCCGCCGGTCAGATGTGAGTAGCCGAAAATGCCGGACGTCGAGTGTCCAAACACCTTCTCGGCCATCCACGCGTTCGGGTTCGTGTTTTCGCAAACTGAAAACATCTCATTCTTACAGAAGAAGCATTGCCCGCACGAAATCGGAAACGGCACCACCACGCGATCGCCGACCCTCAGGTTTGTAACCTCGCGGCCGACTTCCACCACTTCTCCCATGAACTCGTGGCCAAGAATATCGCCGCGCATCATCGTGGGAATGACATGATCGTAGAGGTGCAGATCCGAACCACAGATCGCGGTCGACGTGATCCTTACGATCGCGTCGCGCTGGTTCAATATCTGAGGATCGGGGACATCTTCAACACGTGTCGTGTTTTTTCCATACCAACAGTTTGCTCTCATCGCATGCCTCCTCCCGCGCGCGTCTGATAGTTAGTCGACGTCGACGTTTGCTCGTAATGTGTAGCCGTTTGACTCGGCAACGCTTCCATCGACTCGGCCTCTAGAAGCTCATCGACGTCCGGCGGGCGCGCTGCCCTTTGTTGGAAATAGCCGGTGCCAAAAAGCGTTCCTTCCGATACGACCACTTCACCGACTTCCAACACCTGTTTGAAACGGCGCAGATCGTCGTTCAACTGCTGCTCAGGTTCTTCGCCAAACAGTTTCGCGACAGTCGCGCCGACAACGCCCGCGGGCGGGTTGTATTGAATATTGACTTTGACGATCGTGCCGCGGCCGCCGGGAGCTTCTTCAAAGCGCACCGCGCCCGCATTATCGACGTCGGAGTTGTCGAGGGAACGCCACGTGATCACTTCACCAGGCACGTCGGCAATAACCGTCGCTTCCCACTCGACTTCCATTCCCGCCGGTCCCGTTGCTTTCCAGCGCGAGCGGCCGTCGCCGAGGTCGTTAACCGTTTGCAGATGCTTCATGAAGCGCGGCAGGTTTTCGAAGTTACGCCAGAAACGATAAACCTCGTCAGGCGATTTATTGACTATGCAGCTCGCGTTCGCGTGAACGCCCGAATTTCCGGTGCTGAGTTGTTTGGCGCCGATCAGATCGAGCGCGGTGACTGCGAGCACGTTCGCTGTCGCGAAAGCAACACGGCCGCGGTTCGCGTCAGGTGACGTGAACGCCATGCCAAGACTCGCGAGATCGAGCGCATCGCCAGCGACGCGTGACCAGAGGCCCGCTGCGTCCTTTCCACTGAAGATCGTGACGCCGGATGCGATTTCGCGTAAGCCGTACAGTCGTATCAAACCCGAGCGTCTGTTTGGAACACCCGAGATCTTGGCGATTAGGTTGGGAGCGAGAAGCTCTGTCATGCCGAGGCCGATGCTGAACCAGCCAAGCCCACGCGCGAGGCGTTTGGCATTAGAGTTGGGCATGCCTGGTTCGGATCGTTCCCCAGCGTAGCTGGTTCCGTTCGAAAATTGTTCTGTTGCGCTCATATGTCCCCCCTTGGTTGATGTGTGCATTGATTGTTTAGGTTCTTTGGAAACAAACACCATGCCTGAAGAGTGTGGCATTTGATGTCCGTGCGCTTCACGAAAAGCTGGCAAACTTTTGAGACACAATGATGGCAACTTGCACCGCCATCGCGCCCCGATACAACTCAACACTTTTCAACCTCGCCCGACGAACGTTTGTCCACAGGAGGCTTCGATGAAATTGCTTCTCACTCTGTGTTTGATCGCGACCTGCATTGCAGTTGGTGACGCGGCAACGGTGCCTGCGGGATTTACTGATGCAGTAGTCGCGAGTGGGTTGAATACACCTACCGCGATGGCGCTTGCGCCCGACGGCCGCATCTTCGTTTGCCAACAGGGCGGTGCGCTTCGTGTGATCAAGAACGGCGCGTTGTTGCCAACACCGTTTCTGACCGTTCCCGTCGATTCACAAGGCGAACGCGGTCTGCTCGGCATCGCGTTTGATCCGAACTTCGTTTCGAATCAACTGGTTTACGTCTACTACACCGCCACGACGCCGACGATTCACAACCGCATCAGCCGTTTCACTGCTTCCGGTGACGTTGCTCTCGCCGGTAGTGAGACGATCATTCTGGAGCTGCCAAATCTCAGCGCCGCTACGAATCACAACGGCGGCGCGATTCACTTCGGTCCGGATGGTCTGCTGTACGTCGCCGTCGGCGACAACGCGAACGGTGCGAACGCGCAGTCGTTGGGAACGCGTTTGGGTAAGCTGCTGCGCATCACGTCAACTGGTGGAATTCCGGCTAACAATCCGTTCTTCAACACGGCGACTGGTGACAATCGCGCGATCTGGGCGCTCGGAGTCCGCAACCCGTTCACGTTCTCGTTTCAAAACGGATCGGGGCGAATGTTCATCAACGACGTCGGTGAGAACACGTGGGAAGAGATCAACGACGGCATTGCGGGATCGAACTATGGTTGGCCCAACTGCGAAGGGTTTTGTAATCCACCGAATGCAAACTTTCGCGATCCGATCTTTGCGTACATGAACGATCCGACTACATGCGCGATCACGGGTGGCGCGTTTTACAACCCGCAAGCGCCGCAGTTTCCGGCTAACTTCGTTGGCAACTATTTCTTTGCGGATTTCTGTGGCGGATGGATTCGGCGGCTCGATCCTTCGAATGGAAACGCTGTTTCGGATTTCGCGACCGGCATTGCTTCGCCCGTTGACCTGCAAGTTTCGGGTGACGGGTTTCTTTACTACCTCGCGCGCGGCGCGGGATCGGTAAACAGGATTGGTTTCGGCGCGGGTGGTGGCGACACGACTGCGCCGACCGTTTCGATCACGAATCCGGCGAACAACGCGCTCGTCGCACGCAAGTCCACCGTCACGATCACAGCGAACGCAAACGATAACGTCGGCGTTACGCGCGTGGAGTTCCTCGTGAATGGCGCCTTGCAGTGTACCGACACGACCGCACCGTACAGTTGCAACTGGCGCGTGCCAAACGCGGCCAACAAAACATACCAACTCCAATCGCGCGCTTTCGATCAGGCCGGAAATTCAGCAAGCGCAACCGCCACGGTACGTTCACAGTGACAGGATTGCAGGATTTACAAGAACTAACCTTGCTTTACTTATCTTGTTAACCTTGTAAATCCTGTCAACGTTTACTTCAGAATTGCGGCCTGGGCGCTGAGGTTGAGTTGGTGCCAGCGTTGGAAGGTGTTGATGGTCTCGCTGGGCATCGTGCGCACGTACGCGGTTTTGAGGTAGAGCATCTCGGGCGAGGGCCATTGCAGCCTGACGATTGGATTAAACGACGGCGGCGCGGCGGGTGTTGACGACGAAGCCGGTGTGGGTGACGCAGCAGCGTTCTCATTCGCGCCGGCTTTCTTCGTCCCGCTCTTCTCTTCGTAAATCACGGACGCCGCGATCAGTTGCTCCCCGAGCGGAACGCGCCCTTGCGTCGGCGTACTGCCACCCGCATCGTAAATCGCAACATCAGTGTCGAAAGCAGTCGCGATTTTCGAAGCGTCCGGACACCACACCGGCAGCGCGTCCGTCATTCCATCGTCAAGCAAACGCTCGTTACCATCCGGCGTAATCAGCCGCGGCCGTCCCGCGGGCAGCTTGTATTGCTGCTCGCGCGCATTCCATTCGTCTTCCTTACACGCCAATGCGACCATCGCATGGCTGTCGGGCGCCCACGCAAAGTAAAAATAGATCAGTCCTTCACGCGACGTGAGTGGCTTGAGATCGTTGCCGTCGCGATTGCAGATGTAGATCTGTTCCGTGAAGAAACTCGCGACCGGCGGAAACAACGGCGCAATCGAAGGCGACGCGACCGGCGATCCAACCGGCGGCGACGGAATCGGTTCCGGTTCAGGTTTATTCGGCGGCGTCGGTGTCGGACTCGGCGACACGCGTTTGCGCGCAATGAAGTTGATGAAACGTCCGTCCGGCGACCACGCCACTGTTTCCGGGAACAAACACGAAAGGTCAGGCGGAATCAGGTTGCGCAGAAACTCGCCGTCGGAGTTGTAGAGATCGATCCGAAACGCCGACGACGGTTCGGTTTCCGTACCGTAAAGCGCGAGCACGCGTTTGCCATCAGGCGAAGCAATCGTTCGCAACAGCGCATCGTTTTCGCGTTTGGCGGCAAACGCGTTCGCGACGTTTACGTCTTTGTCAGGCACTTCGTCCGGAGTGAGATTGCTGGGCAAAGCGACGTCCGGCGAAAGTCGATACGCGAGATTTTGTGCGGGCACGTCGCGCAGCACACGCGGCCGCACGTCCTGTCTCTCGATCACGGATTTGCAGCCGGCAGCGAAAACTAGCGTAAAAAGAATTGGCAGAATCGAAGCGGTCGTTTTCAGTCGGCTCACTTTAGCCCTCTACAATTTACGCCCTGGTGTTCGTTCCTCACGATCGTTGATCAACTCCCGCACGAGCACCGGATTCAACGACAGCAACGCCTGAATCGTTTGGCGCGGTGAAAGATGATCTTCGTCGCCTTCGTCGACGTCAACACAGTTGTGTTGAATGGAGCGCGCCAAACGCCGCGCGATCGATTCGTAACCCGGCGTGTTCCCGACATAAGCGCGTGCAGCCATCGCGCCGATCAGGTCGCAAGTAACCTCCTCAGCACGTTGCCCGTGAATGTCGAGTCCGGTCAGATCCGAAGCCTTGTTTCCCACTGCTGCAACCAGCGGCCGCATACTGTCGTAGTCGCCGTCCGCGATGTGCATCAGTTCGTGGGCCAACACGCTGATCATTCCTTCATCGGAACGAAGACCCGCGAGAAAGATCGTGCCGAACGTTATCACATGCGGGCGGCTCAAAAAGACTGAAGCATTGTCGCGCGACTCCATGTCCGGGCGCACTCTTTTGACTGAGTTCACGCGGGCGATCGCTTGCTGAAGACGTAAACGAAACCGCGGCGACTTGTTCAGTTTGTATTCGACGGAGAGTTGATTAAGCGCACTGATCGCCAAAACTTTCGCTTCCGGTAGTAATCGTTGCGCGCGTTCGGCGCCGGCTCTCGCTTCCGGACTCTGGACCGGTAACGACGGCTTTGCCTGCATCACGTCGATCGCGACGCTGCTTTGCGGATCGAGTTTGGCTTGCGTGCAGACGATGCCGATCGCGTTGTCGACGAGTTCTTTGGCTTCGGTCGTCATCGACGAGCGGTCGCGGCTCGGGTGAGATCCCGAGCGTTGCGCGAAGGAGCTCGACACGAGACACAGACAAACACAGATGACACAGAACTTAATTCTCATCGGTGGCGCCAAACTGGCTTACGTTTTTCCATGAACGCTTTGATGCCTTCGTTCGCATCTGCGGTCTTCATCAGTTCGTGAAGGTAAATGTTTTCCTGCTCGGTCAACGCCGCATCGAGCGTCCGGCCACGGCCCTGGTCCAACGCCTGCCGCGTGAATTGCAACGACGTGCCCGATAGTTCACGTAGTTTCGCCAGCACCTCGAGCAACTTCGCGTCGAGATGCGTCGACGGCACAACGTGATTGCACAAACCGAGTCGACTCGCTTCCGTCGCGTCGATTATCTCGCCCGTCAGTATCAACTCACGTGCGCGCTTCTCACCAATCACGAGCGGCAAGAGCACCGCGGCCACGGGCGGAAACACGCCGAGCTTGATCTCCGGTTGACCAAAACGCGCGCGATCCGACGCGATAACGATGTCGCACGCAGCGACGAGTTCGCAACCACCGCCGAGCGCCGCGCCATCCACGACCGCGATCGTCGGTTTAGCGATCTGTTCGAGTTGCCGAAAAATCGCGTGGAACGAGTCGAGCATCTGGTAGATCGTTTCCTCGACGTGTTCTTCAATCGCAACTCCGGCACTAAACGCACGACACGATTTATCCGCGTCAAAAACGATCGCCACGACCTCGCGTTGCGCCGCCTCGCTCAACGCCGCCAGAACCTCTTGCATCATCGCGATGTGCAGAACGTTCAGCGGCGGACGCGCCAGCGTGATGCGCGCGACGCGGTCTTCGATACGGAAATTTACGTCGGTCATGCCCGCAGTCCCAACCACGCTCGATAAATCTGCTTCTGTGATTCGGTTTGAGTCGGCAACGCCGTGATGCGATAGATTCCTTCCGTGCGCCCGCCCAACTTGATCAGCAACGTGCTCATATCGTCGAAACGAAAGATCGTTAAGTTGATCAGATCGCCCGGTTTCTTTTCCGCAATGCGCGCGTTGAAGAAGTCGCGCGTCACGCGCATGTTGTCCATCGCCACGATCTGATCGCCCGCGTTCAATCCCTGCTCGTACGCAGGCGAACCGGCATACACGCGCCGCACGATCACTCGATCGTCCTGTTGCGTGAGGTCCGCTCCGAAGAAGACTCGTTCGATCGGCTTACCTGCGTCGGTCATCGTGACGCCGGTGTCGAGATGAAGACCCGCCGCCGCGAGCGCTGAGTTGTAATCCAGTTCTTCGGTGTTGCGCACGTACTTCGCAAAAAACTCTTCCAAACTCGAGCCGGCCATCAACTCAGTCGCCTTTTGAAAATCCGCCGGCGTGTAGTTGCGTTCCTTCTTGAAAAACTCCGCGTAAAGATAGCGCATCACGTCGTCGAGCGACTTCGCGCCGTTACTTCGTTTGCGAATTTCCAGATCGAGCAGCAGCCCGAGAATCGCGCCCTTCTCGTAATACGACACCTGCGAGTTTATCGAATTCTCGTCCGGCCGGTAATACTTGATCCAACTATCGAAACTCGACTCTTCAGCGCTTTGTTCCAATCGTCCCGGCGTGTTCTGCAACGTTTGGATCGCGCGCGCGGTCGCGGAGAGAAACTCGGTCTCCGTGACCAATCCCGCGCGGCGCAGCGCGACGTCGGCGTAGTAGTCAGTGATGCCTTCGGCGACCCACAGCAGTTTCGTGTAGTTCTCCTGTGTGTAGTCGAATGGTCCAAGCGCGTCGGGGCGGATGCGCTTCACGTTCCAGAGGTGAAAAAACTCGTGCGAGACAAGCGAAAGAAAACTGCGGTATTCGGGTTCGGAACGATCGGCAGGATTAGGCGCTGCGGAAGTGGCGCGATCGCCGCTGCGGATGCGAAAACCGAAACGCGGATAACCGAGCGCGGTCGAGTTCAGGTGTTCGAGTCCGCCGCCGGCGTCGTTGCGCAAATGAAGAATGAACGTGTAGTCGCGATACGGAATCTCGCCGCCCATCAACTCGACTTGCGTTTCGACGATCTTCTGCACGTCGCGGCGTATGCGTTCCGGATCGTAATTGCCTTCACCGTCGATCACGATGCGATGCGCGACGCCTTTCACATTGAAGGCGAGCGTTTTGAAGTTGCTCGCTTCAAACGGCGAATCGTAGAGCACGTCGAAGTTCTCGGCGCGAAACGTGTTGCGCTGGCCGGGCACGCCGGGCAGTCCGGTCGCGACCTTCCAAACGTCAGGCGTCAGCACGCGCACAGTCGACGGACTCTTGAGAAACCCGTCGAGATACATCAGGAGGTTTGCGTTGTTCCAGAAAGCGTGACTCGAGTTTAGCTCGCTGGTGCGCACTGAAAGCTCGTTGGCGTAGACCTGATATCGCGCATGCCACTCGCGCGCGCCGCCAGTGGTGATGCGCCACGTATTCTTGTTGATCTTTTCCCACTTGAGCGGCTGGCCGGCGGCGTCGGCCGCGGAGAAGTCCTGCACGTTACGTTCAAACTCGCGCACGAGATACGATCCCGGCGTCCAGACCGGCATCACGAGTTGTTCCGTCGCGGGCACGGCGATCGTTGGACCACGTTTGATCGCGACGTCGATTTCGAACAGATGTGTGTGCGGGCGCGGCATCGCGACCGTGAACGAGATCTCGGGTGCGTTTGTTTGCGCGGCGGCTAAACTTGTGAAAATAAAGAACAGAGAAGTCAACAACGCGCCGCGGAAAAGTGGGCCCTTATGCATGCCGGGAATGTTACTAGATTTCGCAAAACTTTTGCGACTTCTAGCGGGTCAAATGAAGTCTTTGACGGATTACAGTAACAAGAGGTGGTTATGAAAGTAGTAACGTGTGCGAAGTGTGGAACGAAAAACCGGGTGGATGAAACCAAACTCGAAAACAGTGAAGCAAAATGCGGCCGCTGTGGCACAAAACTCGACGCGCATGCGGGTAATGGCGTCGATCACAGTCCGACCGTACTGACCGATGCATCGTTTCAACAGGAAGTTCTCAACGCTTCGGGAGCGCCCACGCTCGTAGATTTCTGGGCGCCGTGGTGCGGCCCGTGCCGCATCGTCGGCCCGATCGTGGACCAACTCGCCGCCGAAGCAAACGGCCGCTATCGCGTTGCTAAAATGAACGTCGACGACAATCCCCAAACAGCTTCGCGCTATCAAATCGGCAGCATACCCACGTTGCTGATCTTCAAGAACGGCGCCGTTGTCGATCGCATTGTCGGCGCGCAACCAAAACAGGCGATTGCCGAGCGGCTGAACCAGGCTCTTCGCAAAACTGCTTAATCTACAGCTCCACAGATTCTGCTGTGTAATCTGTGGAGGGCCTTCTGTTACTATCTTGCGGCTCTGAAAAACTCAGTCGTATGAAAAGGCACAGTCATGTTTCGTAAACTGATCGCCACTTCCTCAACGTGGTTCCCGTTGCCGATCCGCCTGGCGCTCGGCGCGGTGATGTTCGCGCACGGTGCGCAAAAAGTGCTCGGCAGTTTTGGTGGTCCAGGTTTCAACTCTTTCACTTCCGGCAACACGCCTTTCGGTTTCATGCGTCCGGCGTGGCTGTGGCTCGCGGCCGCGGCGATCTCCGAACTCGTCGGCGGCGTACTTCTCGTACTCGGATTTCTGACGCGCATCGGCGCGTTCTTTATCGCGTGCGTGATGCTCACGGCGATTATCGGCGTGCATTGGCCCGGCGGATTCTTCGCGGCTACAAAGGGCTATGAATATCCGATGAGTTTGCTGGCGATGGCGATCGCGTTGCTGATCGCGGGTGGCGGACAGGCTTCGATCGACAAAGGCTTGAGCGGAGGACGTAGGTAGCAGAGGAACTTTGTACTTTGATCTTTGTACATTGTGCTTTGTACAAAGAACAAAGTACAAAGCTCAAAGCTCAAACAGAGTGCTTTGTACAAAGAACAAAGTGCCAAGCTCAAAGCTCAAGCAGAAAATGAATCGCTCGCCGCTCATCATCATCTTCACCACCGTGTTCATCGATCTCGTTGGCTTCGGGATCGTGATTCCGGTGTTGCCGTTTTACGCCGAAGGCACGGCCTTCAACGCCACGCCACGCACAGTCGGCATCCTCTTCGCCTCGTATTCGATCATGCAATTGATCTTCGCGCCGATCCTCGGAGGCCTGTCAGACAAACATGGCCGCCGGCCCGTGCTCTTTCTTTCGATCATCGGCACCGGCATCGGCTTTCTGATCCTCGGCCTGGCGGATTCGCTCTGGATGCTCTTCGCCGGACGAATTCTCGACGGCATCACCGGCGGCAACATCTCGACCGCACAAGCCTACATCGCCGATATCACCACGAGCGAGAATCGCGCGAAAGGCATGGGTTTGATCGGCGCGGCATTTGGTCTCGGTTTCATTTTTGGACCAGCGATCGGCGGCATCCTGAGCCGCTGGGGAATCCACGTCCCGTTTCTGTTTGCGGCGGCGCTTTGCTTTCTCAATTCGATACTGCTGTATTTTCGTTTGCCTGAGACGATTACTCCCGATCATCCAGCGAGAAATCAGGCCGCACGCGGACGCGGAGTGACGCAACTGATCAAGTCGCTCAAACAGCCGCGGCTCGCGTTTGTTTTGACGATCTACTTTCTTTTCATCGTCGCGTTTTCGATCATGACGACGACGTTTGCGTTCTACACGATGTTTCGGTTCGGCTACGACGCGCAACACACCGGATATCTGTTCGCGTACGTCGGCATCATCGCGGTGATCATTCAGGGCGGGTTGATTGGCCGATTGGTGAAACGGTTTGGCGAGTTGCCGCTGGTGATCGTCGGCGCGCTGTGCTTTGCGATCAGTTTGTTTGCAGTACCGTTTGTTGGTCCGGCCGCGGGTGGACTGGCGGCGTTATTGATCGGCGGCGGCGTGTTTTCGATGGGAAACTCACTGGCGACTCCGGCTTTGAATAGTCTCGCTTCGAAGAGTGTTGGTCCGGCCGACCAGGGGGTTGTTTTGGGTGTGATGCAATCGGTGGCGAGCCTGGCGCGTGCTGTCGGGCCGTTGCTACAGGCGATACTGATCAGCAGTGCGGTGGCCCATCTCGGCGCTGATGGTCTGCCACATTTCATGAGCGATCACTCGTTGTTCGTCACCTTCTGGACCGGCGCCGCGATCATGTTTGTGGCGTCCTTGCTCGCCTTCTACTTCTCTCAAAGCCACAAAGAAGCACAAAACATATAAAGTTTTTGTGCCTTTTTGTGGCTCACTTCGCAAACTGCGCAATCGGACCTTCGGGGTTGATCACGTCTTTCACCGCCGCGTACGGCACCATCACGAACTGTGGACCAGCCGCGTAAGGGCCGACCTGGTAGGCGTCGAAGTTGATCCCCAATCCCTTCTTCGTGATCGTCCAACTCTGATAATTCTTCGCCACGGGCGCGGCGCCGTTATCGATCTCACTATCGGTCAGCGCCTGGCCTTTTTCCGTCGCCTTTTGCTTCTTCAGATCCGCGATGCAGTACGTAGCGATTGATTGCAAGTACTTCGCGCCGGGCTTGAACAGATCACTCAGCTTCAGTTGCTTGCCGTTCTTCAGATCGTAGTTGATAATTTCCGAGTAGGAATTCGGGTGCGCCGCGCCCATGTAATAACTGCCGACGTCAAACTGAACGCTAATCACATCGTCCTGCGCCAGCGCGACCGTGTAACCGACGCTCAGATCGCTGCCCATCGATCCTTCCGGACGCGGTTCTTCGCCCTCCGTCGGCGCCACGTCTTTCTTGAACCCGGTCACCTTCTTCATCACCGAGCCACGCACAAGCTGATTAAACTTTTCGTAGTTTGGATTATTGCCGCCCTCGAACTGCGGATACTGCGCGGCAATCTCATACATCAACTTCTTGTTACTTTCCTTGACCTGCTTCGAAACGATCTCGACTTCGCCGGTCAAAGCGATCGGTTCTTCATGAACCGAAAACGCGGTCTTCTTCTCGAAAGATTTTTCTTCCGGTTTGGACCAGAACCCGGCGAGTGTGGCAAGACCGTCTTGCGCATCGACGCCCCAAACGCCCTGGAACACACCGGTTTGTTTTCCGGCTTGATCGAATTCGTCGAGCGTGAAGTTGCCGTCCGGCGCGATCTTGCCGCGCAGGTTTATGCGTGTGCCGATGCGTTGGTAGAAGTAACTGCCGGAGAGTTGATCGCCAGTGCGAACGAGTTTCATCTGCAAGTCGAGCGACGTGCCGATCGAGCCTTTGAAATACTTGGTTTGCGGAGCTGGAGTCGTGCCGCCCTGAACGTCGGTGAGTTGCGTTGCTGGCGTTGCGGCCGAAGACGGTGCGGTCGGTGGTGGTGTTGAGGTTCGCTTACAGCCCACGACGACCAACGCGAACATCAAAAGAGACGGGAATAAAAACCGGATCTTCATTTGTTCTGTGAAACTAAACCGTGCTCAAAGATATGTCGACGCACTTCAGCAAACTTCAACTCGCTCAAACTTCCACCGGCAAACACCGGATCGTCCGTCACATCGGCGAGCGCGAAAGGAGGCTTCAAAAAGCTATCCAACTCTTCATCTGTGTCAAAGCTGACTTCCGCCAGCACCAACCCAAATAAATCTCCAAGAAACATATCGACCGAAACCCTGCGCCCCTCAAACTCAAAGTAATAACGATTCTTCCGAATCTCATTACTATTGAACATCGACAACGTCTCCGCTTCGAGCGCGTTGAGATACGTGTTGGTAATGATCGTGCGCGACAAATCCTCCGGGTTCGGCGCAAACTTCTGCGTAAACTTCACGGTCCACTTGTTCGACCGCGGCTCGCGCACTTTCCGCAACCGCAATCGCGTCCCGGTGATGTAATTGTCGGTAATCTGGAGATGTGGATCGGCGCGGGTCAAACCTTCCGGCAAATCCTGTAACAGATAACGCCGTTCGCGTTCAACCCGCGCGTACTTGCTCTCAGGGACGATCGTGTTTTCGTCTGTGAGTTTTGCTACACCCAACTAGATCTTCCCAGCCTTCATGGCGGCCAGGCGCTTTTCAAAACCCGATGTATCGATCTTGTCAGCCTTGCCGCGTTGAATCGCCTGATCGGCCACCGCGAACGCTTCTTCTTTCTTGCCGAGTTTGTACAACGCGTTCGCCTTGTTTGCAAGATTCTGGAAAGTCTCTTTCACTTTGATCGACTGGTCGATCCACGCCATGCCCTGCGCATCGTCAGCGGTGTTGGCGTTATTCACCAGGTAAACGCCCGCTTGCATCGGCGTGCGCCAGTCATCGGGTTTCGCCGCGGCGACGGTCGCTTGCAGTTTCGTCAAAGTGAGCGCCGCAACGTCCGGCACTTTCACCGTGAACGGAACGCTGATCTTTTCCCAGCGAATGTTGACCTGCGCTGAATCATCACTGACCGGATCGAAGCTGTACGACAGCCACTCCTCGTTGGTCTGCATCGTCTCGGGTTTCACTTTCACGCGCAACGTGTCCTTCGCGGGATCGTAGTCGAAACTGCCCCACTGATTCGCGGTGCCGTTGAAGACGATGGTCCACTCCGTCTTGTTCGGAATCGTGTGCAGACTGTAACTGCCTGCGGCAAGTTTCTGACCATTAATTAAAACATCATCGGTGACCACAAACTGCGTCGCTTCATTCGCGCCCGCGCGCCAGATGTGGCCCCACGGAACGATCGCCGCGCCTTTCGGGCGTTCGTTCTGATCGTCGAGCGTGGCCTCGCCCTGGGCTTTCTGTTCGGGCAGCGGGTCGCCCCAAATCTGCCGGCCTTTCACACCGGGACGGCTGTAAGTGATCGTCACGTCAGTGACGCCGATTCTCTGCATCACACTCGCCTTCTGGCTCGCACGCGGCGTTTGAATCTGCGCGAACGCCGCAGTGGCGAAGCACAAAACACAAAGGGCGGCGACGATACTGCTGGCTAAACTGAGACTGCGCTTATGGGAAATCATGGTCTTCTCCTCGTGGATGGGTTTTGCGAATAATACAATGTGGTATTCTTTGCGCCAAATTTCGGCACACCATTGTTTCGGAGGACAACCTATGTTTCGGCCCCGCCTATTGACGCCCTTTCTCTGTCTCTGTCTGCTTGCCGTTGGTTTTGGGACATCTGCGCACGCGCAAAACGGCCACGGCGGCCAAACGCGCCTGCTGCGCACGCCGACTGTTAGTTCGACGCAGATCGGTTTCGCTTACGCGAACAACATCTGGGTCGCGCCGCGCGCCGGCGGCGCCGCACGCCGGCTGACGAGTTTTCAGGGACAAACCGCGAATCCACACTTCTCGCCCGACGGGCGCTGGATCGCATTCAGCGGCGAGTACGCCGGAAACTTCGACGTCTACGTCGTGTCCGCCGATGGCGGTGAGCCGAAACGACTGACGTGGCATCCGGGCCAGGACCTGGTTCAGGGCTGGATGCCGGACGGCCGCACGATTCTCTTTTCGTCCGGCCGCGCGACGTGGTCGCCCGGCGGCGCGCCGAGATTCTGGACGGTTCCAGTAGATGGAGGTGTTGAAGAACCGATGTCTCTGCCGCGGGGTTACCAGGGCAAGATTTCTCCCGACGGCACACGCATCGCTTATCGCATGAACAATTCGTGGGACGAGGAACGCCGCAATTATCGTGGTGGACAGAACCGGCCGATCTGGATCGTCGATCTAAAGACTTACGATCTCGTTTCGCCGCCGTGGACTGACTCGAAAGACACCGATCCGGCGTGGGTCGAGGATTCCGTGTTCTTCATTTCCGATCGCGACGGCGTGGCTAACGTTTGGGAATATCAAACGAAGAGCAAGAAGCTCACGCAGGTCACAAAGTTCACTGATTTCGACGTGAAGTCGCTCGAGGCCGGCGCCGGTTCGGTCGTGTTTGAACAGGCGGGTTATGTTCACGAACTCGATCCGAAGAGCGGCAAGACGAAGATCGTCAGCATCACCGCGACCGGCGACTTTCCGTGGATGATGGCCAACTGGGAAGACGTCACGAGCCGGTTATCAAGCATGGCTTTGTCGCCCACCGGCAAGCGGGTTGTCGTTGAAGCACGCGGCGAGATCTTCACGATCCCGGCGGAAAAGGGCGACATTCGCAATCTGACGAACTCAAGTGGCGCAGCCGATCGCGATCCCGCGTGGTCGCCTGACGGGAAGTTTGTATCTTATTTCAGCGACAAGTCGGGCGAGTACAAACTCGTGATCGAAGCGCAGGACGGACTGACGCCGCCGCGCGAGATCGCGTTGAAAAACCCGACGCACTACTACACGCCTTCATGGTCGCCTGATTCGAAGAAGATCATGTTCACCGACACGAACCTGAAAGTTTGGGTGCTCGACGTCGCGAGCGAACAGGCGAAGATCGTGGGCGAAGATCCGTGGATGGTGCCCGCGCGCACTATGAATCCGACGTGGAGTCCGGATTCGAAGTGGGTCGCGTATGTGGGCCGTTTGCGTTCACTGTACCACGCAATCTATATCAGCAATGTTGAGACGGGTGAAACCAGGCAGATTACTGATGGCTTGGCTGATGCGGTGTGGCCGACGTGGGATGCGAGCGGAAAGTATTTGTGGTTTCTCGCGTCGACTGACTTTGGTCTGCGGTCGCAGTGGCTCGACATGACCTCCTACGATCACGTGACGAACTTCGGGCTTTACTTCGCGGTGTTAAAGAAAGGCGATACGAGTCCGTTGCTGCCGGAGAGTGATGAAGACCGCGGCGTTGGCAGTGGACGGCGTCCGGCGCCAGGCGCTTGTGAACTTCCCGGCGCGGGCGGTGGAGGTGGTGGTCCGGCGGGCGGTGGCGAAGGTGCTCCTTCTGGTGCGGAAGGCGCTGCGCCGCAACGTGGACCACGTGGTCCGGTCGCCGTGCAGATCGATTTCGACGGTATTCAGCAACGGATCGTTTCTGTTCCCGGTGTGCCGGAACGTCAGTACTCCGACCTGCAAGCCGGCGTTGAAGGCACTGTATTTTATCTCGAAGCCGGCCGCGGTGGACAAGGTGGACCGGGCGGTGGTGGTAACGAACTGATCCGTTATCGTCTCTGCGATCGCCGCGCTGCAACGTTTGTCGGGAACGTCGTGGGCTACGAGATCAGCGCGGATAAACGCAAACTCGTTTATCGCGCGGCGGGCGGCGGTGGTGGTTTTGGCGGCGGCGGCGGTGGACAAGCGCCCGCGCCGCAGTTGTTCCTCGTCGATGCTGACCGAACGCCGCCGCAGGCCGGCTCGGGACGATTGAACGTTTCCCTGCGCATGTATCTCGAACCGAAAGAAGAGTTCAAACAGATCTTCAACGAAGGCTGGCGCAATCAACGCGACTATCTGTACGTGCCCAACATGCAGGGAGCCGATTGGCCCAAGATGAGGCAGATGTACGGTCAGTTGTTGCCTTATGTGATGCATCGCGCCGATCTGAATTACCTGATGGACATGATGGGCGCGGAGATCGCGATCGGGCACTCGTACGTTCGCGGCGGCGACATGCCGCAGGTTCCGCAACAGGTCGGCGGTCTGCTCGGCGCGGACTTCGTGATCGACAACGGCCGTTACAAAGTCACGCGCATCTACGACAACGAGAGCTGGAATCCCGATCTGCGTTCACCGCTCGCAACTCCGGGAGCGACGGTCAACACAGGCGAGTACATTCTCGCGGTCAATGGCATCGAACTGCGCGCGCCCGACAACATCTACCGGTTGCTCGACGGTACTGCGAATCGGCAAACGACGTTGACCGTTAACACAACGCCAACGATGGAAGGCGCGCGAACCGTCGTCGTCATTCCCGTTGCTACCGAAGCCGGGCTGCGCACGCGTGCGTGGGTCGAGTCGAACCGTCGTCTGGTTGAAAAACTTTCCGACGGCCAACTCGCTTACGTCTACGTCCCGAATACAGGTCAGCCCGGTTACTCCAGCTTCAACCGCTACTACTTCTCGCAACAGGACAAGAAGGGCGTCGTGGTTGACGAGCGTTTCAACGGCGGCGGCTCCGCAGCGGACTACATCATCGACGTGCTCGGACGCGATTTCGACGGTTACTTCAACAACGTCGCGGGCGATCGTTATCCGTTCACGAGCCCGTCAGCGGGAATCTGGGGACCAAAGGTGATGATCATCAACGAAATGGCCGGCTCCGGCGGCGACTTGATGCCTTACATGTTCAGGCGTCGCAAAATTGGACCACTGATCGGCAAACGCACGTGGGGCGGACTGGTCCACACGGCTGACACGCCGCCGTTCATCGACGGCGGATCGATGATCGCGCCGCGTGGTGGTTTCTTTACGCGCGATGGGAAATGGGCGGTGGAGAACGAAGGCGTCGCGCCAGACATCGACGTCGAGAACTGGCCCAAGGAAGTCATCGCGGGACGCGATCCACAACTCGAGCGCGCAGTTCAGGAAGCGATGCGGATGTTGAAGGAGCGTCCCGTCGATCGTTCGACCAAGGAGCCGCCGCCGCCAACCTGGGGCAAGCGCCCGTAGCCACAAAGAAGCACAAAACTCTTGTGCCTTTTTGAGGCTTTATTCGTAACGAAGGGCGTCGATGGGATTAAGTCGGGCGGCTTTCCAGGCGGGCCAGAGACCGAAGATAACCCCAAGGCCGACTGAGACGGCGAAGCCGACGATCGGCGCCCACAACGGTATGTAGATCGGCATCAGTAGTTGGATCAGCAACGCGAGACCGCTGCCAACTACGATGCCGAGTATGCCGCCGAGACCGGTGAGCGTGCCGGCCTCGATCAGAAACTGCGCCACGATGTCTTTGCGGCGCGCGCCCATCGCTTTACGCACGCCAATCTCACGCGTTCTTTCCGTCACCGACACCAGCATGATGTTCATCACACCAATGCCGCCGATCAGCAATCCCACACTCGAGATCGCCACCATCAACGCGAAGATGCCGCCGGTGATCGCGCCAAACTGCGTCAGGATCTGATCCGACGTAGAAATGCCGAAGTTGTCTTTCGCGCCGTAAGGAACTTTGCGCCGGCGCCGCAGCAACTCGCGAATCTCTTCCGTTGCTGCTTCCATCTTGCCGGGAACCGCCTGGGCCATCACGAAGTTGTCCTCAACATCCGGATATAACTTGCGCAACGTGAGGTACGGCATGTAGACGGCTTTGTTTTCGTTGTTCGGATCTTCAGCGCCGACGAGAAAAATGTCGCGCGCGGCGAGCACGCCGATGATGCGATAAAGCTTGCCGTTGATCGAGACGGATTGATCGAGGGCTTTGCTGTAAGGAAACAACGTGTTCGCGACGTCGTTGCCGATCACGATCACGTTTGCGTGCAGCGAGTTTTCTTCGTCAGTGAAATAACGTCCTTCGGCGAGGTTTGTGACGCCCATTTTGAAGTAAGACGGCGAAGCGCCCTGCACCGCGGCGTTCTTCATCTCGATGTCGCGATGCCGCACGTAAACACGTTCGGTAAATGGACCAGCGAAGAAGTCGACCGGCGACATAAAAGCCGCGGAATAAGCGACGGAAGGACAATCAGTGCCAATCGCCACCGAGTCTTCGTAACTCAACGGCTTGCGCATGCGCTCTTCGGCTGACGGGTTGAAGTTGAAACCGGGATCGAAGCGGTAGATGTAGATCGAGTTTGTGCCGAACGATTCGATCTCTTTGGCGACGCGTTGATCGATGCCGGAAACAAACGCCGCGATCACGATGACGGTCATCGTACCAATCACGACGCCGAGCACCGTGAGAAACGAGCGCAGCTTGTGCTGCCACAGGGTGTCGAGCCCCATGCGCAAGTTTTCGAAGATGCTGCCGCCGAAGAGTTTCATTCTTGAATTTTTGCCACAGACTGACACAGACGAACACGGACAAACCTGAACGGAAACCTGTCTAACTCTTGTCAGTGTTCGTCAGTGTTCGTCCGTGGCTTTAATTACTCAGCCCTGAGCGCCTCGATCGGATCCAGTCGTGCCGCGCGCCACGCGGGATAAACTCCCGAAACCAAACCCACACTCGCCGACACCAACAACGCAAACGTGACCGCCAGCATCGGCAACGCCGTCGGCACAGGCGTCAACACCGCCACCATTTTCGCCAACAGGTAAGCGATCGTGATACCGATCGCGCCGCCACAGAGCGAAAGCATCGTCGATTCCGCGAGGAACTGTTTCACGATGTCGCTGCGCCGCGCACCGATGCTCTTGCGAATGCCGATCTCTTTCGTGCGCTCAGTGACGCTGACGAGCATGATGTTCATGATCACGATCCCGCCGACAACCAGCGAAATCGACGTGACGCCGATCGCCGCAACCTGAATCGTCCCGAAGATCTTGTCGCGCAGTTCGTTGATTGCTTTCGGCGTGATGACGCCGAAATTGTTCTTCTCGTTAGGCGGAAGTTTTCGGCGCGTGCGCATCACCACCTGCGCTTCGTCGATCGCGTCCTGATAATTCTCCGGACCATGCGACGTCACGCTGACACCCAAACTCCGGCGCGAACCGTAAGTCGCGAGAAACGTCGACAACGGAACCGACACGTACATATCTCGCGGTTGACCAAAAACCGATCCGAGCGCTTTACCAACGCCGATCACTTCATACGGTTTCCCATCAACACGAATGACTTTCCCGAGCGGATCCGAGGTGGGAAACAGTTTGTCGGCAACGTCCGAGCCGATAAAACAGACCGCGCGACGTGAATCGTCTTCGCTCTTGTTGAAGTAGCGGCCAGCCTGCGCCTCGATACGTTCGATGTCGGCAATGTTTGGCGTCGTCGCACCGATCTGCACGCGAAACAGGTTCGTTGAGCCAAACTTCACGTCGCCAAGTCCACCGGCTTTGGCGCCGACTTCGCGAATCGAGCCACCGCGCTCACGCAACGCGTCAACGTCTTCGAGCGTGATATCTTTGTTTCGCCGTCGCGCCGCATTCAACGCTTCAATGCTCGCGAAGTCTTCCAAAGAATACTTCTGCACCGCGAACGCGTTGGTCCCGATGTCCGCGATCTTCTCGTCGACGTACCTGTTAAACCCTTCGATCAGAGACACGACGACGATCACTGTAGCGACGCCGAAGATCACGCCGAGCAGCGTCAAAAACGATCTGAGCTTATGGCTGAGAATTGCAGAGATCGCGAGTTTGAGGGCTTCAAGAAACGGCATAACAGGGAACTGCTACAGAATACTACAACGGAGCGCGGGCGGCTCGCCCGCAGCTTAAGGCCGCGC
>DATELP010000042.1:0-33808 GCA_035276425.1 Pyrinomonadaceae bacterium
CGGGAAACTGTTTAAACGGTTTCCTTCTTCTCGCGAAAGGTTTTCACCGGGCTAAAGCCCGGTGAGAATGAGATGAAGGTTAATCCTTTTCAACTGATTCGAGATACCAGATGTCGACGGTCACTTCATCCGCATAATGAAGTATCGGTGAACCCTTCGGTACCGGCAGGCGATTGACTTCGAACAAATTCGTCTCGACGTTCTTCAGCGTCGCCTCGCGCAGCGGATACGGTTCGTGAAAAATGCGCGCGCGATAAATGTCTCCGTCGCTCTCGGCATACAAACAGTAACGCTCAGTCAGAAAGAACTCGCGCGTGCCCGGCTGCGCCTTCGGCAACTCATCACCAATCGTCCACGAAGCCTTGAAGTCTGCTTCTCCTGAACTCCTCTGCGAGCGAAACTTGAAACTCCGCGTCCCGCTGAAATCGATCTCCGCGTGATGATACGGCAAGTGAAAAAACGCGCGCGCAGTCGTTGCGGCAACGAGACTATTAACGTCCAGCGAAAAGAACCAAACACCCGGCACGCCCTGATAATGAACGTAAGTGCGCACGTTCAACTCGTGCATCTCGTCGAGTCCGGGCACAGCCGGCGCAAACGGAGGAAAGGCGCGAATGTCCCACATCGTGAAAGGCACGATCCCGAGCCACGCGTTCCCGCCGAAGAGATCGATCTCGAGCGCGTCGGGAATCAAATGGCGAATGAGATTCGGATCAACTCGCCAGTGCATGAACAGGAGTTTGCCCCAGTCCTGGTGCATCACTGGTTGACCGCTGGGTCGATGCCGTATGGCGAGACGATCAGCGTCCGTTGGATGTCGGGTTGTGATCGGTGTCTTCATAAAAATCTTTGTCCATAGTTGAGCAACTCAGATGCCAAACTGCACGATGATCTTTGTTCCTTCTGACCGAGCCACACGGCTGTTTTTGGTACACGAAAGACTCCGCGTTGATTGCTCCAAGTACATGACAAGACAGCACATATGTACGCTATCGTACTTCATTTTAGTTCCGCTCATCATAAGCTGCACAACTAAATCAAGCACACAAAAAATTTGTATCGGGCACACGGTTCGCTTATCGCAGGAACATGCACAATCATTCGATCCGAACTCTCGCCGGACCCAATGTTTATAGTCACCGGCCTGTTCTTTTAATGCGTCTGGACCTCGAAGAGTTGGACGGCAAAGAGACTCGCGAGTTCAAAGGTTTCAACGATCGCTTGCTCGCTTGTTTACCCGGACTCAACGAGCATCAATGTAGTCTCGGCCGGCCCGGCGGCTTCGTGCAACGGCTCGAAGAAGGAACTTACTTCGGCCACGTCGTCGAACACGTTGCGATCGAACTTGCAGCACTCGCGAACGTCGGCGCCAATCACGGCAAGACTCGACACTCAGGCGAGCCGCGCGTTTACAACGTTGCGATCGAATACAAAGCTGAGCAGGCATCGCGTTACTTGTTAGCGGTTGCGGTGCGACTCGTCACTGCCGTTTTGAACTCGGAAGCATTTCCGGTCGGCAAAGAGATCTGGGAAGCAAAACAGATCGCCGTGCAAACCGAGCTCGGTCCAAGCACACGCGCGATCGTCGAAGCAGCGGAGCGGCGAAACATTCCGTGGCGGCGCGAAGGTGAGGAGAGTCTCGTACAGCTTGGTTACGGCAAACACCGTCACTACATTCAGGCCGCGATGACCGATCGCACCAGCGCGACAGCAGTCGAGTTAGTTCAGGACAAGGACTACACCAAGGCGTTGCTGAGTCGCGCGGGCATTCCCGTTCCGGAAGGCCGCGTCGTCAGATCCGCGACAGAAGCGATTGCGGCGATGCACGAACTCGGCGCGCCCGTCGTCGTGAAGCCGTTGACCGGACGTCAGGGCAATGGCGTTTCGATCGGACTCGAAACCGCGGACGAAATGCAGCAAGCGTATCAGGACGCGAGTTTGTTTTCGCCGACGGTGCTGGTCGAGAAATTGTTGACGGGTCGCAACTACCGATTGCTGGTCGTTGACTACAAACTGGTCGCCGCAAGCGAACGCACACCTTGCACCGTCGTCGGCGACGGCAAACACACGATCAAAGAACTCATCGACGCGGAAAACCGCAATCCGCTGCGTGGTGAAGGACACGAGAAGCCGTTGACTCAGATCCGAGTGGATCACTCCGTCTTCCAACATCTCAAGCGCGTCGGTTTGACGCCCAAATCCATACCGCACAACAAGGAAGAAGTCACGCTATCGGAACGTGTGAACCTTTCCGCAGGCGCGACCGCGCGCGATGTCACCGACGAAGTGCATCCGTCGATCAAGTCGATGTGCGAACGGGCCGCACGGCTCGTCGGGCTCGACGTCTGCGGCGTCGATCTGATCACTGAAAACATTTCCGAGCCGGTGAAGCACGGCGGCATTCTGGAGTTGAATGCCGGCCCGGGTTTGCGCATGCACTGCTTTCCGAGCGAAGGCCAACCGCGCGACGTTGGCGGCGCGATCGTGGAGATGATCTATCCCAAAGGCGATAACGGCCGCATTCCGATCATCAGCGTCACGGGCACGAACGGCAAGACAACCGTCACCCGCATGATCAGTCACGTTCTCGAAAGCCTCGGACAGACCGTGGGAATGACGACCACCGATGGCATCTATATCGGCGGCGAACGAATAGTCGAAGGCGACACGACTGGTCCGGGATCCGCGCAGGCGGTGTTGTCGGATCCGTCAGTTGACGTTGCGGTGTTGGAAACTGCGCGCGGCGGAATTGTTCGTCGCGGACTCGGTTACGACTGGTCAAACGTCGGCGTGATCACAAACATCGGCGAGGATCATCTGGGCCAGGACGGCATCAAGACTATCGAAGATGTTGTCTACATCAAGTCGCTCGTGGCGGAACGCGTGTGTGAAGGCGGCACTTTGGTCTTGAATGCCGATAACGAACAGGTCGTCGGCATCGGTCGACAGCGATCGGTAACTAAGCGTAAGAAGCGAATTTTCTACTTCTCACTGAACAGCGACAACCCGGTCGTTCGCGAACATCTGGATCAGGGTGGAACGGCTTTTCTGCTTCGCGACGGGTGGCTGTGGGAAACAACGAAAAGCGAAAACTACAGAATCATCGACGTGGCTTCAGTGCCCGCGACAATGAACGGATCGGCCGAGTTTCAGGTGGCAAACCTGCTCGCGGCCATCGCTGCGTGTCGCGCGCACAACGTGCCGCGCTATGCGATTTCCAAAAGCTTAAAAAAGTTTACGAGTTACACGAACAATCCCGGGCGCGTGAATCTGTACAAGTTGAACGGCGGTCACGTGATGGTTGACTACGGTCACAACCCGAACGCGTTTGAAGCGATCTGCCGGATGGCGAGCAAGTGGGAAAACCGTCGCGTAACGGGTGTGATCGGCGTGCCCGGTGATCGTGACGACAGTTTGATCGTACACGCCGGCCGCATTGCGGCGCGTGGTTTTCACCGGCTGATCATTCGCGAAGATCACGATCTGCGTGGACGCAAGGCCGGAGTTGTTGCGCAGCTTCTTTGCGACGCCGCACTCGATGAAGCACCGGAAACAGACTGCAAGGTCATGCTCGACGAACATGAAGCGCTGCACCACGCGGTGAAGACGATGCAGCACGGCGAAGTGGTCGTCGTGTTTTACGAGAAGCTCGAACCGTTGCGGCAAGTGCTAGAGAAATACGCGGCGCAACCCGTACAATCACTCAACGCCCTCAACGAAGAAAACAGACCTCGCAGAGTTAACCGGCTCGCGCGTACTGCGGGCCAACGGCCATTGCTGCAACTCGCACAGGCACGCCGCTCGAGTTCCAGTCCACAACTGTGATCGACCAATGGCAATCCTGATCGAAAAAGGTGAAGTGTTCAGCCCTGCCCCGATCGGGAAGGCCGATCTGCTCATCATCGGAGACTCAATTCAAAAGGTCGGCAAGATCAATCGCGAGGCACTCGCGCAGCTCGATCTGGAGACTGAATTCATCGACGCCTCTGATTGTTTTATCGTGCCCGGGTTGATCGATCCGCACGAACATCTTCTCGGCGGTAGCGGTGAGGAAGGGTTTAGTTCGCAAACACCCGAACTACATCTCAGCGAGATCGTCTGCGCCGGAATCACAACAGTCATTGGCTGTCTGGGCGTGGATACGACGATGAAGACGATGCCCGGTCTGTTGGCCCGTGCGAAGGCATTGAAGGAGGAAGGGCTGAGTGCGTGCATCTGGAGCGGCGGCTATCGAGTTCCGCCGACGACGATTACGAGTTCGATTCGCGACGACGTGCTGTTTATTGAAGAGGTCATCGGCGCGGGAGAAATTGCGATTGCCGACGAACGCTCGACCGATCCCACGGCGCAGGAACTCGCGCGCCTGGCGAACGACGCCTACGTCGGCGGAATGCTGAGCCGCAAAGCCGGTGTCACTCATTTTCACGTTGGCGACGGTAAGGCCCGCCTCGGCCTGTTGCGTCAACTGATTGACGACTTCGCAACGCCGCCGGAGACAATCTACCCGACTCACGTCGCACGCAACGAACAGTTGCTGGACGATGCGATCGAGTTAACCCGCCGTGGTTGTTTTGTGGATATTGATACCGTCAACGAAGACTTGCAGAAGTGGTTGACGTATTACTTCAAACACGACGGCGATCCGGAACGGCTCACACTTTCTTCTGACGCTTCGATCAGTAGTCCGTCAAATATTCTGAACCAGATTCGCGAGTGCGTGCGCAATTCAGAATTAGAGCTTGCACAAGTGTTGCCGCTCGTTACGGCGAACACGGCTCAAGTGTTGAAGTTGAAGGATCGAGGAAGACTCGAGCCAAAGATGCAAGCAGATGTATTGGTGCTGGATCGGAAAACGTTGGAATTGAGAGAAGTGATTGCACGTGGACGGCGCTTGGTGAAAGACGGTAAGGCGGCAGCCGCGGAAGCGTTCATCGAGGACAGCAATCGCTGGATTCAGCTTGTGGGCAAGGAAGCTCAAGACTAGACACGGAGGGAATGACGCGGTGGCCGTGAAGAGACTGCTGGCGATCGGTGGCAACGAAGACAGAGAGGGCAAGTGCGAGATCCTCAAGCGGTTCGTCGAGATGTCGGGAGGCGCAAAGAGTGAGATCTTGTTGATGACGATCGCGACTGAAGAGGTCGACGAAACCATCAAGGATTATCGCAAGGTTTTTAGACGGCTCGGCGCTCGTCATATCAAAGCCTTCGACATCTCCAAACGTGAAGACACCGCTGCGAAAAGAGGTCTGAGTCTGATTGAAAACGCCACCGGAATCTTCTTTTCGGGAGGCGATCAACTGGACATTTCAGCTTTGCTTGGCGGCACTGACATGCTGAAGCTGATTCAGGATCATCATTGCCAGGGATGCGTTATCGCGGGCACGAGTGCCGGAGCGGCGATGATGTCGAGTTCGATGCTGATCTCCGGCAAGCCGGAAGAGAGTCCTCGTTTCGGCAACGTAGAACTCGGACCGGGGCTCGATTTCATCAGGGGCACGATCATCGACACTCACTTTTCGCAGCGCGGACGTTGTGGGCGACTGATGACTGCCGTGGCCCATTATCCACAGGACATTGGGATCGGAATCGACGAAGATACAGCGATCCTCGTCAACGGTATGGATTTCAAAGTGCTCGGTAGCGGCTCAGTGATCGTCGTTGACGGCGGTCCGATGACGCATACGAACTTGAATAATCTAAAACACGGCGAGTTGCTCGAGCTTCATGATTTAACAGTTCACGTACTCCCGGCGGGCGCGCGTTTCGATCTCAAGAAACAGCGTCCGGCGGTAGATCATCGCAAAGGCAGCGCCGCGGCATAGTCATTTTTCTTCTTCGGCAAGTACCTCATCGACGCTCTTTCCGGTCTCAATCGCTTTGTTCGCCAACTCCGACGCGCCCATGAAGCCGAGCTCTTCGTTATGTAACGCCGCTTTCCCCACCGTCCGCTCTGCATATTCCGCGCACTGCTCCTGATGCGCGCGAATGACTCGAACACATTTTTCATCGAACGTGCGAACCGCCGCTTCCATCACTTCCAGCGACTCGAGCAGCGCATACGCAACGTAAGGCATCATGACGTTCAATTCGAGTTGACCGGCTTCACCGCACATAGTTATCGCAGTGTCTTGCCCGATCACGTGAAAACAGACCATGTTGAGCATCTCAGCAACTGCGGGATTTACCTTGCCGGGCATTATGGATGAACCGGGCTGCGTCGCGGGCAACTCGATCTCGTTGAAACCAGTGTGTGGACCAGAGTTGAGCAACCGCAGATCGTTCGCAATCTTGCTCAACTCGACGGCCAGACAACGCAGGTTCGCAGAGAGCGCGACGAAATCGCTGAGACTATGCGTGAGCGGTACCGGATTATCACTTTCGCGCAGCGGCAGCTCCGTAATTCGTTGCAGATGTTCGACGGCTAACTCTTTGTAACGCGGTTTCGTGTTAACACCGGTTCCGATCGCCGTTCCTCCCAACGGTATTTCCAGCAATGGTTCTTCTGCTGCTTCCAGGCGATCGATGGCTCGTCGCACGTTTGCAGCGTAAGCAACAAACTCATCACCGAGAGTCATCGGCACCGCGTCGTGCAGGTGCGTACGGCCCGACTTCTTGACCTTCTTAAACTCCTCGCCTTTCTTGTCGAATGACTCGGCGAGCGAATCGAGTGAGGTGAGCAGTTTGCGAAGCAGGCGAATAGCAGCAATCCGCATAGCGGTCGGCATCGTGTCGTTAGTCGACTGCGATTTGTTTACGTGATCGTTCGGGTTGACGCGTTCGTGATCGCCACGCTCGGCCCCGAGCAGTTCAAGTGCGCGGTTCGCGATCACTTCGTTCACATTCATGTTGTACGACGTGCCGGCGCCGGCCTGGAAGACGTCGAGATCAAACTGGTCGCGCCACTTACCGCTAATGATTTCATTGGCGACGGTAATGATCGCGTCACCGATATCCTTGTCGAGTTGTTTGTTTTGCAGATTTGCTTCGGCCGCGGCGCATTTGATCTCCGCGAACGCAGTGAAGAGTCCCGGATGCATGCGCAGTTTACTGATCTGAAATGCCTCTTTGCCGCGCAGCGTCTGAACGCCGAAAAGCGCTTCGGCAGGCACACGCTTTTCACCGAGCGGGTCGCGTTCGATGCGATAGGAATGGTTGTTGGTCATAACGCTTTTCTTGCGCTGCAAGCGATATGCCTTGTTGATTCGTTCGTTCGTACGTTAACGGACACAACAATCTTCATCACCTGGTTGGCGTGACGATTGCCTCGATCAGAACATGGTCTTAGTGTTGGAGGACTTTGCTACGAACGAAGAGTGCGCGAATCTCGTCGCTCAGGTGAACGAGTATCGCCGCGATCATGAAGTGCTGCTGGTCGAGCGTCCTGAAAAAGAATTATCGCTGAAGTATGCAGTGATCGACGGAGAGCGGATTGCGGAGTGCTTGCCGCGAGTGTTGCGTGTTTACGCGAGCGTGACGCGGCTGGTGATGAAGTTAATGAGGGCGAATCTCGAACCGCTCACCGATCGGAAGGTGGCGTGCAACATCAACATCACGCAACCGGGCGGTTCCTATCGTTACCATTACGATCGAAACGCAGTGACAGCCATTCTGTACCTGAATCAAATCCGCGGCGGTGAAACCGAGTGTTACCCGAACTATCGTCTGTCGCTCTCGGACGCATTCAACTCACCGTTGCAACAGAAAATCGATCGCCTCTTGCAAAATCGTTACCTGAGATCGGCCGCGAATCAACTGCTCGTTAGACCACGCCCCGGACGCTTGTTGATCATGCAAGGCAATCGTTGTCTGCACAGCGTTCGACCAGTGTTGGGCCATACAGATCGCATCAACATCATCATGTCCTACGATCGCCCCAACGCGAGCTTCGCAGTCGCGGATGACCTTAACAACTATCTCTATTCCTCGAAGAAACTATCTACTAGGGATCCGAACTATCTTCGGTAGGGGAGATATTCCGGATAGGTTCACCTGAGTCGAAATTGCTACGTCAATACTTCGTTGTTGCGAACCGCGGCCTGCTCGCTGAGCGTAGTCAGCCAGGAGGGTGACAAAGAAGACTCACTCTCCTTCCCTTTCGCTTCGCGTTCGCCGATGCCGCCGGCTGTGGGCAGGAGCAGTTTGTTGGCGAGGGCAAAGAGGTTTGATGTGACTTCAGGTAATAACGTATCGAACAGCACTGCGAGTTTCGCGGGTACTGAGATCACGAGTTCCGTGCGTCCACGACGACACGCACTCACGATCTGTCCCGCTGCGTTCTCGGCGCTGACTGAAAGCAACGGCAACGCGTCGCTGATACTGAACCACGCATACTCTTCGCGATGTTTGCCTTTGAAACCTGCGTTTCGCGGGCTTCCGGTGCGCATCAGTCCCGGGCAAACCGTCGTCACTGCGATCCCGTCTTTCAGCAACTCGGTTCGCATGCCTCGCGACAATCCAGTCAACGCAAACTTGCTCGCGCAGTAAGGCACGAGATGAGGCACACTCACTTTCCCGCCGATCGACGAGATGTTCACGATGCGTCCGCTCTTTTTCTTTCGCATACGCGGCAGCACGGCCATCATCGTATTCAGCGGCGCCCAGAAATGCGCGCTCATCGCTTTCTCGAAATCGGCGTGCGTCATCACTTCAAGCGGTCCCATCTGAATGACGCCCGCGTTGTTCACGAGCACGTCAACACCACCCATGCGGCCCTCAATCGCGCAAACCATGTCCTGCACCTCAGTACGATCCGTGACGTCGCACCGGTGAATCGTCACGTCCGCGCCGCGACTCTCAAGATCCACATACGCACGATCGAGTTCATCCGCGTCGCGCGCACAGATCACGATCCGCGCACCCTCAACGGCAAACTCGCGCGCCAGCACGAGGCCGAGCCCGCGCGATCCGCCCGTGATCAGCACGACCTTGTCTTTGAAGTCGTAATCCGAACCGCTTTCTAAAAACGATTTGAGTAAGTAGGCGCCGCCGGCAACTGCAACCAGTCCGAGAATGTTTGTGGTGTTCTTTGCGTTCATGATGACAACTCGTACGCAACTCCTGCTCCGCACCCGCTGTTGGCATTATGGTTGCTGTTATCAACACACAACTCAGTTCGACGTACGGTACGAATACAGGCGTGTGCGTACACGCAGTGATGAGGAAACGCTATGGCAAACGAAAACAAAGATGTCGCTAAAGAACCGATCAAAACCACCAGCAACGCAGAACGACTACTCGACAAGCTTTTGGCATACGAGCCCGACTCCGGTCCGTTCGTAAGTCTTTACCTCGATGCGCGTGTCAACGAGAACGGTAAGCGAAACTTGCTGCCGATCGTTCGCAAGCAACTGAACGAGCGAGCGAAGTCTTACGACAACGGCACGTCCGAACAGGGGAACTTCGAAAAAGATTCCGCGCGAATCATCAACTATCTCGAGAACGAAGTGCCGACGACAGCTCAGGGTCTGGCGATCTTTGCGTGCTCAGCGGCCAACGATTATTTCGAAGCCGGTGAGTTTGAGGCGCCTTTCGAGAGGAACCGCTTGTTCGTTGCCGAACGGCCGCACGTTTATCCGCTCGCACGCCTGATCGATCGATACCGGCGCTTTGCAGTCTTGCTCGCCGACACGAATCGCGCACGCATCTTCGTCTTTGCGACCGGCAAGACTGTCGAGGAACAAGAGGTGCAAAACGTTAAGACAAAACGCACGAGCGTCGGCGGCTGGTCCCAGGCGCGTTATCAGCGGCACGAAGAGAATTACCATTTGCATCACGTCAAGGAAGTGGTTCAGATGCTCGAGCGAGTTGTCAGTGAAGAAGAAGTCGAGAACGTCATTCTCGCCGGTGATGAAACAACGGTGATTCCGTTGATACGCGAGCAACTGCCGCAAGCGCTGTCAGACAAAGTAATCGACGCGCTGAGCTTCGGCATCGACACGCCCGAGCACGAACTGTTTGACGAGTCGTTGAAGGCGTTTCATCGTCACGATTCGCTTACTGACATGGAGAAACTCGAACGGTTGCTGAACGAGTATCGTGCTGACGATCTCGGTGTCGCTGGCGTGACTGACACGCTTGCCGCGCTTTCGAACGGGCAGGTCGAGGAGATGCTGATCGCTTCGACAGCCGACAAGCTCGAGTATGACGAGGAGGAAGTTAAGAAGGTGTTGAAGCTTTACGAACCCGACGGAGAACTTCCGGCCGAGCTCGATCAGCGAACTGTTGCTGACGAACTCGTGCGCCGAGCGAATCTGCTTTCGGCCGCGCGCGTCACGTTCATTGAGGACGACCTGCGGCTGCAACAGATCGGTGGCGTCGGTGCGCTGTTGCGTTATCGAATAACGCCAGAGAAAGCACTAACGACAAAAGCTTAGCCACAGATTTCACGGACGAATACAGACCTGATTTGATGGACTCAGATCCGTGTTCGTCTGTGTTTATCCGTGGCTAAGTTTTACTTCGGTTCCAAAACAGACAGAATGTTTCCTGCGGGATCTTTGAACCACGCGATTTGTGGTCCGGGATTGCCCCGGAAAATTCCGCGCGCGTCAGTCTTCATGTCGGGCAGATCGTAATGCTCGAGTTTCACACCTAGAGCCTCGAGTTCCTCAACCGCTGTTTCGATGTTGTCTACCGGAAAATTGAGAACCGTGAATGATGCCGGGGTATGATTCGGTTTGGGATACAGGAAGACACTCTGCCCTCCAGTACGCAGTTCCAAACCCTCCGCGTTTTCCTTAACGTCGAGTCCGAGTGTTTGACCGTAAAACTCCTTTGCTCGGTTCAGATCGTTTACCGAAAAACTGGAGAAGGCTTTCGCGTCCTTGAACAATTTCGTTGGCCGCCTTCCCCGTGATGCTGATGCTGTCATCATCAACTCCTTTCATTCGTTTGTAGATGCGTCCATTAGACACCGCAGGTCTAACGAGGATGTAACAGCCATCTCGCAGTTCACCGACTTCAGTGTTGCGTTTACGTGACAATCGAAAACGCGTTCTGAGTTCAACCTTTAGGTTGTCTGGCAAGCTAAAGCTTGAACTCAAAACGCATAAACCAGGACTTGTCATCAAAAAGTAGCGGAAAGAATTGCCCACTCATCTTTTCACCCGCCGGAATCGGCGGCACGCCCTCCAACAACGGCGCATCCGAAGCCGACGTCACGCCATCACGAAAAGCGTTGAGCACTACTGCGCGGCGCGGACGGTTCGTGTTGTTCGCGTAAGAACCATGGACCATCAACGGATGATGAAACGAACACTCGCCTGCCTTCAACTCGATCGCTACCGGCTTGAACTCCACCCGTTGTGAAGGCGTCAAGGCGTCGAGCACCGCGTCCATGCTGTTCGCAAAACTCGCTCGCGGCAACAAATCCCAGCGATGACTACCGGGTACGTAATGAACGCAGCCGTTGTTACGTGTGGAATCATCCAGTCCGATCCAACACGAGATGTGGGCCATCGGCGTGGTCCTGGTCCAATACGAATAGTCCTGGTGCCAGATGACGATGCCGCCGTGATGCGCGGGTTTGTAGAAGATCTGATCGTGCCAGAACCGCACTGCGCCACCGAGCAACTGCGCGGCGGGAACAACAAACGCCGGATGCCAAAGCACGTCGTGCAGACCGGCCTTGATGCGCCACGCGCCAAGAGCGTGAAACAGTATCTGCTGCGGATCGGCCGACTCGTTCGCATTGAACTCGTAGAACAGTTCGTTACCCGGATGTGCCGGATCGACGAGTTCGGCCAGTTCCTCACGCAATACGACGAGCTGCTCGTCGTTGAGCATTTTGATCCCGGCGAGATATCCGTGTTCGCGATAAAACTTGATCTGCTCCTCACTCAACCTGAATTGGGAGACGTCGTTAAACTGCGGAAATAGTTTGGTTACAGGATGATGGTAACGCGACAGGTCATCAGTCATACGAAGGCCAGTCTAGCCCTCTTGGGGCATTTCGCCAAAAATCATCAGCTCCCGTGCTCCGTGGTCTGCCACTTTTGCGCGTTACTCAGACAGGAACCGATAGGAGGTGTTCCAAAATGTTGGATTCATACAGCTATCAAGCGGCACTCGCCGCGTCCGAGGTAATCCACTGGCGCGTCGAAGACATCATCGGCGGAGAGAAGCGGCTCGACTTCGGCAAACCGTTCATGCCTGAAGCACTTGCCAGGGTTGACGAGTTGCCTTTTCTCGACAGCGATGAAAAACGCATTCTTAACCAGATCAGAGGTAATGCCTACCTCAGCATCTTCGGCCTCGTCGAAGAGTTTATCCTGCCTTTCGTGTTAGACCACGCGCGGCCTCAGCTCAGCGGCGACGATTATCGTGTTCGTGCGCTGTTGAATTTCGCCGGCGAGGAAGCCAAACACATTCAGCTTTTCAAACGTTTTCGGCAGGAGTTTGAAGAAGGTTTTGGCGTTCACTGTCCGGTGATTGGTCCACCGGAAGCGATCGCGAGTGCGATCCTGGCCCACGATCCGCTGGGAGTCGCGATCACTACTCTGCACATCGAGTGGATGGTTCAGAGTCATTACATCGACAGCATAAAAGACGACCGGGATCTCGATCCGCAGTTCAAGAGCCTGCTCAAACATCACTGGATCGAGGAAGTGCAACACGCAAAACTCGACACGTTGATGGTCGAGTCGTTATCGGCGGGTCGTAATGAAGAACAGATCCTGAACGGCGTCGAAGAATATATCGACATCGGCGGCTTCATCGACGGCGGTTTGAAGCAACAGGTCGAGTTTGATCTCGAGAGTTTCGAACGCGCGTCGGGTCGAGAGTTGAACGAAGAACAGAAAGCAGAGTTTCGCCGCAAGCAGTTACAGGCGAATCGCTGGACCTATCTCGGTTCGGGCATGACGCATCCGAAAGTGCTCGCGACGCTTGAATGGTTGTCGCCGATCGCACGACGCAGAGTGGAGAACATTTCAGGGGTTTTCAGTTAGCCACAAAAAGGCACAAAAGGCACAAGAGGCACAAAAAGTAATAGGGAGTTACCAGGACGCCTTTCCTGGCTAACTCCCTTTTTTGTGCCTTTTGTGCCTTTTTGTGGCTTAAGACTTCGTAGCTTTGATCTTCAACGTCATCACAACGTTGTCGCGGATCAGATTGTCTGCCGCACCCGCATAATTGATCCCGAAATCTTTGCGATTGATCGTGAAGCTGCTGTCGACTGTGATCGCATCAGGCGCAACCGCAATCGTCGCCGGAAACGTCACCGACTTCGTCGCGCCGTGCAACGTCAAATTCCCGGTGATCGTGTGCGAAGCGCCTTTGTCACCGCCCGCTTTGATCGCCGTCGATTCAAACTTTGCCTCCGGATACTTCGCGACGTCAAAGAAATCAGCAGTCTTCAGGTGTTTAGTTAAATCTGGAGTGTCGGTAGTGAGCGAATCAGTTTGCATCGTGATCGTCACGTGGCTCGTGTTGACGTCGCCCGTGTAATGGATCTCGCCGGAAAACTTTTGAAACGATCCGTTGTGACTGCCGGTTACTTTCGAACCGACAAATTCAATCTTCGAATTCTCTGGTGTGATTACGTACGTCTGTGCCGCCGCGGCTCGCGGCGACGCCGCGGTTTGCGCCTCGCCCGTCACAGCCTGGCTCTTGTTCGTTGCCGGATTGCCGCAACCTGCGAGCAACGTCGAACCTGCAAGGACCATCGTCAATACGCCTAAACGCATCTATCTTTCCTCCCGTTTTGAAGTGAGGCGGAAACCTTACCAGATTTGTGCTTTTTGTGCCTCTTTGTGGCTTTAGTCGCCCGCTTCGCCTTCAGCCAACACGGCCTTGTGCGAACGGCGCGAGCGGAAGAACGAAGTGCGGTCCAGTACGTTCTCCTGAAACTGTTCGAGGTAGAGATAGATCACCGGCGTGATGTAGAGCGTAATGAACTGCGACACGATCAAGCCGCCAACCACAACCAATCCGAGCGGCCGCCGCGACGAACCATCAGCACCATAACCGAGTGCAATCGGCACCGCGCCAAACACCGCCGCGAGGGTCGTCATCAGGATCGGACGGAACCGATCCATACTCGCGTCGTGAATCGCTTGGTCCGCTCGTTCGCCGTGTTCGACGCGTTGGCGCGCGAAGTCGACGATCATGATGCCGTTCTTCTTCACAATGCCCATCAACATAAACATACCGACGAACGCATAAAGCGAGGCTTCCTGACCGAAGACGAGCAGCGTCACCAAGCCACCGACCAACGCCGTCGGCAACGTCGAAAGCACAGTCAGCGGGTGAACGTAGCTCTCGTAAAGAATCGCGAGAATGACGTACATCACGAACACCGCCAGCGCCATCAGGACCGTCAAACTGGTAACCGTGTGGCTGAACGTTTGCGCCTCACCTTGCAGTTCCGCGCGCACACCCTGCGGCACGATCTCCGATGCGGATTGCGTGATGAAGTTGGTTGCGTTGCCCAGCGGCTCGCCCGGCTTCAAGTTGAAGAAGAGCGACATGCTGGTGAACTGGTTCAAATGGTTGACGACTTGTGGTCCCAGCGTCGTTTTCCACGTGACGAGCTCGCGCAGTGGCACGAGATTGCGGCCATCGTCGGATTTGATGTAGAGCAGCGACAGGTCTTCCGGTTTCTCACGCACCGAGTCGTCCATTTCCAGAATGACCTGGTACTGATCCTCCGGCTTCTTGATCAAGTAGGAATAGTTTTGCGAATAAGCGGTGCGCAGCAACGTCAGGATACGCGCTTCCGAAACGCCGTAAGTCTTGGCCTGATCGCGGCGGATGTCGATGTTCAGGTTCGGCGTATGGCTATAGTAGTCGGACGAAACGCTGAGGAAGCCGGGATAAGTCATCAGCTTGCCCATCAGTTTCTGGCCCACGTCGTAAACCTGGTGCGGGTCTGCGCCCGAGATAGTAAACGCGTACTGTCCCTGTTGCTGACTCGTCACACCCGTGCTGATCTCGAGCACCGGGAACGGACGCAGGAACGTCATCAAGCCCGGAATCGTGTTCAGCTTGCCCATCATTTCCGCTGTGACTTCAGCGATCGGGCGGCGTCCTTCCGGAGCGCCGATGAACGTGAACGTGATGCCCTGGTTCGAAGCCAGAAAACCGGTCGCGCCGGTCATCGTGAAGTCAGTCACGACGTTCGGATCGGCGTGCAGCATCTCGTCGACGCGATTCTGATACTCGCGCATCTGCTTCGGCGACGAGCCTTCTTTCGCAATGAACGCACCGAAGATCACGCCGCTGTCTCCCGGCGGCAGAAACGTTTTGGGAATGATCGTGAACAGGTAGATCGTGCCGGCCAGACAGACAACCCAAATGACCAGCGAGATCCAGCGATGCCGCAGGAACCACCAGAGCGATCCACCGTAAAGATTCAGGATGTGGTGCTCGATGCCGCCGATGACGCGTTCCATCCACGTCTTTTTCGAACCCTCACCGCGTCCGCTCAACATGCGCGCGCACATCAGCGGCGTGAGCGTCAGCGAAACGAGACCCGAAGCCAGGATCGCGATCACGATCGTGATGGCAAACTCGCGAAAGATTCTTCCGACGAGTCCGGTCATGAACACGAGCGGAATGAACACCGCCGCCAGCGAGATCGTCATCGACATGATCGTGAAACTGATCTCTTTCGCGCTGTTGATGGCGGCTTCAAACGGCTGCTCGCCGCGTTCCATGCGGCGCACCGTGTTTTCGAGAAAGACGATCGCGTCGTCGACAAGGAATCCGATCGCGAGCGTCAAAGCCATCAACGAAAGGTTGTCGAGACTGTAGCCTAACCCGCGCATTGCGATGAACGTGATCAGCAACGACAGCGGCAACGCGACAACCGGGATGAGCGTGTCTGTCACACGTCCGAGAAACGCAAAGATCACGATCACGACCAGCACGAACGCGATCACCAACGTCACCTGCACGTCCGCAACCGAATGAACGATGCTCTGCGAGCGGTCGTAAATCGGCATGATGAAGATCGAACCGGGCAGTTCCTGGTTGATCAATGGCAACGTCTCATAAATCGACTTCGAAACTTCCACCGCGTTGGCGCCCGCGCGTCTGCTCACCGCGACGATCACTGTCGCCGCGGGAACAGTCCGGCCGCGCACCCAGAAGCGCATGTTCACGCGCTCGTCCTGTACGGAGTCTTTGACCGTGGCGACGTCGCGCAAGTAGATCGGAGCGTTGTTCGTGCCGCCAACGATCAGGTTGCTGTACTGTTCGGCGGTTTCGAGTTGGCCTTGTGGTCTGAGTATCGCCGTGCCGGAAGAACTGTCTAACTGGCCCGCGCCGGTGTAGCTCGTGCCGTTCTTGATCGCGTTGTTCAGATCGTCAATCGAAATGTCACGCGCCCACATCGCGGCCGGGTTCGCCTTGATGCGGATCGCCGACTTCGTGCCGTAAACGTTGACCTGCGAAACGCCCGGCAGAATGCTGAGACGCTGGCCCACGTTGGTGCTGGCGTAATCGTAAAGCTGTCCGGGCGTGACCGAATCGCTGGTCATCGCGATGTACATCAACGGCTGATCGTTCGGATTAGATTTCGAATATGTCGGTGGCGAAGGGAGATCAGAAGGCAGACTTCCGGTCGCTTGCGAGATCGCGGTCTGCACGTCAGTCGCCGCCGCGTCGATGTTCTTGTCGAGCGCGAATTGCAGCGTGAAAGTCGCAACGCCCTGCGTGCTGGACGACGTCACGACTTCCAGTCCGTTGATCTGCATGAACTGGCGTTCGAGCGGCGTGGCGATGTTGTTGGCGATCGTGTCGGGACTCGCGCCGGGATAACCGACCGTGACCTGAATCACCGGATAGTCCACCACCGGGAGATCGTTAACCGGCAGTTGGAGGTAAGCCATCACGCCGAACAGGATCACTGACAGCGTTAACACCGCGGTCATAACCGGCCGCCGTATGAATGGTTCTGACAGATTCATAGCTTTACTTCAACGATATGAACGCCACAAAGAGGCACAAGAAGCACAAAATATTCTGCTAACACTTTTGTGCTTTTTTGTGGCTACGACTTCGATCCGTCTCCTGCGACTGCCGGGCTGTTTGCTTCGCGCGGTTGTTCGACCGCCACTTTGCCGTTGGGTGTGACGCCGAGTTGTCCGTCAGTCACCACGCGCTCGCCGGCTTCAACCCCTTTCTCAACCACGATCAGATCGCCTTGCCGTTGGCCCAATGTGACGGAACGTTGTTCGGCGGTCGAGTCTGCTTTAACTACGTAAACGTAAGATCCGGTTGCCGACATCTGCGGCGCCGACACCGGAACCAGCACCGCACTCTGCACCGTGCTCAAAACGAGCCGCACGTTGACGAAGCGTCCGGGCCAGAAATGATGGTCGGGATTCGGCATCGTGGCTCGCAGTGTCACCTGACCGGTTTCGTTCTGGACCGCGTTGTCGACGAACGTGAGTTGGCCCAGAACCGGATCGTCTGCTGCGTCGGGAATGCGAACTTCCGCTTTCAGCGTGCCGGCGCGCATTTGTTGTTGCACGGCGCTGAGGTTGTTTTGCGAGATGGTGAAATCGGCGTAGATCGGATCGAGCCGTTCGATCACTAACAATGCGTTGTTTGGAACTGTGGTGCTCGAGTCACCGCCACCTGGACCGCCGGGATTCACGACGTTGCCAATGTCGACGAGTCGCTGACCGGCGCGGCCGTCGATCGGCGAATGGATGTAGCAGTAACTGAGTTGCACTTTCGCCGTTTCGATCGCGGCGTTGTCGACTTTTATGGTCTCGTCGGCGCTGCGCACGGCGGCGCGTGCGGCCTCGGTGTTTGCTTTGAGCGTATCGTAGTCCGCACGAAGCTGCTGATACTGCTCGCTCGCTACGACGCCTTGCTCGACGAGAGTGCTATATCTTTGAACTTGCGTCAGCCCCCACTTTTCACGAGCCACCTCGCGCGCCAGATTGGCTTCGGCCTGTTTCTTGAGCGCGCCGTCGCGGGCGAGATTGGCCTGCGCCTGTTTGAGGTTCGCTTCAAACGGGCGCGGGTCAACTGTGAAAAGTAGTTGGCCCCTTTTGACATTCGCGCCGTCGGCGAAGTGAATCGTCATGACACGGCCCGACACTTGAGGCTGAATCGCGACAGTCTCGCGGGCGACGATTTTGCCGAGCGCGTCGAGATAGCTCGACACGTCCTGCGTCACGGCCGAGGCAGTTTTCACCGGCGCCGGGGGACGTTCAAAATTCTGCTGAGCCTTGTTTACGCAGCCTGCGAGGGACAGCAACCCAATGATTAGGAGTGCAATTCCCAGACGATCAGACAAGCTCTGCTCGCGTTTCATACAAATAGTTTTCCTTAGCTCATCCAGCGTCTACTTGGACAACTGAAGTTTTTTTCGGGTTGAGTTGGGTACGACGGCACACCCGCATTTGTTGCGCACCCATTCAGGTGCTGTGCATACGTGCAAAGTTCTTACGCGTGCGTGCCGGGTCGTGCCGGGGTCGTTGCGCACGGGCGTATGCGCCTGCCCGTGCCATTGTGCCATTTCGCGGGCCTTATCGAAAACGCCCGCCAGCACCGCCCGGCCTGCCCAAAGTTCCTTGTTGCCCAGAAGCCGCCAATAATACGCCGTCCCACGCTGGCGGCGTGTTAATTACACGTAAAAAGTTGTTAAGAATTGTGAACCAGTGCGGGGCTAGGCACTGGATCTGGCTACCACGTGTGAGACCGGGTAGGCACTAACTAAAATCTCTTCCTCAACTAAATTCTTGAGCAGGAACTGTTTCAATTTCACGCAGTAATTAAGTACCTCTGTTCGCTCAGTACTTTTGTTCCAATCCAGCGCGATATCACTGTAAACAACGTCGACACGATCATCTATGATTTGACCTGCCCGAGAAAGATAATGACCGCTGACGTTTTCATTGACGGTGCAACCACCGTGAACCCGGGTGAGTTCGTCGATCACCCAAGTGAGGGAGTCATGATATGCAGACTCGGATCGTATCGGAATGTAAACTTCAACGCGAATCGTTGGTGTGAGGTTTGCGAAATTCTTCAAGGTGCTTCTGTCTCCATTCATCAATGTTCCTCAAGCGACGGAGAAGTTCCTCTTTCGTGATGATCGCCCGCGGAGGTTTTTTGGAAGTCGAAGGTTGAGGGACTTCCTTTTTCTGGTCGTTCATGTTCGTTCTCCTGCGCGCATTGTACGCAAGAGGGAGATGTGAATCAAGCGCCTTAAGACAGCTCGATTGGTTGGGCGGAGATTACTTGCTCCAGGGCGCGCAGGGCCTGGAGGGTTTCGCGCGTCGCGGGAGCGTCGATTTCGATCAGGGCCATCGCTTCGCCGCCGCGTTCGCGACGGCCGAGGTGAAAACGGCTGATGTTTACGCTGCGTTCGCCGAGAATTGTGCCGACTTGTCCGATCACACCGGGCACGTCGTTGTTGCGCATCACCAGCATGTGGCCCTTCGGTGTGGCTTCGAGATAGAAGCCGTCGATCTCGGTGATGCGACCTTCGCGACGTTGTTCGCCGTAACCAAAGAGCGTTCCCGCGAGACTTCGCGTTTGTTGTTCGGTCGTGATCTCGGTGCGAATCGCAGGTACAACATCGCCACTCGCGCGAACGTACGTCGTCGTAACTTTGATACCACGCTCTTCAGCAATCAGGAACGCGTTGACGACGTTCACACGCGCGCTGACGTCGCGCAGCAGTCCAGCGAGAAACGCACGCGTTACCGGCGTCGCGTCAACTTCAACGATCTCACCCGCAAACTCGAGGCGAACTTCGCTCACAGGCTTGTCGACGAGTTGCGCCTGAAAACGTCCGAGACTCTCCGCCAACAAAACGTACGGTTGCAGCAGACTGAGTTCCTTCATTCCCACCGCGGGCACGTTCACTGCTCCACGCAACGCGCCGGTTAATAAAAAGTCACGCATCTGTTCGGCGACGGTGAACGCAACGCCTTCTTGCGCCTCCGTAGTCGACGCGCCGAGGTGCGGTGTGACAATCACTTGATCCAATTTCAACAACGGATGCTCGTTCGAAGGCGGCTCTTGTCCAAACACATCCAGCGCCGCGCCCGCGATCGTTCCGTTCGCGATCGCTTCGTAAAGCGCGTCTTCATCAACCAACCCGCCGCGCGCACAGTTGATGATTCGTGCGCCACGCTTCATCGTCGCCAACACCTCGCGATTGATCAGCCCGCGCGTTTCGGCAGTCAGCGGTGTGTGTACGGTCAAAAAATCCGCGCGTGAATAAACGGTCTCTAGCGGCGCCAATTCAATTTCAAGATCGCGCGCCTGTTCGGGTGCGATGAACGGATCGTAAGCAACAATCAACATCCCCATCGCACGTGCTCGCGAAGCAACGACACGACCGATGCGCCCGAGCCCGATAATGCCGAGAGTCTTGCCTTGCAGTTCAACGCCAATGAACTTCTTTCTCTCCCAACGTCCGGCTTTCAAACTACTGTTCGCCTGCGGAATCGAGCGCGCGAGCGAAATCAACAAGGCGATCGTGTGTTCGGCGGTCGTGATCGTGTTGCCGTCGGGCGCGTTCATCACGACAATGCCGTGGACCGTTGCTGCCGGTACGTCGATGTTGTCGACGCCGACGCCCGCACGGCCGATCACGCGCAAACTATTCACATTCGCCAACAGATCCGCAGTCACTTTTGTTTCACTGCGAACAATCAGACCTTCACAATCCTGCAACGCCTGGACCAGCGCCGGACCAGTCAGACCGGTTTGCTTTTCGACCCTAAAACCAGCCGCGCGCAACGGCTCGAGTCCGCTGTCGCTCACATCATCAGCTACAAAAACCTTCATCGACATCGTTGCTCCCCGTACTGGTTCAGTTTGGAGTTCAAGCTTTAGCTTGCTCGCTCGAGACAGCAGCCTAAAGGCTGAACTCAAAACACGGCCGCCAAACTGCTTGCCAGTAAAAAGGCCGTATGGTAACAGATACCGCTCGGGGGAGATAACTGATGGAGATTCTCGTTTATCGGAACGGCCAGCATACGATCAACGAAGGGTTCACGGTCGAGCAGCTTCCGGAACTCCTGAAAGACCCGGGCAACGTCATCTGGGTCGACATGGAGGAACCGACCGAAGTCGACGAACGCGTGCTCCTCGACGTCTTCAACTTCCATCCACTGACCGTCGAAGACTGCCGTGAAAACCGTCACTATCCGAAGATCGAAGAGTTTCCCGGTTACATTTACTTCATCGTTCACGGCGTGCGCGCCGACACGAGCCCGGATCGCTTCAACACGATCGAGTTGGACGGTTTTCTTGGTCCAAACTACGTCATCACTTACCATCACGACTTCTTCCGCAGCATCGCTAACGTCAAACAACTCCTGCGCAACAGTCCGATTGCTTGTCAGCGTGGACCAGCGTTTCTGTTGCACCAGATCCTGGACCAGATTGTCGACTACTACTCGCCGGTGCTGGATGACTTCGACGAGCGAATCGATCAGTTGGAACACGAGATCTTTGACTTGAAGCAGCCGAACAATGCAATCCTCGGACAGATCATGGATTTAAAGCGCAGCGTGTTGCGGCTGCGTCGGATTTCCAACAAGCAGATGGACATTCTGCTACGCATGAGCCGGGGAGAATTTCACGCGTTGATACCCGAGGACATGCGGCCGTTTTACCGCGACATTCACGACCACATCGTGCGCGTTACGGATCTCGCCGATAGCTATCGTGATTTGATCAGCGGATCGCTGGAAGCGTATCTCTCGGTAGTGTCCAACCGGATGAATGAGATCATGAAGGTGCTGACGATCTTCTCGGCGATCATGTTGCCGTTGACGTTCATTGCCGGAGTTTACGGCATGAACTTCGATAACATGCCTGAGTTGCACTCGCGGTATGGTTACTTCGCGGCGTTGATCGTGATGCTTGTAGTTGCGGTGGCAATGCTGATCTTTTTCTGGCGGCGCGGCTGGCTTGGGCGCGGCGACAAAAGTGAGACGCCGGAAAACTAGGTGGGATCGGCGTCCCTTAATTCGTCGCTTTCATCAAAAGCACCATCGGGGCTTGGTCCATCCGAATCGTCCGCGTCATCCGTGTCAAAAGAAGTTTCCTCTTCGAGATCCTTCACAGTCTCTTTGCTCGTTGCTTCTTCCTGTCGCTTTTTAATCGTATCCAACTGTCTACCTCCAGATAAACATCACTAGTGCAGTACCGATCGCAGCGTAAACACCAGCTACAAGATCGTCAGCCATAATGCCCAACCCGCCGCGCAGCCGCTCAAACCGTCGCGCAGGATAAGGTTTGAAGATGTCGAAAAGACGAAAAAGTATAAACGAAACAATGATCCCGGCTTTTCCCACGGACCAGATCAACGAGAGCGGCAACATTGCAATCATCTGACCCGCCACTTCATCTACGACTACTTTTCCGGGATCTTTCAACCGCAGGATTCGTTCGGTTCGCGACGCGGCCCAGATGCCGGCCCACGTGATCGCGACTACACCGACAAGCTGCGGCGCCAACGAACCAAGCAACAGAAAAACGCCGATACCTACGAGCGATCCAAACGTTCCTGGCATCAGCGGCAAGTAGCCAACACCCCACGTCGCTATCGCCAGCGCGAGATAATCAAGTTTACTGACATGATTTACAGAAGTTACAGGATTCAATTTAAATGAGGTGAATCCTCCCAATGAGATCGTACTCGTGAGCTTCCGTGATCTCGACGTTCACAAAATCACCAACTGAGGGCAGCACGCCGTCAGGCACATCGTTGATGAGCACGCAACCGTCAATGTCCGGCGCCTGCGTTTCCATTCTTCCCTGCCACAACAACTCGCTCTCTTTCGACTCGCCTTCAAATAGCACGCGCACCGTTTCGCCGACGCGCGCTTTGTTACGGCGACGCGAGATGCGCGCTTGCTGTTTCATCAAAGCCGTGCGGCGTCGAGCAGCGATCCGGCCCGGAACTTTATCGGCCAGTTCGTAAGCCGGTGTGCCTTCTTCGTCTGAATAAGTGAAGACTCCGACGCGATCGAATTCCACGTCCTTAATAAAACCGAGCAACTCTTCGAAGTCAGCTTCAGTCTCACCCGGGAAACCGCTGATGAACGTTGTACGCACTGCGATGCCGGGAACACGCGCGCGTACGCGTTGAATTAAACGTTCGAGACTTTTGCGATTGCCTCCGCGCTTCATCAGTTTCAAAACGTTTTGCGACGCGTGTTGCAACGGCATATCGAGATACTTGACCGCGCGCGGCTCTTCGGCTATCGCGTCGAGAAATGCATCGCTGATGTGCGTCGGATAGGTGTACATTACGCGCACCCACTCGATGCCATCGACGCGCGCCAACTCGCGCAGCAAGCGCGCGAGCGCGTCCGGCTTGCCGAGGTCTTCGCCATAACGCGACGAATCCTGGGCCACGAGAATAATCTCTTTCACACCTTCTTCCACGAGCTGATGCGCCTCGGCGACGATCGATCCGAAGCGGCGGCTGCGAAAGTGACCGCGCATCTGCGGAATAAAACAGAAAGCACACGGCCGGTCACAACCTTCCGCAATCTTCACGAACGCGTAATGCGAAGGCGTCGCGAGCACGCGCGGTGTCGACTCGTCGTACAAATAAGTCGCACTCTGATTCCCGATTTGGACCACGGGCAAACTGCGCGTATTTGTATGCGGATCGCAGACCTTGAGGATGTCGTTGATCTGGTTCGTGCCGATGAACGCGTCGACTTCCGGCATCTCGGCTTTCAACTCGTCGCGATAACGCTCGACCAAACAGCCGGCGACGACGAGTCGCTTCGCCTGCCCCTCGGTCTTGAGACGCGCGGCTTCGAGGATCGCCTCGATCGATTCCTTCTTGGCTGAGTCGATGAAACCGCAGGTGTTGACCACAACAGTTTCCGCGTCAGCCGCGTCGGCAGTGATTTCGCAACCGTTCTGCTTCAGATGGCCCATCATCACTTCGCTGTCGACGAGGTTCTTGGGACATCCGAGACTAACAAATCCAACCTTCTTCATTCCGTGTTCTATCCGTGTTTCTCCGCGGCTTCCAACGCCACCAACGCGCGCTCGACTTCACGCTGTTCCGCACTCGACAGCCGCTCGCGACCGTAACGCACGCGATTGTACGCGCGCGTGATAATCAACGCCTCACTCGACTGCAAATTGCCCGCGAACTCAAGCGGCGTTTGCGCCTTATCCTTCGACACACCGCGATGCTCCATCAACTCCAATAGCTTCTCGTAAAACTGAACGTCTGAATATGCGCGCCCGTCTTCGACTACGCGCCCGGCGCTGCGCCGCCAAAGCAACGGCCAAAATCGCTTGCCAAAGAAAACCAAACCGAAACCAAGCAGTAACGCGATCGCACCCATCGCGACAAGCAACACATTCGTCGTCAGGTAACTGCGAATCGTCGTCAGCAGATTCGATACAATTCGCGTGTAATCAAAGACGCGATTGTGCAACGACACTGCGAGCGAACGCTGTTCTTGTTTGTCGTAACCAACCACGTACTGAAACCACAGCAACTCCATCGCTTCCGCGTATTTTTGCAACTGCGCCGCGAGGCCGGTGTGGATCGGCTCGACGCGTCCCGACGAAGGCGTGGGATCAAACGTCACCCACGAGCGCGTTTCCGGAAAGTAGACCTCGACCCACGAGTGCGCGTCGCTTTGCCTGACTGTGTAAGCTCCCGCAGTTTCGTTGTACTCGCCGGGCAAGAATCCATTCACGACGCGCGCGGCAATTCCGTGCGTGCGCAACATCACCGCCATCGCTGTTGAGAAGTATTCGCAGTGACCGGTCTTGACGTTGAAAAGGAAGTCGGCGAGTGGATCCGGGCCACCCGCTTTCATTTCGAGCGAGTAGCCGTAGTCTCTTTGCAGTTGCCACTCGATCGCTTTCGCTGCGTCGTAACGATTGCGCGCGTTGGCCTCAATTATCATCGTGCGCGCGAGCGTGACGATGCGTGGATCGAGTCTTTCCGGAAGTTGCAGGTAGCGTTCAAACAACGCCGGATAAGCGCGCATGTCTCGGCGCAACACGTCTGCGGACGGTTCATCCGTGTCGGAGATCGCCTTGTACATGATTCGCTCGAAGTCATGCCGCCGCGATTGAATCGAACCTTCGGCGTCAACGCGAATGAACGGCAGATCTCCCTGAAGTGCGACGACGCGCGGGGCCGCGAACAGCACGGGCGATTCCAATGGTTCGAGAAAAAACGTTTGCGTCGTGAGATGGTGCAGGGCTTCGGTCGTGCCTAACTGATAGAAGCCCGCGCGTTCGGTAACACCTAGATCGGGACGCCGCGCTTCGGGCGACTTACGCCAGGAGATCCCGGTGAACTCGTCGAGTGCGACGCCGCGCCAACGCAAACCACGCGGTGGTTCGCCGTCTTCGATGCGCACGCGCATCACCAAGCCGTCGTCTTTTTTAAGCGTGCCGATCTGACCGAGCGTGACGTTTTCAGAGAACCCGATGAAGTTTGACAGACCGCCACCGCTGCGCGTGAGCGCCGCTGCTCCGGAACGTGGCGCGATCAAAAACAACGGCAAAGCAAACGTGAAAATCAGCAACAGCAACGCGACCGCGACAAACGGCAAGCGTGCGGCTTCAGTGTTTCGCCACGAACGCCGTCCTTTCTTGAAGACACGAGAATCAGGCGGCACGAGTAAGCGTGTCTCTGCGTGTTGCAGTGAACGCCGCGCTTTTTGGATCTCGAAGGCGGTCACGGCTGAGAGGCCGCACAGCAGATAGAGCGTCAGTGTGCCGAGAAAGATCGGACTGAAACTCAGTCCCGCGGCGAGCAGGACTTCGAAGAACGAGATCAGATACAGAAACACCCAATCGCGATCTTTTTTGACCTGCAACAGTTTCACTGCTGAGAGGAAAACGATCAGGTGCGCGAGCGCGGTGACGCCGAGACGTTCGACAGGTTCGCCGATTCGCTTTTGGTAGTGCCAGTCGAAATAGAAGAGTGGGATCGAGAGCAGAACGATCGCGAGTCCGTAACGTTCGGGCAATTGCCAGCGCGTGCCTTCGAGTTTCCAACTCACGATCATCACGACGAGAAAGGCGAGCGCGAGACCGTAGTCCAAGCCTCCTGCCAGCACGAGTGCCAGCATGGCGACGCCGATCATGGCGTAGGACAAGGCTCGGAAGTAAGTCAGAAAGTTCATTCGTCGTTCTGGACAGGATTACAGAATTTACAAGATATTTCTCAGCAAGGTGTGACGTCCGATGTTCCTCGCATCTTGTAAGTCGTGTTGATCATGTCTAGTTACTACTGGTTCTTAAGTTTGATCTCGAACAGTTGCGGCCAGAGTTTTCCAGTGACAAACAACCGGCCGCTGGCTTGATCGTACGCGATTCCGTTCAGCACTGCTTCTTCGTCCGTGACGGCGCCGGGTTGGAGCAAGCCGCTCAAATCTATCCAACCGGTCACGCGGCCGTTTTGCGGATCAATCGTCACTATGCGCTGATCGTGCCAGATGTTGGCGTAGATTTCGCCGTTGACGTACTCGAGCTCGTTAAGCTGGTTAACGCGAGTTCCGCCGTCGGTTACTGCGATGGTTTTTGTAACGCGAAAGCTGTCTGGGTCGAGAAATTTGAGGCGGTTGCTGCCGTCGCTGATGATGAGTGAATGGCCGTCGTTAGTGATGCCCCAGCCCTCGCCGGTGTAATTGAATTCGCCGGTCTTTTGCAGTGTTTGGGCGTTGTAAATGAAACCGATCTGGTGTTGCCACGTGAGCTGGTAGATTTTGCCGTTGAGGAGTGTGATTCCCTCGGCGAAAAACGGCACCGGCACGTCTACTTTCTTCAAAACCCGGCCGCTTTGCAGTTCCACCTCCCGCAGACTCGACCGCCCCTCCTGTCCCGTGCCTTCGTAAAGTTTGCCGTCGACGAAGATCAGCCCCTGTGTAAAGGCGCCCGTGTCGTGCGGGTAAGCATTCACGACCTGATAACCGTGTTTTGCCACGACCGCCGGGGTATTCGCCGCCGTGTTCGCCGGGCCGGAATTCGCACCCGCATTGCATTGCAGCCCGACCACGGAAAGACCAAGGATGAGCACCAGTCGTGCCTTGAGAATCAGTGACATAGAGGCATTTTGCGCGACCAGCGAGGAAAACACAATTTGCCCATCGGTTGTCACTGTTCGCAAGCCAATCTCCGACTGCGGTCGTGGGAGGACGTGTTAAAATCCCTACGTGAACACGCCGTCCGCCCTTAAAGATTGGACTCCTGAAGAGATTGCCCTTGGCAAGAGATGGGCTGATACGTGGAAACTGGCGGCTGACGATCTCGAGCGGATCAGACGTGATGAGATCCGGAGACTCGATACGTATCAAACCCTTCTGCTACTCTGCGGACCGGCTGATTACACTTGCCCACCTCGCGCTCCCAAACCATGGTCAGGTCTGGTCGAACAACAGCGGTGGTTCAAGAAGGCAGCTGGACGTGAATGAAGTCATTCAAGCTGCTGCTGAATTGCAAGACATCTGCGAGTCGCAGGGTTGGCAATTTTGCTTCATAGGCGGACTGGCGCTACAACGCTGGGGAGAACCGCGTGAGACAGTTGACGTCGATCTTTCGTTGTTTGCCGGTTTCGGAGACGAGCAACAGTTTGTAGAGTCTCTACTTAATCACTTTGAGGCGCGGATTCCGGATGCAGCAGTCTTCGCCACAGACCGTCGGGTCTTACTACTTCGGTCCCGCAAAGGTGTCGGCTTGGACGTTGCCCTTGCTGGGTGGACGTTGAACGAATCATCGTTCGCCAAACAGGAAAGCTGGACTGGGATTACATCCGAAACCATCTGCAACCACTTGTCGAATTGAAGGACACACCCGAGATTCTTGATCAGCTTGAAGCACGACGAGTTGAGTTCGAGCGATAGGATGAAAGTATTTGTCACATTGTGTCTGGTGCTGATTGCCATGCCTGGGATGGCGACTGCGCAGCGGCGCAGCACGCAAAGCCTTACTCGTACACAGATAAGAGATGGTGAAGAGCGGCTTCGTGCTTTAGGGTATTGGACTGGGGCTGTGGATGGAGTATTTGATTCGGCTTCGCGTTCTGCGTTAATCGCTTTTCAGAAATGGGAAGGACGAGAGACGAGCGGCAAGCTTACGCTGGATGAACTTGAGGCGATTCGCGTGAGCGAGGGTCCGAAAGCGAGAGACACAGGTTATGCACACGTCGAGGTTGATATCGATCGTCAGGTGCTCATGATCGTCAATGAAGACGGGAGCGTGCGAGTGCTTCCCGTTTCGACCGGAAACGATAAACCGTTTCAAGCCGATGGCCAGACCAGCATCGCCTACACACCACGCGGACGATTCGTTGTTTACGACAAAAGCTACGGCTGGGAAGACGGCGTCCTCGGCTCGGTCTATTACGCAAACTACATCACCGGCGGCGTAGCAATTCATGGGTATGAGACCGTCCCCACTAAACCGGCGAGTCACGGGTGCATTCGTATTCCCATGTTCGCAGCGCGTGAGATGAGTAAGCTGCTAAAGTTGGGGACAATCGTGCTGGTCTACGACAAAATTTCCTTCGTTTCAGCTAAAGAGTGGGTGAAGAATCCGAAACTAAAAGAGGCCGCCATGCTCAACGGCGCCGCCAAGGATTACACCAACCAGTAACTGGTATACTGACAACCATGCGCGCTGAAGTTGAAGATTACTTTCTCCATCCACCCGCCGGTTCGGCAGCCGCACGCGCAGCGGAGTTTGGGACGGATCTGACGCTTACAATCGAAAACCTCCGTCTGACTCCGGAGGAACGCGTCCGCAAGCTGGATAATTTTATAGCGGAGGCCGCGAAACTTAAGGCGTCAGTGCGCATAATCGGTCCTACCAATGCCAGCGCTGAGCAACATCATTGAAGCGCCCCTACGTCTCCTGGGCGAACACAAGGTGAAGTGTGTGATCGTAGGCGGTGTTGCAGCAGCGATTCATGGCTCTTTACTCCTAACTAACGATCTCGATGTTTGCTACGCGCGAGATCAGGCGAACCTCAAGCAGCTAGCCGAGGCGTTACAATCGGTTCATGCTCGCCTAAGAAACGTTCCTGAAGGTTTTGATGCTGAAACTCTGAAGAGAGGTCTTAACTTCACGTTCGTCACGGACATCGGCGATCTGGATCTCCTTGGTGAAGTGCGTGGTGTCGGAAATTATGAAGAGGCACTTGCCGGCTCAGTAACAGTTGAGTTATTTGGTCATCACTTCGCGGTGATCGACATCGGAAAGCTAATTGCCGCGAAGCGTGCGGCAGGACGGCCGAAGGACTTAATTGCGCTGCCGGAACTCGAGGCCATTCAGGAAGCCCGGGCGCTCGAAGGGTGAGATCACTCGGCGCCGCGCACGCCCACTTCGTCCAGGTGGCGCAGGAGGTCAGCGGGATCGTTGTAGACGCGGTAGGCACCGGCGCGTTCGAGTTCTTCGCGGCCGTAGCCGCCGGAGAGGAGGCCAACGCTGAGTGCGCGCGCGCGACGTGCGGCGAGTAGGTCCCAGATGCTGTCGCCCACCACCACCGAATCACTGATCGAGACTCCGAGTTTTTCAGCCGCGGCCAGAAAGAGATCCGGATCGGGTTTGGCGTGCTGGACCATATCGCGCGTGATGATCGGAACCTCACCGTCAATTCCGAGCAAGTGAAGTGAAAGTCTCGCACTCTCCATTCGTCCACTCGTCGCAATCGCCCACGGCACGCCAGCTTTCGTCAGATACGACAACAGCTCTGAAGCACCCGGCAACGGCCGCACCTGCGACGCATAACGCTTGAACGCTTCACCGTGTACCTGGTGGATTCGCTCAGCTTCTTCCGGCGAAACCGTGTGCCCCGTCTCGCGCGCAAGCGCGTTGACGAAGAGGCCGCCACTCATTCCGATCTGCCGGTGAATACGCCAGACGGCAAGATGAATTCCACCAGCTTCCAATGCCTCACGCCACGCGAGCACGTGCTGATACACGCTGTCGATAAGTGTGCCGTCGAGATCGAACAGGTAGGCCTGACGCGCTGCCGTGGTGTTATAGGTTGTCATGTCAGACGCCACCAGCGAGTGCGCGCTCGCGCGCCACGGCGTGTTCGATCGCACGTGACGCCAGCTTCGTCGCGACGTCCGTGAGATGCTGTTCTTCCGGTTTTGGCCCACGCCGTTCACGGTAGTACATCGCAAACGAACCGAGCACCTTCCCTTTGGTCGACATGATCGGAGTAGACCAACACGCAGCCATATCAATAATGCGCGCGAACTCGCGATAGTCGTCCCAAAGCGGGTCCGTGGCGATGTCGGTAACGACAACGGGCTTACCGCGGAACATCGCAGTCCCGCACGAACCGTGTTTCGGCCCAATCGGACTGCCATCGATTGCCGTGGTGTAACTCTCGGGAAGACTCGGCGCTACCGCGTGTCGCACGTGGTTGCCGTCGTTACTGAGCAAGAGTATCGAGCAGAGCATCTCCGGCGACTGCGCCTCGATCATCAACACCAGTTCTGAAAGAATGACGATCAATGGAGCATCATCGTTAATCATTTCCTCGATGTGCTGCTGCTCCGCCACGAATTTTGGGCTGTCGTCATGGGCGGGCGTACCGATCGCCGGCAGTTGTTGCGTGGGAGCCGAAACGAGTTCGGACGTTTTCTGATCGGCCATTGCTTTGTACTCTCCTTGCCGGCAATTCTACGCGCCTGCTGTCAGCAATGCCATAGATTGTGCTGGCGCGAACCACTAGCGCGGGTTAGGATACGAACCCCGATAACCATGATGAAAACATTCACCATCGCACTCAGCGTGATCGCGCTCTTCTCGATCGGTGTGGCAACACCGCCTAAACCACAAATTCTGTTCGACGATTTCAGTTACGACAATCCGCAACAGATGAAGAAGAACGGCTGGATCCTGCGTACCGAAGCGGGTTGGCCGGGCGTGCCGGGCGCAATCTGGAAGGAAGAAAACGTCTCGATTCTTAAAGACACCGACCAGCCCAACAACCGCATCGTGCGTATGACATCCGCGACCGACGGAACCGCGGCGAATACGACGCAAACGCAAATCTGCCATCAGCGCAAATATCTCGACGGCACGTATGCGGCGCGCGTTCGTTTCACCGATCAGCCGCTTTCAGGTCCGGGCGGCGATCAGCTCGTGCAAAGCTTTTACACGATCAGCCCTTTGAAACAGCCGTGGGATCCGGATTACAGCGAGTTGGATTGGGAGTACCTGCCGAACGGCGGTTGGGGCATCGACGGACCAACACTCTATTCCACCACGTGGGAGACTTTTTATCCCGAACCAAACTGGAAGAAAGACAACGTGTTCCAGACTGCAAACGGCAGCCAGGCCGGCTGGCACGTGCTAGTCACACAGGTAATGGACCAGAAGGTTCGTTACTTCATCGACGGCAAACTGTTTGCCGAACACGGTGGAAACTACTATCCCGAAGACACGATGTCGATCAACTTCAATCTCTGGTTCATCCGCGACGGAATGATCAAGTCAACGGAGCGGCGCCAGTATCACGAAGACATCGATTGGGTGTACTTTCAGGCAAACACCGCACTGACGCCGCAACAAGTGGAAGCAGCCGTGGCCGCTCAGCGACGAACGTCAGGCAAGTTTCGCGACACAGTCCCAGCAAAAGTTCCGGCGCTGAAGAGTCCCTGTAATTTCTAGCCACAAAGAAGCACAAAGGCACATATACGTTTGCCAAGCCTTTGTGCCTTTTGTGGCGTGTTACTGCGGGCTGCTTTCGGTTGGCCCTTTCTCCGCGCCTTTCTCCGCGTGGCTCGCATCCTTTCGGCGACGTAACCACTCGTCGATACTCTCGCGAATAAACTCGCCCATGTCTTCAAACTCGCGCGCAGACTTCTCCCAAAACTCGCGAAACGCGCGCGGATCGACCGCAAAACCGTAGCCGCGGTTGCTAAAACCTTTTGTTGGTCCAAGCTCGTCTTCGTAATACGCAGCGAGTTGACGAGCAGCCATCGCGACAACAGTCAACGAACTGCTACCCGGCAACGGTTCGAACACTGCCCCGACTCCCGGATCGAGTTCCTTCAATCGCGCGAGCACGCGATTGTATTGGTCGGTGCAATAAGCCGCCGCGTCTTCTTTACCGCCGGTCCATTCCGATTGCAGCGCCATGCGCGACGTGCGCCGCAGCACATTGATCAACTTGGCTAATTCTTTCTCTCGTTCCATACGCACCCCAGCATTCAAAAATTAATCGCAGCTCACCGTAATCGGCACACACGGCACCTTCACTCGTGCATTGCGTGGTCCACACTTCAAATAGAACCCGCGCCCAACACGAACTTCCGGTTCGTCAGCTTCGAAGTAGGCAAGCAATTCGCGCGCGGCAATCCGTATCACTTCCGAAGAAGCGGATTCACTGAGCGGGGCAAAAAGTGGTTTTACTGAAGGTTCGAGTTCGCTGAGCCGCGCCAGTACGCGGTTGTACTGACCCGCGCAGAACTGCGTCGCTTCGACGCTTGCCCTGGTCCAGGCGACGTAACCCGCCGAGCGTGCGATTCGCCGCGTCACATTGAGCAGTTTCACTGTTTCCTTTTCCATCTGGTTCTCCTTGCTAATTCATCGGTTCCAACTTTGCGCGTAACATCTTCTTGCCGTGGTGAATCCTCCACTTCACCGTCGACAACGGCACCCCCATAAACGCCGCGATTCTGTTCAGCGGCATCTCATCGAGAAAGCGCAATCTCAACGGCATGGCATAGTCGTCCGTTAGACCGTCGATCGCCGCGACCATCGCTTCGTCCCGCTCTTTCTCCGCCAGCGCTCGATCGTGCAGCGGTTTGGCCAACGCCTCGATCTTTTCCAGCAGCGCCTCGTCCAACGGCACGCGTTTACTCGAGTGGACTGTTTCACTCTTGCTAAACCGTAGCGCTCGATGACGCGTGATAGCCGAAAGCCACGCGGGAAATTTTCGCGGCTCGTCTATCGAGGGCAGCGCCTTGAAAGCGAGCAGGAGCGAGTCCTGCGCCACGTCTTCCGCGTAGTCGGGGCCGACAATGCTCCGCGCCAAACGCACGACGGCTGGCCGATACCGCACCACAAGCTGTTCGAACGCCTCCAGATTCCCAAGAATCGCCGCCATTACGAGCAGTTCGTCAGGCGATTCAAGCGGTGTCATCAGGGCTCCGGGTTCGTTTCATGCGTCTATGTTGATATAGAGACAACTTACGAGCAAAAAGTTAGTTGTGTTTTTATTTAAATTAGAAAGCTATGTTGAACCCGTTCAATCTTCAACGTTAAAATCAACCGCGGTCCTTCACATCCCTCGAGTTAAACGGCGGTTATAACGAATAAGGTGCGCACTTCGCTCAGATCATACGCACTCGGACTTCTGGCAGTTGTCGTGGCCGTGCTCATACGCTGGCTGCTCGACCCGCTGATGGGTGACGAATTTCCGCTCGTCACGCTGTTTGGCGCAGTGGCCGCCGCCGTGTGGCTGGGCGGTTATCGTGTCGCGATTCCGGTAATTATCGTCGGCTACGGCGCATGTCTTTATCTGTTCATTCAACCACGCAGTTCTTTTGATCTCAGCGACCGTGCGAATCTGGTCGGCTTCATCGCCTACGTTTTCACGTGTTCTCTCATCGTCTTCTTTGGCGAAGCAGCGCGAGTGGCACAGACACGAGTCATTCAGAGCGGTGAGGTGTTCAGAGTCACACTGCGAAGTATTGGCGACGCAGTAATCACTACCGACAACCAGGCGCACGTCACCTACCTCAACGAAGTAGCCGAAGCGTTGACAGCCTGGTCACACGACGACGCGCTGGGCCAGCCGCTGGATCGTGTCTTTCGGATCGTCAATGATGCCACGCGGAAACCGGTCGAGAATCCGGCGACGCGTGCT
>DATELP010000043.1:0-23844 GCA_035276425.1 Pyrinomonadaceae bacterium
CGAGTTCGCGTTTCGCTTGTCCCGTTTGCTGTTCGCCGGTAACGATCGCCTGCAACGATCGCTTGATTTCGACTGGTCCAACGTAGTTATCGATCTCGATCTGCAACAACCGTTTCCGAGCCGCCAGAATACGACGCCGCAGTTCACGGTTCTCTTCCGGCTTGAGGCGTTTACGAGCCAACTTCTCGTTGCAACCGTCGATATCGCGCTCGGCTTCGCGCACAGATTTCTGCACGGAGCGAATAGCATTGATCAAACGTTGACGCGCGCGTTCAGTCAGGTTAAGCCGTCCAGTCTCCTGCGCGATTTCCAGCCGCGTTCGCGCGACTTTGCGCTTGAGCCGCGTGAGTTTCTTGCTCTTCTTGCCGTGACTAGCTGTTAGCTCTTCGTTTAGTTTTTCGAGTTCCGCTAGCCCCTGTTCGGCGAGCACCTCGATGTGCTGAATTCCCTCGATGGTCCAGGTGCGATACTCCTCGGCCTTGTCTTCATCGCCGGTGAGTTCGGCCTGTTCCGAAAAGGTGACGGTGTCGCGAATGTTAATTTTGACACCTTTCAGATCTTCACCGATCTTGAGCAACTCGCGCACAGCGATCGGCGAGCGTGCAATTGCTTTTTGCGTCTTCAACTGTCCCCGCTCGATGCGCTTCGCGATCGCGACTTCGCCTTCACGCGTCAACAGGGGAACAACGCCCATCTCGCGCAAATAAAGTCGAACTGGATCGTTGGTTTTCTCGAGCGCACCGGCCGAGAGATCGAGTTCGATGTCTTCATCGAGACCTTCTTCCTCGTCGTCGGAAACTGTCGCTGCGGCTTGTTCGAGGAGACGCTCGTCGCTGTCCGCGACGGGAATGTTGGAGCCTTCGAGTTTCTGGAGTACGTCCTCGATGTCGTCGGGCGAGACGACATTGTCGGGCAATTCGCGGTTCAGGTCGTCAAACGTCAGGTACTTTTTGTCGCCGCCCAGTTCGAGCAGACGTTCCATGACGTCGTCGCGATCCTTGTCTTCCATAATCACCTTAGGGGCAACTGGCTTTTAACCAGAGGGTCTTACTTAGCGGTCACTTCCCGCTGCAACATCAGTTGGCGTTCAGCCGCGAGCTGAATCTGCTCGGCGGCGAGCCGGGAAACACGTTCGAAGTCTTCTTCGCGCTCGGCAATGGCCAAATCTCTTCGCAACTCCTCGATGCGCTGTTCGATCCTCATCAACCTGAAGGTCGAAACGCATTCCTCGGCCACGTAATGTTCGTTTGACCCGTGGAGCGAGGAATTCATCATCACCATCGGCACCACGCTCGCGGCAAACTCGTCGCCTTCGGTCTTACTCATCAACGCGTCGAAATCAATTTCCGTGCCTTCACGGTCGAGAGCTAGTAATGCTTCGAAAAGTGGCGCGGTGGCCAGGTCCTCATAGTCTTCTTTTTTCAACATCGGCAGGACCTGGTGTCGCAGATTCGCATCAGCCAGCAACAATCCGAGCAGACGCTGTTCCGCGGCGGTGACTTTCCTCTCTTTAGCGACGTGGACCGCGCTGGACCGCGTGGGTCGATTGTCGCGCACCGCTTGCCATAACTCGCGCCGCCACGTGGACGTGTTTACATTTTCGCGATCGATTCCCAATGAATCCATCGCCATATCAAAATACTCGCGCTTCTGAATGCGACTGTTGACGGCTCGTATGTAAGGGAGAACTTCTTCGACCGCTTCAGCTTTGTCCGCAGGCCGGTGAAGGCTGCGGTCGCGTAAAGCGTTTTCGATCACGAATTGTATGTGTGGTTGAGCCTGTGCCCGTCGCCGTTGATACTCAGTTACACCAAACTTTCGAATGAACTCGTCGGGATCTGCGTTGTCGGGAAGTACGAGCACCTTCACTTCGATATCCTCGGCGAGGAGAATCTCGATCGACTTTTTCGCTGCTTGTACGCCCGCGCGGTCGCCATCATAGTTGACTACCACTTTGCGCGCAAACCTACTTAGCAACTTCGCCTGCTCAGCAGTCAGTGCTGTTCCCAAACTCGCTACGACGTTGCGCACGCCTGCTTGAAAAGGAACGATCAGATCGAGAAAACCTTCGACGAGAATTGCAAATCCCTGGCGTCGAATTTCATCGCGCGTGAGATTCAATCCGAAGAGATTGCGTCCTTTGACGTACGCGATCGTCTCGGGTGAGTTGATGTATTTCGCGTTGTCATCCGGCTTCAACGCGCGGCCGCCAAAAGCGATCGGACGCCCTTGCACATCCAACACCGGAATCATCAAACGCCCACGAAAACGATCGTATGAACCAGAACCTTCTTCTTTCTTAACAACCAAACCACTGCGCTCGATCTGTTGTTGCGCTGCGCCTTTCTGGCGCAGGTACGTTGAGAGCGCTTCCCAACTATCGGGCGCGTAACCGAGACGAAATGCTTTCTGCGTTTCTTCGGTCAGCTCGCGTTGGACCAGATACTCGCGAGCGATGCGCGCTTCTTTGCTCGACTCGAGTTGTTGTTCCCACCAATCCATGGCCCAGGAGTTGAGTTGGATAACATCGTCTGACTCCTGACGGCGTGCTTCGAAGCGGCTGTCCTCAACCATCTTCGGCAACGGCATACCGACTTTGTCGGCCACGATCTTGATCGCTTCGGGAAAACTGACGCGTTCGATTTCCATCACGAAGTTGAAAACCGAGCCGCCTTTGTGACAACCAAAACAGAAGTAGATTTCTTTCGTGGGACTGACGGAGAACGACGGCGTTTTCTCTTTGTGAAACGGGCAACACGCCATCCAGTTTGCGCCTTTTTTCTTGAGCGGCACGTAGTCCTGAACGACGCGGACGATTTCGGCTTGGCGTTTGAGATCGTCGATGAATGTTTGGGGGTAACGCATTCTTCCAAAGCTAACTGCGTAATCTGTGAATGGCTTATTGTCTCAACTCGACGAGAGTTGCACCAGTACCGCCCTGATGGGGTGGAGCGGAAACGAAACGAGCAACGTGAGGATGACCGCCTAACAATCCGGCGATCGCGCGACGCAAGGCGCCGGTGCCGTGACCGTGTACGATCCGCACCTGGCTGAGGCTCGCGAGCGATGCTTCGTCGAGAAATTTATCAACCGCGTCGACCGCTTCGTCAGTTGTTTGGCCGATGACGTTCAGTTCAGATTTGGCGTTTGGTTCCGCGACGGCGAGGTGGACTTCAGTGCCTGAGGAGCGGCGCAGTTTTTCCAGTTTGCCTTGCGGCGAGTTTACAGTTGGTTGTTGTTCGACGAGTTCAAGATTTTCCAGTTTTTCTCGGAAGCGCAAAGCTTTCACGCGTACTTCGGCGTGACCGTCTTTGATCTGGTCCACAACGCCGACCGAGCCGAACGAGAGTAGTTTCACTTTGTCGCCGACGACGATCTCACGTGGCGCGGCGGTGATGTATTGTGGCGCTTCGTCTTCGTCGCGCACCGGTTCGGAATTTACAGTCTGACCATCACGCACGATTCGAACGCCATGAGGAGAGGGAGCAGAGCCAGATTGCTCCACTGATTTCACCGCGCTTTGGGCGGCGCGCTTCATTTCAGCAACGTGGCGTTGCGCTTCACGTTCCACACGAGTGCGTTCGGCGCGATCCGCGATCTTTCCGATCAGTTCGCGTCCGCGTTTTTCGAGTTCCGCGACCATGCGCTGTGCGACCTGTTCAAACGACGCTTGCCTTTCGCGATCGCGCTTCGCGGCTTCTTTCTCGAGTGAAGCAAATTTTTCTGCGACAGCCTCGCGTTCTTCTTCCAACGCGAGCCGCAACGCTTCCGCGCCTTCAGCTTCACGTTTGATCCGACGCAAGTACTCCGTCGCCTGCAACGACGAATCCTTCACCGCGCCCACTGCCGCATCGACGATCGCTTTGGGAACACCAAAGCGCCGCGCGATCTCCAAACCTGATGAAGCACCCGCAACACCGACGATTAAACGATACGTCGGTTGCAGTGTCTTTTCGTTGAACTCCACGCTCGCATTCAGCACGCCAGTTTCGTTACCGGCATACATCTTCAAGCCGCTGTAATGCGTCGTCGCGATGATGTGCGCGTTGCACACACGTCGGAAATGATCGACAACCGCAACGCCGAGCGCCGATCCTTCTTCCGGATCGGTTCCCGTGCCGACTTCATCGAGCAAGACGAGCGCGGGCGGTTCGCACAGTTCGATCATGCGTGCGATGTTGGCGACGTGCGAAGTAAACGTCGAAAGATTTGCCGCGATTGACTGATGATCGCCGATGTCCGCGAGCACCATCGCATAGAAAGGAAACCGTGCGGAGTTCGCGGGCACTGAAATGCCCGAAAGCGCCATCAACGCCAGCAAACCCGTCGTTTTCAACACGACCGTTTTGCCGCCGGCATTCGCGCCGGAAATGATCATCGCGTTGTTCTCGTCGTTCAACGTGAACGACACCGGAACCACCGCGCCTCCGCTCGCGCGCAGATTTTCTTCCAGCAACGGATGACGGGCTTCGACGAGTTCCAACGTCGCGCTCGATTCGATCTTCGGAATCGAACATCTGAACACCTGGTGAAAAACCGCCTTCGCGTTGACGAAATCCAACTCCGCAACAGCCACCGCGGCCATCTCGATTGCCGGGAGTTGCGCGCGCAATTCTTCGCTTAGGCCGAAAAGTATCTTCGCGATCTCGCGGGCTTCTGCTTCGTGCAAACCTTGCAACTCGTTGTTTGCTTCGATCGTTTCGAGCGGCTCGATGAACGCAGTCGCACCCGATGACGAATAACCGTGAGCCACACCTTGCACACGCCCACGATGATCCGCCTTGACCGGGATCACAAACCGATCGTTTCTGATCGTGACCAGTTCATCCTGAATTGCCTCCGCCGCACGGTGCATCAGTCGTTCCAGCGAACGCGTGATGCGTGATCGTAGCGATGAGATCTCGTGACGAATTTGCGCGAGCTCAGGACTGGCGCGGTCGTCGAGTTCTCCGCTGGGCAGGATCTTGTTGGTGACGCGTGCGACCAGGCTGTTGAGATCTCGCGGCAGGTCCTCGACGAGTAGCCACAACACGGGCGCGTTCTCGCGTTCGGCGAGAATCGCGGCGCGCGCGGACATCGCCTGTTCGCACAAACGCGCCGTTTGCAGAATCGACAGCGGATCGAGTGCCGCGCCTTCGACGCGCAAACGCGCAAGCGTTTCGTCCGGATCGCTGAAGCCACTGAAGGACCAGTTAACACCACGCACGCGCAGCGTCACGCATTCCGACAACGCCGCGAGCTCGCGCTGCAACTCCGCGACGCTCGTCGCAGGCGACAAGCGCTCGACGCGCAACTGACCCGCTTCGGTCTGCGCGTTTCGTTTGATCAGCGCCAGCAACTGCTGGTATTCGAGTGTGACAAATGCCTGGTCGTTCATGCGCGTGTGAAAGGTTACAACGCCACCGCGCGACAAACAAATGCCACGAAGAAGCACAAAGAATTTTGCGAAGCCAGTTGTCCTTTGTGCCTTTTCGTGGCTACGAATAGAATAGCCGAAAGCAATGAAAGCACTGATCATTATCCTGTCATTGATGGCGACGTCTTTCGTCGCTGGCGAGCGAGGTGTTTCGATGTCTGCACAAGATCGCGCGCGCGTACGCGCCCCGGAGATCCAGGGCGGGCGCGGCTGGTTGAATACCGATAAACCGCTTTCGATAGCTGCTCTCAAAGGCAAGATCATCTTGCTCGACTTCTGGACCTACGGCTGCATCAACTGCATCCATATCATCCCCGATCTCAAGAAACTCGAAGCGAAGTATGCCAACCAACTGGTCGTGATCGGCGTCCACTCTGCGAAGTTTCAAAACGAAAAAGAGACAGAGAACATTCGCCGCATCATTCTGCGCTACGAGATCGAACATCCGGTTTATAACGATTCTGAATACGCCGTGTGGTCGAGCTACGGCGTACGCGCGTGGCCCACGCAGGTCTTGATCGATCCCGCGGGTTATGTCATTGGCATGGCGTCCGGCGAGGGCAACTACGAGGTCATCGATCAGGCGATCGCGAAGCTGGTTGAAGAGTTTCGCAAACGCGGCGAGTTGAACGAGCAGCCGCTAAATCTGGCTTTGGAACGTGCGAAGGTTGGCGATCTGCCGTTGGCATTTCCCGGCAAAATACTCGCGGACGCAGCCACCGATCGACTCTTCATCACTGACTCAAATCACAATCGCATCGTCATCACCAAGCTCGACGGCACGTTAATCGACACGATCGGCACGGCTGACGCAGGGCATACCGATGGCGCGTTTGATAAAGCGACGTTCAATCGGCCGCAGGGTCTCGCATTATCGGGCGATAATCTTTACGTTGCCGACACCGAGAACCACCTGATTCGCCGCGTAAATCTCAAAACGCGAACTGTCGAAACGATTGCCGGCACTGGCGAACAAACTCGCGAATACTTCAAATCAGGACCAGGAACCACGGTCGCGTTGAGCTCGCCGTGGGATCTTCAACTCGTCGGCCAAACGCTCTACATCGCGATGGCTGGCCCACACCAGATCTGGAAACTCGATCTCGACAAGAACGAAGTCTCAACGTTTGCCGGATCGGGTCGTGAAGCGCGTATCGACGGTCCGTTGCGCGAATCGGCTTTCGCCCAACCTTCGGGTCTCGCAGTCATCGACCAAACGCTTTACGTTGCCGATAGCGAATCGAACATCATTCGCGGGATCGATCTCAACACCGGACAAGTCAAAACTTTAGTTGGTGGGGATCTGTTTGAGTTTGGTGATGAAGACGGCACTGGCGATGACGTGCGGCTGCAACATCCGCTCGGCTTGCTCGCCTACGGCGACAAGTTACTGATCGCCGACACCTACAATCATAAGATCAAGCAACTCGATCCAGGTAAGCGACGCGTGACCAGTCTGTTTGGCACTGGCAAGCCCGGACAGGTTGATGGTTTCTCATCTTCGTTTTACGAACCCGGCGGTCTTGCATTCGCAAACGACAAACTCTACATCGCCGACACAAACAATCACGCGATTCGCGTCGTGGATCTAAGAACAAAACAAGCCAGCACGCTTCGTCTCAAGGGCTTGGCTCCGCCCGCGAAGAGTTTTGCACCCTCAGAAAGTGCGGCCGCGCCGAATGCTGAAGAACTCAAAGCCGCGCCGCAGCAACTTCGCGCGGGCAATGGAGTGCTCGAAATCAACGTGGAACTGCCGCCCGGTTACCATCTGAATCCGATGGCGCCGCAGCGTTATAGAGTTTCTGTTGAAGACGGCAAGAACATCCAGATCGATGAAAAGCTCGCGTCGCGCAGTGCGAAAGATCTAAAGCTTCCGTTGCGCATTCCCGTAAACGCGGTCAGCGCAGGTGCAGCAAAGGTTAAAGCGCAAGTCACGCTCTTTTACTGTCGCGAAGACAACACCGGAACGTGCCGCATCAAGACGCTCGTCTGGAACATTCCGATAGAGGTGACAGCAGCGGCTACGGGGCCGAGCGAAGTTAAAGTGAACGGCCAGTTAAAGGTGGATTAAGACGGATCACAAGCACTGATTTCTTCAAACTTGAGCCACTTGCCCTCGTCAGTGCACGCGAGTAATATCCTTGCTCCCCTAAATTTATCTCTAAGGAGTGAGGGTCGTGGCGGATAAACCATTTCTCACTGATATCAAAACTTTGCGCGAGCGCGCGCGGCAACACATCGAAAACGGCGCAGTCACCCAGGGCTATACCGGAGATCGCGAAACTGCCGTCAAACTTCTGAACGAAGCTTTGGCTACGGAGATCGTCTGCGTCCTGAGATATAAACGTCACCATTACATGGCTTCCGGCATTCATGCTGAAAGTGTCGCCGCCGAGTTCCTGGAACACGCAAACGAGGAACAAGGACACGCTGATTCGATTGCTCAACGTATCGTGCAGCTTAAAGGCGAGCCAAACTTCAACCCCGACGGGCTGCTTTCGCGCAGTCACGCGGAGTACGTCGAGGGCGATACATTGACGGACATGATCAAGGAAGACCTCGTCGCCGAACGTATCGCGATCGACAGCTATCGCGAGATGATTACTTACTTCGGCAACGACGATCCGACTTCGCGCCGGTTGATGGAAGAGATTCTCGCCGTCGAAGAAGAACATGCGGACGACCTGGTGAACCTGCTAGAAACGATGGGTTAACGACAGCGCATTGTCTGAAAGCCAGTCAAACCAAACTGGCCCCGGCCGGCCGACAATGTGCCGCAGTTGTGGGGCGATCGTAGGCGCTTCAGAGTCGCAATGTGCGGTCTGCGGTACGCCCACCGGCCTGTCACCAGAACAACTCCAGGCTTACCGTGCTGCCGATCGCGAAACGATCCGATTTGCACGCGCCATTCTCAGCCGTCCTTATATCTTCACCGTCATTCTGCTCGTCGCGAACCTGTTTGTGTTCATGTTGATGTGGCAATCGAGCGGGATGTCGTCACAAGTTCTTTGGGGCGGCTTTCCCGAACCGGTGCTCGAAGCGTACGGCGCGAAGCTGAACTATCTCATCAACGCTCCGAACTATCAGTGGTGGCGCTTCATCACGCCGATGTTTGTCCACATCAACTTGCCGCACATCCTGGTCAACATGTACAGCCTGTGGATCGTTGGACCATATGTTGAGAAGTTGTATGGTTCGGCGAAGTTTGTTGTGTTTTGGGTAGTGACGGGGATCGCGGGCGTGGTGGCGAGTTATTTGACGGTTCAGCCTGCGTTGGCGACGGGTACGTTTGCACGGTTTTTGTTCAAGGCTGGTGACGTGCCTTCGGCCGGCGCTTCGGGAGCTTTGTTTGGGCTTGTCGGCGTCCTGTTTGTTTTCGGGATCAAGTTTCGGCGTGAACTGCCGGAGGGTTTCAAGCGCGCGTTCGGCACGGGCATGATTCCGATCATCGTGATCAATCTGTTCATTGGTTTTGTCGGTCGCGGTTTTATTGATAATGCGGCGCACCTCGGCGGGTTATTGTCGGGAGCGGCACTCGCGGCGGTGGTGGAGTATCGCCGGCCGGGCGAGCGGCGTGGGCTGGCGGTGGCGTGGCGTGTTCTTCAGGTGCTGATGCTGGCGGTGGTTTTGGCCGGGTTCTATAAGACTGCGCGGAATTTCAACCGCTCGTTGCAGGCGAGTCATCAAGTGTTGACTCAGCAGACACAGGACTTTTTGCAGTACGTTGCGGCAGTGAGTGCGGCCCGGCAAAAAACGGAAGCAGTGATACAGAACCGCGATCTGAGCAACATAAACGAGATTGGTGAGAGAGCAGCTCAGGCGCCGCTAGTGGATGAACGCGCGGAAGAGTTTCGCAATCGTTTGCTTGCGATTCTTACCCGCGCCATGAATGCGGTCACGTCGGCATCTCCGCCGGCTGGAGAGGGGCCGCGACAGCCACCTCCGATAGAAGATCAGAAGTTGATAGATGATTTTAAGCAGTGGCAGCACGAGTATGATGAATGGATGAAAGAAGCGGTGCCAACCTATACGTCAGGGCAATCAAAATAATTTTTAGGAGATAGAGATGGAAATCAGGAAAGTCGGTGTTTTGGGTTGTGGTTTGATGGGCGCCGGGATCGCGCAGGTTGCGGCCAGTGCCGGATATCAAACGGTTGTGCGGGAAGTTTCGCAGGAGTTGATTGATAAAGGTTTTGGCGGGATTGAGAAGTCGTTGGCGAAGTTTGCGGAAAAGGGAACGATTACGGCTGAGCAGCAGACGGAGATCCGCGGGCGTTTGTCGGGCACGACCACATTCGAACCGCTGGCCGATTGCGACATCATCATCGAAGCAATTATTGAGAATCTTGAAGAGAAGCGCAGTACGTATCGACAGCTTGACGAGCTGTGCAAACCGGAGACGATCTTCGCGTCCAACACTTCGTCGCTTTCGATCACGGAGATGATGACGGCGACGTCTGCTGAACGGCAGCAACGTTTTATTGGTCTGCACTTCTTCAATCCGGTGCCGCTGATGAAGCTCGTGGAAGTGGTGCGGACGATTCTGACGAATCAGGACGTTTACGAGCAGGCGGTTGCGTTTGGAAAATCGTTGGGCAAGGTCCCGGTCCGTGCTGGCGACAAGACGGGATTTATCGTGAATCGTTTGCTGGTGCCGTACATGCTCGATGCGATCCGGGCATTGGAAGAGGGTGTGGGATCGATTGTTGATATTGATAATGCGATGAAGTTGGGATGTGGTTATCCGATGGGACCGTTCACGCTTGGTGATTTTGTCGGGTTGGACACGACCTATTACATTGCGGAGATCATGTTCAATGAGTTTCGTGAGAAGCGTTTCGCGTCGCCGCCGTTGTTGAAGCGGATGGTTCTGGCTGGTTTGTATGGGCGCAAATCCGGCCGCGGGTTTTACGACTACACCAAGGATCCCAAGAATCCGACACCGATGAACCTGGTCTAAATCTTGTAGGTGTTGAAATCCTGTCTGGTTTAGCCATTTTCGGTAGCAAATAGCCATTTTCGTATAGACATCCCACTCCGCTCCTCTTTTGCGAGTGCTACAATCCACTCGCAAGGGGGAGTGCAAATGAGCGAAGACTTTACAAAGAAAATCCTACAGAGTGTCGACGAAAAGCTGACACTCGTTCTTACCATAGTGCAATCGTTGACGGTTCGCGTCGACAATATAGACTCGCGACTTAATAGCATTGACTCACGATTCGATAACATTGACTCACGATTCGACAACATTGACTCACGATTCGACAACATTGACTCGCGATTCGATAACATTGATTCGCGATTTAATAACGTCGACTCGCGATTTGACAGAATTGACGCGCGACTTACGACTATCGATTCACGGCTAGTTCACGTCGAGCAGACCGTGAACGACATGCGGCCTGTTTTGCAAAAGGTCACGACCGACGTTAGCCAGTTGCAGGAAGGCCAACTACAGTTACACGCAGACGTACTACAACTTCAAGACGGCCAACGACAGTTGCAAGAGGGACAAGAGATTCTGGCTGGCGAGTTTCATACGCTGAGCCGCAGTGTAAGCCATCGGTTCCTGGCTCTAAGCGGCACAACGAATGCCGAGATTCGCGATCTCAAGGAACGTGTAACCCGCGTAGAACAAAACCTCAACCCGCCGAAATCTGGAACTTGATGCGCCTCAGAGCATCTCCTATACTGCGAAACGTAGTAACTATTCAGCTCGCGAGGTCGCAACGGTTGCAGCCGACAGTTCATGAAGGACGACTCAACGCTGAGGGTTTTCGCTTCGCGATTGTCGCGAGCCGCTGGAATGAATTCATCACCGGCCGGCTCGTCGAAGGATCGCTCGACGCACTCGAGCGACTCGGAGCAAAAGAAGGGCTCGTGTCCGTATATCGCGTACCGGGCGCCTTCGAGATACCGTTACTCGCTTTGCGGCTGGCGCAGTCGCGAAGGTTTGACGCAATTATTTGCCTGGGCACGATCATTCGTGGACAAACGCCGCATTTCGATTACATTGCCAATGAAGTCACACGCGGCATTTCTCACGCAGGTCTTGAATCAGGACTGCCAGTGGTCTTTGGCATCGTCACCGCCGACACTGTCGATCAGGCGATCGACCGCGCCGGTGTCAAACTCGGCAACAAGGGGTTTGAAGCCGGCATGACGGCCGTAGAGCTGGCGAATTTATACAAGGAAGCGTTCGAAGCTTAATATCAAAGGTTCATATCAGTAATTGGTAATTTGTTATGGGTTCGCGACGTAAGGCACGTGAATGTGCCTTGCAAATGCTCTTTGCGGCTGACGTTGCCGAAATGCCTCCGGACGATGTGGTCCGTAGCTATTGGGCTGAACTGGGAGAATCCGACCTCGACGAGACGGCGCGCGGATTCGCCACGCGTTTGGCTAAGGGAACGCTTTCCAACCTGGAACTGCTCGACGATCGCATCCGTTCGCGCGCTGAACACTGGCGCATCTCGCGCATGGCCGTCGTCGATCGCAACATTCTTCGTCTCGCTGTCTACGAGTTTCTGTACGAACCTACGCCCCGCACCGTCGCCATCAACGAGGCATTGGAAATCGCGCGCCGCTTCTCAACTTACGAAGCGACCCAGTTCATCAACGGCATTCTCGACGCGATAAAACGCGACCTCGACGAACAGCAACCTCAACAGAACGTTCGTTCCGAACCGGAAGACGGTGACTAGCGTGATTCCGTGAACCTTACAGATCGACTCGAACAGATCTCCGCGATCATCGGCGAACTCCGCACCTTCGCGGCCGACGGTCGTAAGTCGCGGCAGTTAATTGATTCACTCTTTCGCACCGTACACAGTTTCAAAGCAGCCGCTTTAACCGAAGGCCGTGACGATCTCACCCGCACTGCGCACGAATTCGAGAACCTGCTTCACTCATTGCGCACCGGCAAACTCACACTCGACGGCGAAATGCTGCAAGCGATCGACGCAGCAACAGTCGCACTGCGCGACGGTTCCGCTATTGAAGGTTTACCCCAGAACGCCAACGAAACACATCACGAGCTGCTCCCTCCCGAGTTCGCAAACCTCAAGGATGACGAACGCCATCGCGCCGCCGAGGCGATGCGAGAAGGCGCGAACCTCTATGTGCTGAAAGCCGTGTTTGACGTTAGTGATTTCGACGAGCGCTTTCGGCAACTGAAAGAGCAATTGGAAAAGAATGCGGAGCTGATCGCAACTTCTGCGTCGATGGAAGACGACAAGATTATTTTCCAGGTCTTCTACGCATCTCGATCCGAAAAAATCCCCGTTCAAACAATCTTCCAACAAGCGGTACGCGCGGGAAACTCAGCCGCTGCGAAACTGGAAAAGCAAATCAATTTTGTCGCAAATGGAGAGGAGTTCTTGCTGGATCGAAGGTGGGCAGACGCGCTCACTGATGCATTAGTTCATTTAGTTCGTAACGCCGTCGACCACGGGATCGAATCACGCGGCACCGTCACGATCGACGCCAAACCCGGACAATTCACAGTTACAGACGACGGCCGTGGCATCGCTTCAGAAAACTTGCCATTGATCTTTCAACCTGGCTTTTCAACCACTAGAGACGCGACTGAGTTCTCAGGTCGCGGCGTCGGGCTCGATGCAGTTAAGACCGCGATTGAAGAGTTAGGTGGCAGCGTGAGCGTCACCAGCGAACCGGGAAAGGGATCTTCATTCGAAATCAAGTTACCTGAAATCACAATCCCCAATCCATCTTCGGATGCATAGTGTGCCACTTCGTCGCGCGCTCGAACGCCAGCGCCACGCGCAACGGCGCCACCTCATCGTACACACCACCAGTGAACATGATCGCCGCTGGTAAATCGTTCACAAACCCGCACGGCACGCACACTGCCGGATGACCGGTCAGATTTGAAACCAATAAACTTGCACTTCCCGGCGCGGGACTCACGACTACGTCCCACTGCGACATCAACCTCTCCATCTCCATCTGCAACATCGTGCGGATACGCTGCGCACGCAGATACTCCACCGCCGGAATGAAACGCGAAGTACGAAACGTGTTCGGCCAATCACCCGGCGATTGTCCTGACAACTGATTGACGCGTCCATCGCGCGTGATGTCGTCAAACGCCGCCGCTGCTTCTGCTGTCAGAATGAACCGCAACGACGCTGCCGGTATTTTCGGCAACTCGATCGGCACCAATTTAGCGCCCGCTTTCTCTAATACTTCGAGCGCCGTCTTGTACACAGCGCGGCGCTGTTCCGCTTGCTGCCGCTGCTGTTCGTTCGCCGGCTGAAAACCTGTGCCGTCGAATTCAGTCTTCAAATAACCAATGCGCAAGGAACTGATGTTTGTATCGGGATTCCAGTTGAACGGCGCGTCGCCAACCGTAATATCTTTTCCATCCGGCCCGTAGATCGCAGTCAAAGCCGCGGCGCAATCTTCAACACCGCGACAGATAGGACCGATCTTGTCCATGGTCCAACTCAATCCCATCGCACCGTAACGGCTCACGCGTCCATAAGTCGGACGCAAACCCGTGCAACCGCAACGCGACGACGGCGACACGATCGAGCCCAGCGTCTCCGTACCGATCGAAAAACCGACCAGTCCGGCCGCAGTCGCCGAAGCGGGGCCCGCCGACGAACCACTCGATCCCGTTTGCGCCTCCTCCGGCTGCCACGGATTGCGGGTCACACCCGCAAACCATCGTGCGCCCTGCGCCAACGCGCCCATCGACAACTTCGCCACTAACACAGCGCCCGCTTCGTTCAACCGTTCAACGACCGTGGCGTCGTAATCGATCATCTGATCGCGGTATGGCTCCGCGCCCCACGTCGTCTTGATTCCTTTCGTCGCAAACAGATCCTTCGCGCCCCACGGAATGCCGTGCAGCGGACCGCGATACTTGCCGCGTTTCAACTCGGCATCAGCGGCAGCCGCTTGTTTCAACGCCAGTTCCTCGGTGAGCGTGACAACGCAAAGCAGCTTTGGACCATAACGCTTCAAGCGACCGAGATACATCTTCGTCAACTCAGTCGACGAAACGCGGCGCGTGCGAATCAATTCAGCAAGCTGCGGCACAGTCGCAAAGGCGAGATCTTCGACACTCTTAAACTGAAGCGGCTCAACCTTCCCAAAACGAAACTTCGCCCGCTGAGCGTAGAGTTCCTTGCGCGCTCGCGCCGGATGAAACGCAATCGCCGGTTCGGTGTCGAGCGGGACGTCGACTTTGCGAATCGCCTCGTAGGAATCGAGATTGCGATTCACACCGCCGACGGCCATCGCTTCCTGCGCGTCGGTGAACTCGATACCCATGAGCTTTTCCGCCTGCCGCATCATCTCTTTCGTAATGCGCGGCGCAGGCGTCGGCGACGGAGATGGCGTTGGTAACGGCGACGCGGCCGGCGTTTGGCCTAACACATCCAGCGGCATTCTCGACGCCGCGACACCAGCAATACCAAGCGCCGGAAGCACCTTCACGAAGTTTCGCCGATCGACATTGGTCTTCCCGGCCTTCGGTTGTTTCGTCTTCTTTTTCATGGGCTTCACTTGTTCATCGGCACCATCGTCCCGGTTCCGACTCCCTGAATGCTCCCTTTTCCATACTTGAGTTTCAGCACTTTCGCTTTGCCAAACCGGTAGATGGTCACGATAAAAACGTTGTCGAACTCGCTTTCGGGAATGGTCGAATGCGTCTCGCCGCTCAACGCCGAAACAATCGCAGGCACGGTATTGTTGTGACCGGCGACGAAAACAGTTTGTCCGCGCAGGCTGGTCTGTATTCGCTTCACGAGTTCGTCGGTTTCGTTCGATTGAAGCAACGTAACCGGAACGCCGATCTGGTCCGATAGCGGTTTGACGGTTTGTTGCGTGCGCTTGTACTGCGTGGCGTAGATTGAATTTATACCGGCGCCGCTAAACACGCGCGCAATCTCTTGCGCGCGCGCGAAACCGTCCGGAGACAAGTCCGGATCGTCCTTGGGCTCCAGGTTCTTCTCGGCGTGCCGGACGAGAATCACCGTCGTCACCGGCCGCGAAAAGGTCGCGAAATATGCAAACACCACCACCGCGCCGAGCACGGCGAATAGCATTGCAAACACTACGATTGTTCTGGTTCTCGTCTGCGGCTCGCGAATCTCTTCCATGTAAGAGCGGTAAAGTGCAAATGGAGTGCGGAGATGATAGTCTATTCGTCAAATAAACTACACAGAATTAAAGACAGGTAAGCAGATTTGAGCCAGCAAAGCAGAACTGACTTTTCAGAGATGATCGCCGAGGAATTTGGCGCCAACGCCGAGTACGTGCAAGGACTGCTCGAACGTTTTCGCACCAATCCCGACCTCGTCGACGACTCCTGGCGGTCCTATTTCAACGAAATACTTGGCGACGGCGACGGCGCCAGTGCAACTCCAGCCGCAGTGCAAACATCCGGCAACGGCGCGAAAGTCGCGGTTGTCGAATCAGACGGCGACCCACGGCCAAGCCGCACGGAAACGAGCGCGGCCGCGGCGCCCGCTCCCGAACGTAAACCCGCCGAGGTGCGTCCGCCCGACGGCGCCGAGGTGGTTCCCCTGCGCGGTCCGGCAGCGAAGATCGTCGAGAACATGGAGCGTAGTCTCACTGTTCCGACCGCGACTTCCGAACGGCGCATTCCCGTAAAACTACTCGACGAGAACCGCCGTCTTATCAACACACATCTCGCGGAACACGATCGCGGCAAGGCGTCATACACGCACCTGATCGCGTTTGCCGTGCTGCGCGCGCTCGACGTCTATCCGCAACTCAACGACGGCTTTTTCGAGGCTGAAAACGGACCGTCGAGATTGAAACGGCCACAAGTCAACCTCGGCGTCGCTGTGGATTTGACGAAGAAAGACGGCACGCGCACGTTGCTCGTGCCGAACATCAAAAACGCAAACAGTCTTACGTTCGCAGAATTTCTGACCGCGTACGACGATGTGATCCAACGAGCGCGCGAGGGAAAACTTCAGATCGCTGATTTCCAGGGCACTACTATTTCGCTCACTAATCCGGGCACGATCGGCACAGTCGCGTCGATTCCGCGTTTGATGGAAGGCCAGTCGGTGATTATCGCGACGGGGGCGATCGAGTATCCGGCGGAGTACCAGGCGATGGCGGCGGAAGCATTGTCGCAACTCGGTATCAGCAAAGCGATCTCGATCAGCAGCACGTACGATCATCGCGTCATTCAGGGCGCCGAGTCGGGCGCGTTCCTGGCGCGCGTACACGAACTGATCATCGGCAAGCACAACTTTTACGACGACATCTTCGCGAACCTCGGCATTGCGCACGTGCCGTTTCGTTGGAACGTCGATCGCAATCCGTTCTTCGCGCAGGGCGATCAGGTTCTCGAGCAGAGTATCAAAGAGGCGCGCGTCATTGAGTTGATCAACGCGTATCGCGTTCGCGGCCACCTTATTGCTGACACAGATCCGTTGCACGCGTTGCCGCGGCTCTATCACGCCGAACTCGATCTCGACAATTACGGCCTGACGATCTGGGACCTCGATCGTGTGTTCACGACCGACGGTTTGGCAAACAAGCAGGCGTCGACGTTGCGCGAGATTCTCGACGTGCTGCAACGCGCTTATTGCGGCAAAGTCGGTATCGAGTATCGCCACATCCAGAACAAGGAAGAAAAGACGTGGCTTCGCGAAATGATCCGGCAACAGTTTGTCGAACCCGAGCCGCTACTGGCGGACGTTAAGAAGCGCCTGCTTTGGAAACTGATCTCCGCGGAACAGTTCGAACGTTTTCTGCACACGAAGTACCTGGGCCAGAAACGATTTTCACTCGAGGGCTGCGAGACGGTGATTCCGGTGCTCGACAAGTTGATCGACGGCGCCGGCGAGCGCGGCGTTGAGGAGATCGTCTTCGGCATGGCCCATCGCGGGCGTTTGAATGTGCTGGCGAATGTGATTGGTGGCCTTTGCGAACGCATCTTTGCGGCGTTTGAAGGATCGGTGCATCCGAACTTTCCCGCTGACGAAGGCGACGTCAAATATCATCAGGGCGCGACCGGAGAACGCACGCTCGCGGACGGCCGCAAAGTTCAGTTAACGCTGTCGCCAAATCCGAGTCACCTCGAAGCTGTCGATCCTGTGGTCGAGGGCATGGTCCGTGCGAAACAGGACGAGATCATGGGCGAGCGCGGTTCGACGCGCGACGAAGTGATCGATCAAGCGCTGCCGGTGCTGCTGCACGGCGACGCCGCGTTTGCGGGACAAGGAATCGTGATGGAAACGCTCAATCTCGCGGGGCTGAAAGGCTACCGCACGGGCGGCACGATTCACATCATCATCAACAACCAGATCGGATTCACGACTTCGCCCGAAGCGGGACGTTCGACGATCTATTCGACCGACGTCGCACGGATGACGCAGTTGCCGATCTTTCACGTCAACGGTGACGATCCCGAAGCCGCATATCGCGTGCTGCAAATCGCCTTGAACTACCGGCAGGAGTTCAACAAAGACGTCGTGCTGGATCTGATCGGTTTTCGCCGTCTCGGTCACAACGAAACTGATGAACCGAGCTACACGCAGCCGTTGATGTACGCGCGCGTGAAGGCGCACACCGGCGTGCGCACGCTTTACGCGAAGCGGCTGATCAAAGAAGGCGTCGTCACCGAAGAAGAAGTCAAGAGCCTGATCGACGAGCGCGTGCGCCGTTACGAAGAGGCGCTGACGAACGCGAAGCAGAAAGTCGCAGACGAACCACAACAAGCATCGCCGCCGGTCGAAGAGCTCGACGGTTCGGAAGTGATCCCGACCGGCGTCGCGGCCGACACAATCAGAAGCATCGCGCACAAGATCGCGGTCGTGCCTGAAGGGTTCAACGTCAATCCGAAGATGGTGGGCCAACTGGCGCGACGCGCGAAGATGGGCGACGGATCGTTGCCGCTCGATTGGGGCTTTGCGGAGTCGGTCGCGTTTGGCTCTTTGGTGCTGGAAGGGACGCGCGTGCGTTTGAGCGGACAGGATTCCGGCCGCGGCACGTTCAGTCAGCGTCACGCAGTGCTGTACGACACGCAAACCGGAAAGTCGTGGGCGCCGCTCGCGGAGTTGCGATCGGAAGCGAATCCGGCCGCGCGCTTTGATGTGTTTGACAGTTCGTTGTCCGAACAGGGCGTGCTCGGGTTTGAGTATGGCTATTCGGTCGAATGTAAAAACTCACTCGTCTTGTGGGAAGCGCAGTTTGGTGATTTCGGCAACGGCGCGCAGACGATCATCGATCAGTACATCGCGGCTTCGGAAGACAAGTGGAAACAGACGTCACGGCTCGGGATGTTGCTGCCGCACGGTTACGAAGGACAGGGACCGGAACACTCCAGCGCGCGGCTCGAGCGTTATCTTCAGTTGTGCGCGGAGAACAATCTTCAGGTTTGTTATCCGACAACGCCAGCGCAGTATTTTCACCTGCTGCGGCGGCAGGTCCGCCCGGGATTTGAACGGCCACTGGTCGTGATGACGCCGAAGAGTCTGCTGCGTTTGCCCGCTGCGGCTTCGCGGATCGAGGATCTCGCGACGGGAGGATTTCAACCCGTCATTGACGACGCGGAGATCTCCGACGCATCAGCCGTGCGGAAAGTGGTGTTATGCAGCGGCAAGGTCTACTACGACTTGATCGACGCGCGAAAACAGAGCGGCGATTTGAGCGTTGCGATTGTTCGGCTGGAGCAGTTCTATCCGTTTCCGCTACAAAGGCTGCGCGAGATCGTGGCGAAGTACACCGGAGCGAAGCAGTTCGCGTGGGTACAGGAAGAGCCACACAACATGGGCGGTTGGACCTTTGTCCGTGACCGCCTGGAAGCGATACTTGGCGACTCCGCGGAACTGCGTTACATCGGCCGGTCGGCCTCAGCCAGTCCAGCCACTGGCTCCTATAGCATTCACCAGAAAGAACAGGGCGAACTCGTCGCCGAAGCCTTGAAAGTCCAATAGGCTTCTTTTACAGGATTTGCAGAATGAACAAGATAGCCGTTTCCAGAAGCCGATCTTGTTAATTCCGCGAATCCTGACCACCACGTTCCTTTAATCCACAAAGTGCTTGACACAACCTCACACTCGGCCTACTATCCGTCTCGACTTTGCAATGCAAAGGACTTTGAGCGATCTTCTTTGAGACGGGGATCGGCGCCGCGCGTGGAAGACAAACCAACATCCGATCCGACCGAAGGAGCGAGACCATGACAAAGAAAATCATCGCGATCGTTTTTATCTTCGTTTGCGCGTCCGTCGCGTGGGCCATACTCGGCGCAACCATCTTCGCACGCACCTACGACTCCGGCGCGGTCTCGTCCAACAGAGTCGCTTCCACCTGGGGCACGTCCCAAAACCAGGGGCCTCCAACCGCCTCGTACAGCACAATAATCCTTAAAACACAGGACGCGCTCGAAAATGGCAAGCCGATCAAGAAAGCGTGGACCGAAGAACTAACCACCGAAATACCGCTCGAAAGCAGCAAGATCGACGTCGCCCTCGATCTCGAACACCGCCAGAAAGGTCTACTCTGGTACAGCACCTACAAAGTTCATTTTGCCGGCGTCTACGACTTCCGCAATCCAACGGACAAAGAACAAACCATCGTTTTCAAACTCCAATTCCCGACCACCCAAGCGATCTACGACAACCTCAATTTCGTCGTCGACGGCACTCCCGCGTCAATCTCCAACGAAAGCAACGCCGCGAAGACCTCAGTCAAAGTCGGTCCCGGAAAAACTACGCAGTTGGCCGTCGGTTACAGTTCGCAGGGACTCAACGAATGGCGCTACAGCTTCGGCCGCACCGACGTCACCCAAGTGAAAGATTTCAACCTGAAGATGAGCACCAATTTCAGCGAGATCGATTTTCCTGACAACACGCTCTCGCCTTCGGAAAAGCACGAAACCAGTAGAGGTTGGGATCTGACCTGGTCGTACAAGAGCCTGCTGTCGGGTTATCAGATCGCTATGGTCATGCCGGAGAAGCTCCAGCCCGGACCGCTCGCCGGCCGCATTAGTTTGTTTGCCCCAGTGTCACTCTTCTTCTTCTTTTTCCTCATGCTCATCATCACCACGATGCGCGGCATCGATCTTCACCCGATGAACTATTTTTTCCTCGCTGCCGCGTTCTTTTCCTTCCATCTGCTCCTCGCCTACCTGGTCGATCACGTCTCGATTCACGCTGCGTTCGCGATCTCGGCGAGTGTTTCCGTGTTTCTCGTGGTCAGTTATCTGCGGCTCGTCGTCGGTATCGGCTTCGCGAGTCGCGAGGCGGCACTCGCGCAGTTCATTTACCTCGTGCTGTTCTCCTACGCGTTCTTCCTGAAGGGCTTCACCGGACTCGCCATCACCATCGGCTCGGTGCTGACGCTGTTTGTGGTCATGCAGATAACCGGCCGCATTCACTGGGGAGAAAAATTCGCGGTCAAATCCCCGCCCCAACCAGCCCCTGAAATGCACTAGGCTGTTAATAAATCGGCGTCGACAAGCGTCTTACCTCCGAAGCGTTGTAAGGGAATTTGGCGATGGGCTTTTGGAAAAGACAGTTCGGACCGAACCGCACTGGAGCACAGGACGTCTTTGACGTGACCTTCGGGCTTGTATTGCCGATCTTGTGTTTCATCGTCGATCCGGTTGTTTTCAAAAGCCTCCCGGTTTTCGCACCTGCATTACTCGGAGACTATCAACTCTTAGCGTATGTGGTGAGCACGGTGGAGATGGGATTTTTCCTCGTGTGGCGGACATTCCCCCACAAAGTGAACTGGCTTTCTCCGCTGTTTGCCGGTGTGTTTATCGGCGGAGCCTGCTTTTCGCTGGTAATTGGCATAGTGATACTTCCGGCTACCGTGGTGGCCATGCTTTTCGTGATTGGCATTCTGGGACTGATGCCATTTTTCAGTGCCTTTGTTTACTTGCGAAACGGCATTCGCGCAATGAAGGCTCAGGCTAACCTGCCGCTCGCCTCTCGAATTACGACTGCGACGCTGAGTGGAGTGCCGGTGATCGGCGCGTTGATTTTCGCAAGCCTGTATATGGAAACCTCGATTTCGGCTTCTATAGGTACTTTGATTTACGGAAACGCAATTGAGGCAGAAGCCGCTGGAAACCGGCTGAAATGGTTTCGTTTCATTCCCGGTAAAGAATTTGATCGTCTCGCCGTTGCTTACGGCAACGAGTGGGATCCCCAAAAGAGAGCGATGCTCGGGCGCGTGTATTGGGAACTTACTGGCGAGGATCTGGGTCTAAGACAACGAATGTTGGACGACTGATTCTTTTCCGGCTGAACTTCGCAAGACAAGGTCGCGTATAGCCACGCGTCGCGCTTACACCCAAGGACCCCGGTAGCGGCAAAGCCCAGATTATGAAAGCAACTCTGTCTTTTTACACCGACGCCTTGAAGATCGCTTTGCAGTCGATCTTCGCGCACAAACTGCGGGCGTTTTTGACGCTGATTGGCGTCATCATCGGTGTCTCTTCCGTCGTGACCGTCGGCGCGTCGATCAGCGGGCTCAACACTTACATCGTTGAAAAGATTTCAAAGGTCCTCGGTAGTAATCACTTCATGATCGCGCGCATGGCCTTCTCCGGTGACATGAACGACGAGGAGTTTGAACGCCGCAATCGTCGCAACAAGCGGATCACGATCGAGGATTACGAGTGGGTGCGCGACCATTGTCTTTCATGTTCCGAGGTCGGTCTCGCCGCGGGCAGTGGCGCTGATTTGAAGCAGGACGGAATCGAGTTTCCCGGCGCGGCCGTCTTCGGCGCGACTGCGAACATGGTCGATATCGAAGACAAAACGATCGAATCCGGACGCTTCATTTCCAACGACGAGGTCGCGCGTTCGGCAATGGTGGTAGTTCTCGGCGGCGACATCAAAGACAAGTTTTTCCCCAACGTCGATGCGATCGGAAAAACTCTGAAGATTCGCGGACTGCCGATGCGTGTCGTCGGCGTCGAAGAGAAACGCGGCTCGTTCTTCGGCGACTCGTTTGATCGGCACGTCTACATTCCCGTCACGACGCATCTCCAGATCTTCGGCCGCAACGGTCTGCAAATTCACGGCAAGACGCGCACACGTGAAAACTTTCAAACCGCGATTGAAGACGCGCGCGTGGCCATGCGTATCAAACACCGGCTTAACGGCAACGAGGAAGACGATTTCGGTCTGGTGAACGTCGAGGAGTTGAATAATCAGATCGACGCATTTACCAACACGATCGCAATGGTAGTTGTTCCGATTACCGCGATCACGCTGATCGTCGGCGGCATCGTGGTGATGAACATCATGCTGGTGAGCGTTACTGAAAGAACGTTTGAAGTCGGACTGCGAAAAGCAGTCGGCGCCACACGCCGGCAGATACTGCTTCAGTTCCTGATCGAATCGGCGATTCTTTGCGCGCTCGGCGGCGTCATCGGGCTGCTGTTGTCGTGGGGCATCACGACGCTGATCACAACGCTCGCGTCGATCACGATGACGATCACGCTCTTCTACATCATTCTGGCCATCGGTGTCTCGAGCCTTGTCGGCATGCTCGCCGGTATTTATCCCGCGTTCAAAGCCGCACGACTAGATCCGATTCTCGCGCTGACGCACGCGAACTAGAACTAATGAAAATCCCCACGCCCAAAGGTGTTCTGCGCGCGACATTATCAATGGCGCTCGACAGCGTTCGCGGTCACAAGTTCCGCAGCTTTCTCACCGTGCTCGGAATCGTCATCGGCGTGATGACCGCGATCTGCATCGCGTCGCTGCTCACCGGAATGCGTCAGAACATCGTGTCGATGATCGAGGAGTACGGCACCAACAACATCTACGCGTTTCACCTCTCGACTGGACCACGCACCGGGGAAGATCGTTCGGAACGCACACGCAAACCGCTGACACTCGCCGACGCAGAAACAATCAAAGCACAAGCGACCGCGGTTGAAGACGTAGCCTGGGTCGCACCGAACGTTGGTTACGGCGGCGGCGCGTTTGACGACAACGTCACTTACCAGGGCCGCAACTACCGCTGGGGAAACACGCAAGGCGTTTCGCCGAATTACAACGACGTCTACAACATCACGTTGAAGGAAGGCCGGTTCATCACCGAGTCAGACGATCAGCAGCGCTCAAACGTGATGGTCATCGGCGTCAACGCCGCCGAAGCACTGTTTCCCGGCATGGAGCAGGTCGCCGGCGCGCAAGTTCGCATGGGCGGTTACAACTTCGAAGTCATCGGCGTGCTCGAAAAGCGCAAAGCCGGATTCTTCGGCGAGAACGAAGAGGACAACGCCGTCTACATTCCGTTTCGTACCGCGCAAAAAATCGCGCCCGCGAAAGGTTATCTGCTCGTCATAATTCGCGGACGATCGGGACAAGTTCAGGAAGCACTAACGCAGTCAGAAGAGATTCTCCGCCGGCGCCGCCAGGTAAAATTTGGCGACCCAAACAACT
>DATELP010000044.1:0-13087 GCA_035276425.1 Pyrinomonadaceae bacterium
CGTTGTTTGATCCGGCCGAGCGCGCTGGAACGCGTGTATCGCGATCTGTCTTTCTATGTTCGTCACGACAACGACGATCAGATCCTGGCGACGATTGGTAAGTCGGTGCTGGGTCTGACCCACGATCCGTCTTTCTATAAACCATGAAGATCATTAGTGTCAGCGAAAAGCGTCGTTACAACTTACAAATCTGGTTTTTGGGCCTCGGTTACTTTCTCGCCTACACACCTTACAGCGGACTAACAAAAGCGCTTTCGAGCGGACTGTTGCCCGGCACTAACGGGCCGGTACTCGGACCGGTGTTGCTACCGCTCTCTGCTGTCGGAACGATCGTGGGCATGTTCGGTTTCATCACGATAGCCGGTTGGTGGAAGTACGCCGGACGACGCGAGTTCTTCGGTGTCTCGGTTCCCTTCCCGCGCAAGCTGACGGCTCTCTCGGGCATCTGCATGGCTACGATCATGGGCACGACGACGCTGGCGTTTACGTTTGGCGGTTTGGGAATCGTGCTGGTGTTGGTGTTGTTGCGCGCGGGCACGTTGATCCTCGCGCCGCTCGTCGATGCGATCGTTGGCCGGCGCGTACGCTGGTTTTCGTGGAGCGCGATGCTCGTGAGTCTCGCTGCGGTGCTGGTCGCGTTAAGCGACGCGGCAAGTTACACGTTGACGATCGCCGCGGCGCTCGACATCGCCGCGTACCTGGCCGCGTACTTCTTCAAACTACAGTTCATGAGCCGGCTCGCGAAGACTGACGATCCGAACGCGACCCGGCGCTACCTTGTTGAAGAACAGATGGTCGCGTCGCCGCTGTTTTTCCTAGCGCTGGTCGTATTGGCGTTCATCGGCGCGGGCCCTGTGATGCTCGGTTTCAGAACCGGACTGACGAGTTTTCTGATGAGTGGAGCGGCGATCTACGCCGTGCTGGTTGGACTGTCATATGCCGCGCTGTGCGTTTGCACCACGCTGATCTTCCTCGACCGCCGCGAAAACACTTTCTGCATGCCGATGCACGCCGGTTCGAGCATGCTTGCCGGATTTGCTGCCACTTTAATCATCGCGGTTCTGTATAATCAGAACGGGCCGACGATGGCTCAGACGGTCAGCGCCGGTTTTATTTTCATCGCACTCGGGTTCCTGTCGCCGTTGCATCATTTGGATCGCATCTTCGCAAGGCTGCGAGGAGCACGACGCGAACGGTTGTTCCTTTTCGTTTGCAGTGGCAACACCTGCCGCTCGCCAATGGCCGCGGCGATTGCAAACGCTGAGATCGCAGAACGTTTGCGAGTCTCGATCGATAAGTTGAAAACAGTTAACGCCCGCGCGATGAGTGCGGGAGTTTCGGCGAGAGTTGGAGAGCCGTTGACTGCTGAAGCGCAGGAAGCTTTGAGTTTATTGGACGTGCCGGCGCAACCGCACGCCGCGCGCAGTCTGACTCCCGAAATGGCCCAACAAGCCGAGATGATCTTCTGTATGACCGACTCCGTCCGCCAGGCCGTGATTCAAATGTTGCCTGCGGTCGTCAACAAGACCCACTGTCTGGATGCCGAGGCAGACATTGCCGATCCCATCGGTAAAGGAATGGACGCGTACATGAACTGCGCGCGTCGCATTCACGATCTTGTCCGGCTTCGTTTCGATGAGTTCGACCTTAAAGCTGCCTAAAGCAGCGCCGGTCCGTTTCCCCAAAACGACGGCGCTCGACGTGCTTGGCGAAGCTGGCTTTGCCGAGTTTCCCGCAGTGCGTTTTCCCGGCAAAGTGATCTGGTGCAACTTCGAGCTCGCGCGCGAACTCGGCTTCGACGTGCCGCGCACAAACCAACTCACACCTGAGTTTCACGAACAACTAATCAGTAAGCTTTCACTTCGATCGCTTTATCCTGATGACGACAACGTTTCCGGATTGGAGATCGTGACCGTTTACGCGGATCGCTACGGCGGCGAAGGCGTCGCACCCGCACTCGGCGCCGGACGCGCGGGCTTTCTTCCCGACGCGAATCTCTACATCAAAGGACTCGGCTTCACGCCTCTCTTCAAGCACAACGACAAAGACGATTTCGTTCACTCGCACGGCGGCGTTCATCTCGACGACTGCATGTCGGAAGCTATCTTTGGCGAAGTCAATCACAATCTCTTTGAGCTCGGTTCCACGCGTATCGTGGCGATCATCGATCAGGGAAAGTTTGTCGTCGAACCGTCGGGCCGGCGCCGCGACATCGCGCTCGCGATTCGCACGGGCGCGCAACTTCGACCCGGACATTTGCTGGCGAAGCGTGGTCGCGGCAGTCGTTCGCCGCTCGAATTGTTTGTCGAGATCACGCGCGCGACGGGGCAGTTAGTGCTTCAGAACCGATCGGACATTCCCGATCTCACCGCGACGATGCTGCGCGTCATCGACGATCATGCGCGCGCCGCGGCCGATGCGTACCGGTGGCGCATGATTCACGGTGCTTTGAGTCCGTCGAACATGGACATGAGCGGCGCGATGCTCGACTTGCCGACGCAATCAACGCAGCCGCGCACGGCGCCGATCTTCAAACTCGATTACGTGCAGTCAGTCTTTGGCACCGAGCACAAGGAACGTGCGTTTCATCTCGCAGACATGCAGCGGCGGCTGTTGCGAACTACTGACGTCTCCACTCGAATTCGCTTCAATCTCAAATGGATCAACGTCTCGAGCCAGATGGACGTGGATTACAACCGCTATCTCGAGATCAAGATGCTTAACGCCGCGGGTCTCAAGACGCACGTGGCCCAACGCATTCAGGAGACGACAAAACTCGCGGGACATTTTACGGATGTTCTGGCCGCGATGGCGGTGCTGAAGAACAGGGGCAAGGCTTGTGTCGCGAGAAAGATGGTGGAGTTGTCGGTTGTCGACGTTTTCAATCTGCTCGGCTGCTTGCCGGCAGATTGTTTCGCCGGTCGTGATTTGAAACAGAGTGTGCTCGAACACGCGCGTCCGGTGTACAAAGGCAATCGGTTTCAGGTGCAGGCGAGGAAACGAAGGATCGAGGAACTGGCGGAGAAGTTCGCAATCATTTATCGCGCGGTGTTGGACGTTGCGGAGGATTATTATCCGAGCCGAGCCGAGATGGAGCGATCGATCATGGCGCGCGCGGCGTTCGAGAATCAACCGATCGACGCACTTTACTGTGGCCCACTTTACAGAGAGCTGACAAATGCGATCGCGGAGTACAAAGCTACTGGAGACGCACAGATCATCCGCGACGCGATTGACTCACGCATCACGCGCTCGCTGCGCAGTGTCGACGGATTGTTAACTCGCGGCAATTCCCTGCGTACCATCCGTGGCATTTCCTATTCTGTTCGCACCGGTAAATTACACGTCAGCATTCCTGTTGAAGCCTTAGGCAATCACTTCGTGAGTTCAATTCCTGGCCTCGATCGTTTGACTAAGCGTCAGATGGAACGCCTGCGTTATCGCTTCACGACTGACGACCAAAAAACTTTCCACGACGCGCGCGCACGTCTCGTCTACGACGATCAACTCGGCGCGATCATCGACTTCGGCGATCTCGACACTGCCACACCCGTCGGCCGGCTCGAAGGCTTCTTCTTCACTGCCGACCGGCGTACGCAAGTCTTCAGCGACTACGTCTTCGCGGTGGCCGATCTCTGATGTGGTCCATCGGAATCTATAAAGGCGACTCGCCGTATCGCCTGCAACCGGCCACGGAGATCCGCAATCCTGTTTTGACTTACGAGAGCGTTACCGACATTCCCGCAACCTTCGTCGCCGACCCTTTTATGCTTCGTGGCAATATGTTTTTCGAGGTTTTAGGTGGGGATTCGAAAGGCAGGATCGGACTCGCGACCAGTGAAAACGGTTTGGATTGGAGCTACCAGCAGATCGTTCTCAATGAAGAATTTCATCTCTCGTATCCTTATGTTTTCGAGTGGGACGGTGCGATTTACATGATCCCCGAGACGCTCGGCGCGAAGGCGGTTTGTTTGTACAAAGCTGACGACTTCCCTACGCGCTGGTCGCTCAAGGCACGGTTGATCGAAGGCCAACACGCCGATCCGTCAATCGTTCGCTTCGCCGATCGCTGGTGGCTGTTTTCCTGTTCAACACCTTACCAGCACGACACGCTTCGGTTATACTTCGCCGACGAACTTACTGGACCATGGCGCGAACATCCCAGAAGCCCAATAATCCGCAACGATAAAACTCGCGCCCGTCCAGCCGGCAGAGTCCTGACCTTTAACGACAAGCTGATTCGTTTTGCGCAGGATTGTGGTCCACGCTACGGCTCGCAGGTCCGAGCCTTCGATGTTGTCGAACTTACGATCAGCCATTACGTAGAAGTTGAAAACCGCGTGAGTCCGATCTTGAAACCAGGCGGCGCCGGTTGGAACGCGCTCGGCATGCACCACGTCGATGCGCACCAGCAAACTGACGGAAGCTGGCTCGCCTGTGTTGATGGCACCCGATAGAGATGCGCGTCCTTCTTTCATCTGAACATCAGTACCCCGCCAACAACGAAGTCGGCAGCGGTCTGCATCCGCGTTCGCTTCCTTCGGGCTCCGGTTTCTGGATGCACGACCTCGTGATGAAGGGACTCGTCGAGATGGGCCATGAAGTGTTCTACCTGCTGCCCCACGCTGCGACGCAACCGATGCCGCCGGGCGCGCAACGGGTTTCCCAACCAGTTTGGGATGCGGACGTTCTGCACACGATCTCCGATCGCGACCACGCGCTCGTCACTGAATGGAAGTTGCGCGGCAAACCGTGGGTCACGACCTGTCACATGGACATGCGCACGCGCGGCCTGGCCCAATCACCAACTACCGACAACTGGATCTTTGTCTCGCGCACACTCGCGCGGCTTCATGGCCGCACGCGTTACGTTTTGAACGGCGTCGATCCGTCAGCCTGCATCTACTCGGAAACCAAAGAAGACTACGTGATGTTTATGTCGTCGATGGATTGGGAGATGCAGAAGGGTTTGGACATTGCCTTGTCGCTCGCCGCGCGGTATCGCTTCAAACTGGTCGTCGCCGGCACAGGCAACAACTACAAACGCATCATGAGGGTCACGGGTCTTTGCCGTCAGATCGGCGCTCATTACGTTGGTGATGTGCGCGGCAAGAGAAAAGCGGAGCTTCTGGCGGGCGCGAAAGCGTTTATCTTCCCGACGAGAGTTGATGAAGCGTTTGGACTCGGAATGGCCGAGGCGTTGATGTCCGGAACGCCGGTGATCTGTAGCGACAAGGGCGCGTGCCCGGAGTTGATCACGCCTGACGTCGGCTTCGTCTGCCGCAACGACACTGACTACATCAACGCGCTGCGTAACGTCTCCCGCATCTCACCCGCCGTCTGCCGCGAGAAAGCGATGCGCGAATTTCACTACCAGCGCATGGCCGCGGATTATGCCAACGAGTATGAAAAAGAGGTCGCGAACACCTGCGCATGGGAGAACGCTGCCATTATGGCCGTACCAGGATCTCCACTACATTAAACTCACGTGAATTATGAAACGGCAATTGGAGTAATAGAAAAGAATTTCCAATTCTGCCCGTGCCTGGCAAGAACAATGTGATGCCACTCTTTAGCTAAAAGCCCCCGGTTGACGTAGAGTTCTATCAGAGCCTTGTCCTTCGACGCAGTGAACGCTACCAATCGTGCGGACGTGTATTTGCGATCCGCTGGATTCAGGAAAGTAGATTTTTCAACTACGGACTGGGCGAGATCGTTGTCAGTTTCAGTTCGAATAACTTGATTTGCTCCAAGATACCGCGACTCGTCGAGACGAAAGCCGTGCTCCCTTGCGTTGCTAACCACGTCTGAAAGCAGCTTCGTAGCTTGAGGCGAGTTGTCCAAAGCAAGCGCAAACATAAAGGACTCCATGAGGGCCTCAGGTTGTACGTTGTCACGTAAATAGAAGGTGCGTATAAATTCATAGTCCCAGCTTCGGAGTGGAATTGGAATCGGTCCAGTAAATGCACCATTTTTATCCGACTCATAATCTTTGAGCCAGGCATTTAGTCCTTGATCATTTCCCAAATATCGAATGACTATCTGGGCGCTAAGCTTGATGTCCTTATCCGGATCGCCCAGCGCTCTGATGAGATCACCAATTCGGACGTCACCCACCTGAAACAACACCGCTAACTGCTGAGTGGAACGATGATCGGCTTTCATGGTCGACAGTAGCGACCGAATATCATCATCACGCTTGAGAGCAATGTCGTCTTGTGCGTCAACTAACGGGCACAGGACCCAAAGGAGGATAAGAAAAGCTGTCACAACTAAAATTGATTTACGCCTCATTGAATTTCATTACCAGCGCGTTCGATTCTATTTGCACTTGGCGCGTTCAGCGGTCTTGAGGATTGCGGCAAGTTCTCCATGGCCTTTCGAGCGGGCGATATCTCCGGCCGTACCCGCTGCGGATCTGTAACAAGCATTCGCGCCTCTCTCGAGCAACACTTTGACCACCTCAGAATGACCAGAAGCAGCAGCCGCATTCAAAGGCGTATTTTCAAAGTCAGATATTTGATTCACCTGAGAACCGCTGTCTAATAACAATCTCACCGCTTCCGTTTGACCACTCGCTGCGGCAGTCTGTAGCGGTGGAAACGAATCATCAACCGGCAAGTTAGGATTGGCGCCATCCTTCAACGCTTCTCTGATGTCTACTAAATTGCCTTCGCCGGCGGCCTTAATCAGCTTGGATTGCAGCTTGTAACATGCGGGGCTGTAACCTTCGTCCGTCCCGGAGCGCTGTTCTCCAAAATAGTTCGTGGCTTTACATCGCTGCGGGTGGCGTCCCGCGGCAGTGCATCCGGTGAGACCTGAGATTATCCAAACACAAACAAGCAACCTCATAAGAATTTAGCCGCGAGAATGAAACGGAGTTAGCAGTTCGTCCCACTGTTGCAGCGCAGCTTGCATAGAAAACCGTTCGACGACTTTGGGCGCGTGTGTGGCGCAATTCTTTCGTTCAACTTCATTCGACATCAAACGTTCCAGCGCAGCGGTGAGGCCGGCGACGCTGTGGTCAGTGACGACGAGTCCATCCACTTCGTGACGTACGAGTCTGCTGATCGATGGACCGGCGTCGATCGCGATCACCGGCACGCCGCAGGCCAGCGCTTCCCAGATCGAATTACCAAAACCTTCGATCCACGATGCCGAGACGTAGATGTCAGCACCGGCGAGCACGCCGAAGGCATCGGGTGAGAAACCGCAGATTCTGATGCGGCCACGTGGCGCGATATCTTCCGCAAGATGTTCGAGAAAGTTTCGTTGTGCGCCGTGGCCGTAGACTTCGAGATCCCACTCGGGAAAACGTTCGACGAGAGCGGCGAAGGCGCGCACTAGCCACTCGACTCGCTTCTCCGACGACAGCCTGGATAGGGTGATGACCCGCTTGCGAGAGGTGCTATCCGTACGGATTGGCGCCGTGGGTGCGATGAGGGGGTTGTGGATCGAGCTTGCACGTGCGCCGCGTGCGGTGAACCATTCCGCAATCAATGGATCAGTCGCGACGAGATGCGCGGCGTGACGATAAAACAGGTCGCGCGGCCGATGCCAGTCGCGCATGTAAAGACGCCGCGCGTCAGTAACTTCACAAACAATCACCGGAATTTTCGCCTCATGAAGCGCCGCCAGCACGCGAACGTTTGTTTGCGTGATAAATGAAACGACCACGTCCGGCTCAGTTTTCAAAATCGCGACTTGAAGCGCCGCCAGCATCGGCAGATCGGTCATCAGCGCCCTGAAATCGTTTGCATTAATCGCGCGAACGATCGGCGCGACGGTCATCGCGTTTAATTCATACTCGCGAGTTGGGCGCGGCCAACCGAGATCGCGCAGTTCCACGCCATCGTCGATCTTGTAAGCCGGCGGAATTGTTTTTTGCGAGATCGTGAGGAGTGTGGGCCGGTAATCGCGGATGGACCACGCGTTTGCGAGATTGACGGCGACGCGCTCAGCACCGCCGCCGCCGAGTCCCGCAATGACAATGGTGATTCGCATCTACCTTCATAGCCACAAAGAAGCACAAGCGCAGCTTGCTAACACTTTTGTGCCTTTTGCGGCTTCATTCGAGCGGAAACGCGGCGACGATATCCATCATCATCAGCGCGCCGTGCGGAAGGCCCGCAGCGGCGAACGCCGTGCGCGCCGGAAGTGGGGTGACTCCCAAACCCGGCAGCCACGCGGAATAGATCTGATCGATGACTTTGAAGTCTTTGATATCCGCCATTAGCAGCGTGACCTTCACGATATCGGCAGTCGAACAACCGGCAGCGTTGAGAACCGCTTCGAGGTTCGACAACGTGCGCCGCGTTTGCGCTTCGAGTCCTTCTTCGAGTTGTAGCGTGTCAGGATTGCGGCCGGTTTGACCCGTTAAAAAAATGAGATCGCCCGTGCGAATCGCTTGCGAGTAAGTACCGAGCGCCGGCGGTGCGCCGTCAGTTTTGATCCGTGTCTTGTTCACCATCGCTTGTTCTCCTAAACGCGCGCCGCCCGAAGCGGAATCTTGTAATTGACTTTCACTGGACCCCCGGCGAGTGGCGCCAGATCGAGCAACTGCACGTTGCCCGGATAAATAATCTGCAAGAGCGCCACGTTTGACGTGTCCGCAAAATCGAGATCGAAGTAGTGAAACTCCGTGATGTTGGAACTGTAGATCCAGAGGTTGTTCTGTTCGCGAATCCACGCACGGAAGTCGTCGCTCTCCATCGGCTCGGTGCGAATCTCGAGCGGTACTTCGCTGAGAAGTTTTTTAGTGAGATCGAAGTGTTCGAACGCGTATTGCCAGCTCTGCTCGTAGGGACGTTTGGTGGAGCCGCGTTCGCGCGGCAACGCACCGCGTTGCTTGAGCTGGATGTTTTCGCGCACGAACTGTTCGCGCTCGGTTTGTGCTTCGTAGTCGCCATCGGTGAGACGCTGCAGAAAATGTGCGACGTCGCGGCTCGTGGTGAACACGTGATGAATGATTTTGAAATACGTGACCGCCGTCGGGTTGATGTCGAAGATTGTGATCCGCTTCGGTTTCCACAGCGGAATGAGATTCAGGCCGTACAGACCGCCGACGACGCTGATCATGTGAATGTTTTCGTGGCGCTCGGGCGCAACGCTTTCGTAGTGAGCCTTGATCTCGGCAAACTCACTGAATGAACCATCCTGGTTGCCGTCGTCCGTGCCGTAAAAAACGTTTTCCGGATGGTCGTGATACATCTCGCGATTAAATGCGCGTGGCGCTTCTGTCACCATGTTCTCCTCCACTCAAGTTCTCGTTTTGAGTTCAAACTTTAGTTTGCTGGCAACCTAAAGGTTGAACTCTGAACTAACGTCCCATGCGGGTCGATTTAACTCGTTGAATTTTTCCAATCTCTGTCCCCACGTTTCTGTGGCCAGCGGTTCGTCGGAACTGTAAGTAAGCTTCACTAACTGCGCGATGGAGCGCAGCGCTTGTTGGACCACTGCGGTGTCCGGATGACGAATCGTGAGGTAGCCGTCGCCCGTGTACGTCGCTGACTTGCGTGTACCAACGCGTGGCCAGCGCGCCTCCGCGATCATGTCGCCGAATTCGTGCTCTACACGTTCGACGCCGCTTAGCTGCGTCACTGAACCTGAACCAGGGCCGCGCAAGAAGATCGTGCCGACAGCGTACTTTCGTTCCCATGGACCATCGAAAGCTTCGTCAACCGCGACTCTGGCCCACGCACGATACGGATCGATGTCGTAGGCGTAAGCAAGCATCGGCGCAATACGCGCACCGGCGGGCCGCAAGGTCGCATCGGTGAACCACGGGCGTCCGCTTGTGTCGATGAAACCTTCCATGTGCGTCATCGCGTTTCTGACCAACAACGCTTTAACCGCTTTCAGTCCCTGCTCGATGAAGTTCTCGTATGGCGTCATGTCACGCGGCATCACGCAGGACCAAAGAATCTGCGTGTCTTCCACGGCTTCGAGTATCGACGGTTGATAACAGCAGACCGAGTGAAACCGCGGCTCGCCGTCGATCGTGATCGTATCGACGCAGAGTTCCTGGCCCGTGATGTACTGCTCCGCGAGAAATGCGCCTAAGCCGGTTACTCTTTGCAGATCGTCGTCGCTGTGAATCACGAATGTCGCTAACGCACCGCTGCCGGAGAGGGATTTTAAAACCATTGGAAAGCCGATTTCTCTCGCAAAGCGCTGTGCTTCTTCCAGGTTTGCAACGACCTCGTAGGCGGGCGTGTTGATGCCGGCACGCTTTAGCGTCGCTTTCAAACGCGACTTATCCAACGCGTTTCGAACTGTTTCGACGCTCAATCCGGGAAGACCGAGTGCTTCGTTCGCCTGCGCCACGATCTCCAGCAACGTCTCCTGTGCGGTGACGATTCGTTCAAACGATGCATCTGCTACACGCATCAACGAGTCAAAATCGCTGGCGTCCGCGGTTACAACCTCAACGTTATCGAGTGACGCAAGTGCTTGCGTGCTGCGCGCGCCCTCACTCGACCCTGCGCGGCAAACGAAAAGAATTCGCCGCTTCATGACGCCGCCTCCGCACGTTTAGCTCGGAGCTGCGCCTCGCGTACGGCTTTGTCGTGTATGACGTACTGAATCACGTCGCGGCCTTCGGTTGCGACGTCTTCTTCAGTCAACGGATCGAGTCCGTGAAACGAGATATCGGAGCGAACAAACGCCAACAGCGAATTAGGTTTGTACGGTGCGGTCTTCACGCGAATGAAATCTTCGAACGGGTAGTGCTTGCTGTCGGGACAACTGAAGCCCTCGACTTTCGGACGATATAGCGAAGTGCCGAGGCGTTGCGCACGATCGTCGGGAGCGAGATACAGCAACACCACGACCAGCTTCGTGTAGAGATCCGAATGTGGTCCAAGAAAGTACCCGGGACGATGGCGGATGAACTGCGCCTCGACCGACACTTCCGGCCACGATGCTTTATCACCAATGCGCGGCCGCAGCGGTTCAGCGAATGATTCGAGCACCGCTTGCGCGAGTTGCGGTGAGAGAAACCAGTCGTTGAATGGATTCCAGAATGCTTGCAACTCTGGTGGCAGCGCGTTTGTCCAACCTTCGGTTAAGTCTCGCTGGTAGCGATGTTTGAAATGATCGAGTTTCAGAGTCGTTACTTCGTAAAGATTTTCGTAAATGTTGCTGCCCGGAAGATGCCGCAGTAGCTCCTGGTAATAGTCGTCGGGGAAGACGCCCTCGAGATAGTAGTGCGGGAAGGGATCGGCTTCGACGCGCGCGGAGCGTAACCGCTCAATGAAATGGGATCGAGGATCAGTCATTAGCTTGTTCCGCGGCGCGGATTAAGGGCAATACTTCGCGGCCGAAGATCACCATCTCGTCCAGCTTGGGCCAGCCGGAGATGATGAACTGTGTGACGCCGATTCGTTTGTACTCGAGAAACGCGGCCGCCAGATCCTCAGGCGCGCCGACTAGCGTCATCGCCGATGAACCGTAGTAGGGCACGAGTCCGGCCCACAGGTTTTTATTCAACCAGCCGACATTATCGGCCGCGGCGAGCGCGTCTTTGAGAACCGTTGAATCGCTGCGCGTCAGGATGCCGCGTTCTTCACGGCCGATCTCTTCCGGAGGCAACAGCGCTTGAGCCGCAGCTAGCGCTTCTTCGTGTGTCGGCCGGCAAACTACGCAGAGTCGCAGACAAACTTCGATACCGTTGCCGCGAAAGTGTGAAACCGCGGGGCTGAGCTTTTCGGGCGTGTCGATCAAACGCAAATAGCACGAGCCTTGAGTCTGCGCGAGATGCAGCGCCTGCTCCGAATGACCGGAGACGTAGATCTCAGGCGCGGTTCGATCTGGCGCCTGAAACGGCGTGAAGATCTTTCCCTTCTCAACGTGACAATACTTGCCGTCGAAGTTGACGTCGCCATTGTTGGCCCAGAACGCACGACACACAGTGAGAAACTCTTCGGCGCGCGCGTAACGCTCGTCGTGGTCCAGGAAGTCGCCGTAGCCGCGCTGCTCGACTGTTGAGCTGCCGGCGACGATATTCAAACTCACGCGCCCACCGATCGTTCCTGACAACGTGTTCACCTGTTGTACGAACGTCGCGGGCTGCATCAGTCCCATGCGATAGGCGACGATAAACTTGAGCTTCGTCGCAACCTGACCGATCGCGCACGCGATCAGGATCGTGTCCGGCTCGTAGCGGCTGAACGAAAGCAACACCGATTCGATTCCCGCGTCTTCCGCACAACGCGCGAACGTGGTCCACCCTTCCATGTCGGGGATCGCGGCGGGGCTGCTCGCCTTCGTCGTGGCCACACGCGAAGTCTCCTGCGCGGTCTTCATCGCGACCTCGCCACCCTTCGGCATCATCCAATGAAATCTAAGCTTCATGCTCCCTTACTAACCACAACGGCTTTGCCGCCGGATGTGAGGCGGGGCTTGCCCCGCCGGTCTAGTTTCTTCTTCAAGTATGGGCTCCGCCCCCGGTACGGGCTGAGCCCGAACGATGGGCACAGCCCCTCATTTTTTCAAAGGCTCTCCGGCGGGGCGAAGCCCCGCCTCACATCCGGCGGCGGAGCCGCAGCGGTGCTGCCACTGGTCTCCACCTAACATTTCTCATTCCGGCGGCGAAGCCGCAGCGATGCTGCCACTGGTCTCCACCTAACACTTCTCTTTCCGGCGGCGAAGCCGCTGCGACATTACTCATCCGCACGTACCAGCGGCAGTATTTCGCGGCCGAGGGTGTCGATGGTGTCGACCTCGGGCCAGCCGGAGATGATGAATTGCGTCACGCCGATGCGGCCATACTCGAGAAACGTGTCGGCGATCTCGCGCGGTGTGCCGAGCAGCGTGGTCCAGACGGGTCCGTAGTGTGGCACAAGTCCGGTCCAGAGATTGTCGTTCAACCAGTGCGCATCGGCCTTGAGACTCTTTCCTTCGCGATACATCTGCGAATCGTCTTTCAACGTCGTCGTACTTTCGCTCCGATCTACAGGCAACAGACTCTGCGCCGCGCTGACCGCTTCCTCGTGCGTCGGCCGGCACAACAATCCCATTCGCAAACAAACTTCGGTTCCACGGTTGCGCGCACGCGCAACGATGGGCGCGAGCTTCTCCGGAGTTT